>JBEKLE010000103.1:0-17052 GCA_050010355.1 Rhodopila sp. | reverse complement strand
GCGGATGCGACGTTGGCGAGCACGAAGCGACGCCGCTGCATCCCCGCCATTCCGGCGACCAGCGGCACGGTTGAGCGCAAGACAGGCACGAACCGGCACAGCGCGACACTGAACAGACCGTATCGAGCAAAGAACCGCTCTGCGTTCGGCATCAAGGTGGGCCGGCGGGAGAACGGCCAGACTCTGCGCAGGCGAAAACTGAAGCGCTTGCCGACCCAGAACGAGAGGAAATCGCCGATCACGGCGCCGATGATCGCAAGGACGAGAAATGGCAACATCGCCTGGCCCGCCATGGCCGCGGCACCCGCGACCGCCATCAGGATCGGCGTTCCCGGGACCAGGATGCCCACCACCGCAACAGCCTCGATGACGGCGGCGAGGAACACCATCCCTAACGCCCCAGCCGGGTGCAGCGCGACAAGATCCACAATGGTGTTGATGCAATACCACATGAGGCCGCGGCGGGATTTCCTGTTGCAAAAGGTAACGCCGAGTATGATCGGTCCGGCGCGGGAAAGGAAGCGCTCATTGTACCGTGCAAGCTTGATCGCATAGTAATACCGGTCGGCGTTTACGCTGACTGGTATGCGCGTAGGGTTGGTGTGGCGGCTGCGCGCAAAATCAATGAGATACCAGCCGGCCGACCGTCGAGTGAAGGTTCGGTCTTTCGGCCAGCTGCTATAACGTATCGGTTTCAGGGAAGGCGCAAAAGTCCCGGGATGTTGCCGTCGTGCAAGCCGTCGGGCGGTTCAGTCCTGGCCTCCGGGTTAAATGATGTAGAGGATCCGACACAGGGTAACGCCTTGCGGATCAGAGAATCCCGTCGCAATACAATCTGTTAGCGGCCAGTACTCGCAGTCTTCCGGCGTTATCCCGCAACAGGGGACGGATTGTTTCCGGCGTGCGGGACTGTCTTCAAGTCGTGGTGACTTGTCGCCTGAGTTCGCCCGCCGAATATGCCGGGTGCCGAGGGGCCGCTTCGGTGGCGACCGCTTCCATCCCGGTCCTTGTCCCGACGCACGAAACCCTTACCAGGAGTTCAAGCGCATGCGTTTCCGCCGGGCCATTCTTTCAACAGCCTTCGTCGCCTTACCAGCGGTGGCAATGGCCCAGCCGCTGACGGGGCTCTATGTCGGGGCCGGGGCCGGGTTGCATGCTCCACAAAGTCCGAACATCACGCCGCTTGCGCCGGGTTTCGGCACCGGCCGTGTGCAACTGGATGAGGACTATGGCTTCAACTCCAATCTCGCCGTCGGTTACGGGATCGGCAACGGGTTCCGCTTCGAGATCGAGGGCGATTTTGCTCGCAGCGACGTTCGCCACGTTCTCGGCACGCCGTTCCCGACGGCCGCCAGCGGCACGGTCCGCACGTGGGGTGTGATGGCGAATGCGCTCTATGATCTAGATGTCGGCTTCCCCTGGATCTATCCCTATTTCGGCGCGGGTGCTGGGTATCAGTGGACCAAGCTGAACCCGCTAACCGCGGTTGAACCGGGTGGCGCGTTCGCCTCGGGGACCAGCGCACAGAGCGGTGCCTTCGCCTGGCAGGGGATCGTTGGCGCGTCCTTTCCGGTGCCTAACGTCCCCGGTTTGTCGCTTACCGCGGATTATCGCTTCATGGATATCCTTGGTGGCGGGAAGTACGATGGGTTCGTGGAGAACGCGGGCGTGATCGCACCGTCCGAACTGAAGCTGCATAACCAGTTCAACCATGATCTGGTATTTGGCGTCCGTTATGCATTCAATGCGCCGGCCCCGGCAATATCGGCCGCAGCGCCAGCGCCGACCGCAGTGCCTGCTCCGGCACCCGCGCGCTCGTATCTTGTATTCTTCGACTGGGACAAGGCCGACCTGACCGACCGTGCGAAATCGATCGTCAAGGAAGCAGCGGATAACTCCACGCACGTTCAGCTGACGCGGATCGAGGTCAACGGCTACACCGATACGTCTGGCACGGCGTCGTACAACCAGAGCCTTTCGGTGCGGCGTGCCAAGGCGGTGGCGGGAGAACTGGTGCATGACGGCGTGCCGCAGAGCGTCATCGCGATCCAGGGCTTCGGCGACACGCACCTGCTGGTCTCCACCGGCCCGGGCGTGCGCGAGCCACAGAACCGGCGCGTGGAAATCATCATCCGCTGAGCATCGCGGCGGTGACGCGACGGAAACGGTCGGGGAAGCGATGTCCCGGCCTTTTTCGATTTGCCCGGGCGGCGCTGTTGAGTCGCCGCAATCAACGGATGGCATTAGGGTGGGCGCCGCGACCAGATTACGGGCCATGCAAGACACACACATCATTGATCGGGTCTCCGAAGAGCATCTCTGGGATCAGGTCCTCGCCCGCCAGCCCGGCACCGATTTCCTCTACGCGGTCACCACGATGGGCGTGTACTGCCGCCCGGGCTGTCCATCGCCCCGGCCGCTGCGCAAGAACGTGCGGTTTTTCCGGTCGCAGGCCGAGGCCGAAGCCTCCGGGTTCCGCGCCTGCAAGCGCTGTGACCCCAAGGGCGAGCGCGTTCGGATTGCCCAGGAAGTGGTGCTGGACGCATGCGGCTTCATCGAGGCCAGCGAGGACATCCCGTCGCTGGACGGCCTGGCGAAACGGTCCGGTTATTCGCGGTTCCACTTCCTGCGGATGTTTCGCGACCATACCGGGCTGACGCCGCGAAGCTATGCCGAGGGGGTGCGGGCGCGGCGGCTGCATGCCGCCCTAGCAGACGGGAACCGGGTGATCGACGCGGTGGCCGAGGCCGGCTACGGCTCCGAAAGCCGCGTATATGAGAAGACCGCGACGCTGCTGGGTATGACGCCAGGCGCGGCCAGGCGCGGCGGGCAGGGCGAGCGGATTCGCACCGCTCTCGCCGATTGCCCGTTCGGGCGGCTGCTGGTGGGCGCTACGGACAAGGGCGTCTGCTTCATCGGTTTCGCTGAACCGGATGACGCGCTGATGGGCGATTTGCGGCGGCGTTTCCCGAAGGCGACGATCACGACGGACGATGCAGACTTGGCCGGGACCGTGCGAGCGGTGGTGGATTTTCTTCGCGAGCCGAAGCAGGCCCTGGATCTGCCGCTGGACCTGAGAGGCACCGCGTTCCAGCAGCGGGTCTGGCGGACGCTTTGTACCATCCCGGCCGGCGAGACGCGTAGCTATGCGCAGCTTGCCGAGATGGCGGGCCATCCGAAGGCAATCCGAGCGGTGGCGCGGTCTTGCGCGACTAATCCAGTGTCACTCGCGGTCCCTTGCCATCGTGTGGTGGGTAGCGACGGTGGATTGACCGGCTATCGCTGGGGCGTGCCGCTCAAGAAGACGTTGCTGGAGGAGGAGCATCGACTCCGGGCCGAGGGTATTCTCAGTGTTTAGAGTCTGCGCCAACGCCGCATTATCCGGTAGTGACGCAATTTGAAATCAGTCCGCCTTTGAAGTGCGGTTAGGACCAACTGCCCGGTCTGGTGTCCAGACAAAGAGGACCAACGCAGGAACCCATAGAGCGGCTTCAATGAGCCAAAAGCGCAGGAAAAGAAACATGGAGAAAAGCGCAATGGTCTCGATCAGTAGACCGCCAGCCCAGAACATACCGCCGATCACGTATATATGGTAGGCAACAACAAGGAGCAGCCACAGAGCTGATAGTCGATGGAGGGCGCTGCGGCAGAATTCCACTACGCGGCCGTCAGTCGCATCACTACCCATTGTCCTGCCGCTCCGCAATCCGGACCGGAACCATACGGCTGTTCGGGTTCGGTGTGGAACTCCCCGATCGCCACCACCAGGATGATCGCCGAACCGTTCCGGCCGAGCGCCACAACTGCGCGGAATGGCCGGACTGTCATCGGCCCACACGATCGGCTATCAGAAATGCTGAACCCGCGTAAGGACCGCGTGCCAATGGCTAAACCGGCTCATGCATCGACATCCGCCACCGAGTGGGATCGTGACGCGGCTCTGACAGCAGCGCGTATCCTGCTGGAAATCAAGGCTGTCAACTTCCGTCCGGAGGAGGCCTATACCTTCACCTCCGGCTGGAAATCGCCGGTCTATATAGACTGCCGCCGCATCATCTACTTCCCGCAGGCCCGCTCGAAAATTTGCGACCTGGCCGTACAGAAGGTCCAGCGCCACGTTGGCTACGAGACGATCGAAACCGTCGCCGGCGGCGAAACCGCGGGTATCCCTTTCGCCGCGTGGATTGCCGACCGCATGTCCGTCCCGATGTCGTACGTGCGCAAGAAGCCAAAGGGTTTCGGCCAGAATGCCCTGATCGAGGGCGATGTGCCGGTCGGCAAGCGCACTCTCCTGGTCGAGGACCTCACCACAGACGGCCAGTCGAAGATCCGTTTCGCCAACGCCCTGCGCGACGCTGGCGCTATCGTGAACCATGCGTTCGTCGTATTCTTCTACGGCGTCTTCCCCGGCGCGTTCGAGACGCTGGCCAACATGGACATCACGCTGCATAGCCTGTGCACCTGGTGGGACGTTCTGGAAGCCTGCAAGGATCGCCCATACTTTGCGGATACAGCGTTGTCCGAGGTGCGGCGCTTTCTGGAAAATCCGGTCGCCTGGTCCGCCGCACACGGCGGAATAGCTTCAGCCGAGGAAGCGCTGGCACGCGCGGGATCTATAGACACCTGAGACTTTGAAAAGGACCGGACTCAACGAAAAAACGTCAATGATAATGGCATTCTTCTTAAAGTTCGATTCTGGACGCCGCCGACCTCCAGAACCCAACGGCCCGCAGTATTCACGTCTGAACAACGGCTGCCCGGCATGAACGCCCGAAGCCACGCGAAATTAGCGCGCTCCTCACCGTTGATGGCCGCTCATCGCTTCCCACGCTTCTCGAAAACCATTGTGTCACCCCCGGATGTCAATTTAAGCTGCTTGCCGTCACCGGCCAACTTATACGTGTCGGTCTCGATTTCGACAGGTCCGCTTTGGACCGCAGCCTGCGTGGGCGTAAAAACAAGTGTGCCTGTCCCGTCCTTCGACGGCATTTGTTTGTAGGTGCCTCGCATTTGCCGGACAACCTGGTTTCGCCGCAGCGTCTCGCTGCTCCACGCTCCGTCAGAGGTCACGTTCATGTTTATGGTGACCCCGCTTCCCAAATTCGCGTGCCAATCACCTGACACGCTTTCATCGGCAAACACAGTCGCAGGGACTGCGATCGAAACCAGCGCAGCAAAGAAAATCGCTCGCAAACCTTCCTCCTTGGCTAAAGGGTGCGTCCCGTAACAAGCTGGCCAACGTCCATAGGCAGGACGATGTTTCAACGTGCACAGGCGTACCCGGTTGCCGGGCTGGGAGAAAAGCGGGGTCTGCAAACCGGATGTTGAGAAGCAGGCGACAGATACCGCCAGCAGTAAGGAAAGGCCATTCAGCGGCCTTTGCGCCCGGCCGCCCGGTCATTCCAGCCGCAACGTGAATTACACTAAGCTATGCCGGCAGTCCCGCCAGCCGCAGCCGCTGGGCCAGCGTATCGCGGCTACCGTCAGGCAACATCGCACGCCGCCGCCACGCGCTGATCCGGAAATCCGGATCGATCGCCAGCAACTGCTGCGCCGCCTGGTGCGCCTCATCCAGTCGCCCGAGCACCGCCAGGCTCGCGGTCAGGACCCGGGTATTGGCGGCGAGGCCTGGATGGTGCATCGCCGATATCCTCCCCCACCGCGCCGCGTCACCGTAACGGCCGGCAATGTAGTGTGCCCCCGATGCCACGTGGTGCTGCCAGGCCCGCTCGGGACCCAGCGCCGGCAGCCTTTCCGCCTGTTCGACATGGAAGATCGCGGTCTCCGCCTCGCCTAGCCAACTGAGCGACAGGCCCTTCAGGCTTTCGGCCATCCCGCAGAACGGTGCGGCATCGATGACGCGGTCCAGCATCGCCGCCGCAACGGCATGATCCCGGTGGACTACGGAATGCATGAACCCCAGCAGCGCCATCGCCGCGGGATCATTGCGGTCCATCCGACTGGCCACTTCGGCGGCGGTGCGCGCGTCCGCGGCAGGATCGGCGCTCCAGCCCTGGCTGACCGCCATAAAGTGCCACCAAACCTGGGCGAACCGCGTGCTGCCATGCGGTCCTGCCCGTTGTTCGGCCTGCCGCAGCATTTTCGCGGCTGCGGCGAAGGTGTCCCGCTCCGGCTGCATGATCGCGGTAAAGGCCTGCAGCGCGAGGTCATGGGCCGTCAGCGTGTCGGGCGGGGCCAGGGCGGAGCGGTCAAGCTCGCGCTGCAGCAGCAGCGGCGGAATGGCGCGGGCGATGCGGGCGGCCGCGTCGTCGCGCAGTGCGGCCTGTTGCTCCACCAAGTGATCAAACCGGTCTGACCACAGCACGCGGCCTGTCTCCGCTTCGTCCAGTTCCACCGTCAGGCGCAGCATGTCGCGCTCGGCCTCGGCGTACCCGTGCAGGATGTACCGCGCGGAGCAGATCTGACGGACCCGATGCAGATCGATTGGTGTTTGGATTCCGCCGGCCGACGTTCGGGTGACCGCCAGCCAGGTCGCCATGCCGCCCAGGGAACGGATGACGCCCGCCGTGGCGGCGTTCGCGAACGACTCATGGGCGCTGGAAGCACGAAATGGGATGATAGCCAGCGAAGCGCGCGGGTCACATAGCGCCCGGGACGGGCCAGGGATCCGGCACGCCGCGGTGTCTCCCGCCCACGCGAGGCAGGCATCGGGGGAAATCTCGACCACCGGGATCGGGTCAGCAAGATTATTCAGGTCCGGCTGGCCGATCGGGTTGGCTTGCACCGGGACGGCGTAGCGAAGCTGATCGTGCAGCATGGCGGGCAGGGCAATGCCGCCCGTCGGCGCGATTCGCTCCAGACGAGCGGCGAGGCTGATGGCGGTGCCGCCGATGTGGCGGTTGCCGGCCAGGATTTCGCCTGCATTGACTGCCATACGGAAGCGGATTGGGTCAGCGGCGCTTGCCATCCGCCGGGCGGAGTCGGCCTGTATGTGGAGCGCGCATTTCAGCGCCTCGGTCGCACTGGCGAATTCGGCCGTCATGCCGTCGGTGGCGAAGGAGAAGATGGTGCCGGACGCCTGCACGATCATTGAGCGAAGCTGCTCCAGTTCCAGGCCGACCCGGCGGTGGGCGCTCTCGTCGTCATCACGCATCAGCTGCGTGTACCCATCCACTCCGGCGGCAAGAATTGCTGCCAGGCGGCGTTCCGGAGACGTGGCTTTGGCGGATTTTTGCTTGCTTTGCACGGAACTCTCCGCCTGTGGATCGCCCGATAAAGTAGGGACGCCAGATTAGGGTCGTCACGGAAGGTTGGGCAACTACAGGCGCCCGCCGTCAACGACCCACAACTGGCTGCTGCACATGCGGCTGTCATCGGCGGCCAGCCAGAGCACCATACGCGCAATATCTCCGGGCACGAGCTTGGTTTTGAGGCACTGGGACTCGAGCAGTTTTCGTTCCGCCTCCGGGGTGAGCCACAGGTCGATCTGCCGCTGGGTCATGATCCAGCCGGGGATGACGCAGTTGACCCTGACACCGAACGGCCCGAGGTCGCGGGCCATGCCCTTGGTCAGGCCTTCGACCGCGGCTTTGGCGGTGGTGTAGACGGGCATGCCGCCCTGGCTGGTGTGCCAGGAAATCGAGCCGAAATTGATGATCGACCCACCCCCGGCGTCGCGCATCATCGGCGCGACCGCCTGGATGGCAAAGAACTGGTGGCGCAGATTGGTCGCCATGCGCTCATCCCAGAACTCGACGGTCACATCCTCAAATCTATGGCGCTGGTCATTGGCGGCGTTGTTGACCAGAACGGTGATAGGACCTAGCCGCCGCCCGGTCTCGGTGATCGCGGATCGCAGCGCGGGGATGTCCTTAAGATCGCATGGCAAATACAGCGGCGGCGGCAGCCCTTCCCGGCCCAATGTCTCAATCAACGCGGCAGCCGCGGCGTCAGCCACATCCAGGAAGGCAACTTTTGCTCCCTGGCGCGCGAACTGGGTCACTTCCTCGGCACCGATACCGCTGGCGCCACCGGTCACGAGAACGACGCGGTCACGCAGGCTGGGATAGGCAGCGAACACCTCCGTCATGACATACGCTCCTTCAGTTGACGGATCGCATCCTGGATGACTGCGTCCGGCTGGCCGCCGATATCGACAATGATCGGATGCTCATCCGGGCTCGGTTCTTCCAGCGTGGCAAACTGGCTGTCGAGCAGTGCAGGTGGCATGAAGTGGTCCCTGCGCGCCGCCATGCGTTCCGCGATCAGGGCTTTGGAGCCACACAGATACACCAGCAGCGTGTCGGGCCGGCTGCCGATCAGGATATCCCGATAGGCGCGCTTCAACGCCGAACAGGCGACAGCCGCCGACTGGCCGGCCGCGAGCAGTTCGTCCTCCCGAGCGGCGATCGCGCGCAGCCAAGGCCAGCGGTCTTCGTCGGACAGCGGCGCGCCGGCCTTCATCTTGGCGACGTTGGACGCTGGGTGGAACTGGTCGCCCTCCAGCAGGATCCAGCCTTCCTCGCGTGCCAGCGCACGTGCAATGGTGGTCTTGCCGCTGCCTGACACGCCCATGACAATCGCTAGTGTCACTTCGTTTGCGGCTCCGCATGGTTGCCAAGGGTGTCGATCGCCGGCTGTCTGGCCTCCGGCACGACCGATGCGTGACCCACCTTCATAAACCGCCCGGCAATGTTCGCACCCACGCTGCCCGCAACCGCCACGCCGATCTGCATTTGCAACTCTCCGTCCGGGCTTTGCCGAATTGTTCGGCGCACCCTGCCACATGGTGGAGTTATGACAAGCCGCTTTCTCACACAGGACGCGGGCGGGTCGGTTGCTTGCGGCGCGGCTTGGGACAGTCCACTTTTCCTCGGCCATGCTTCAGGACGCCCCCGCCCGCATGAACCGACCGCCTGCGACCGACCCGACCGACGGGCTCCCGCCCGACCGACGCCTTCTGGCCATGATGTCGCTCGGTGTCGCCGTCTGCATGGCGGTGCTGGACGGGTCGATCGCCAATGTCGCCCTGCCGACGATCGCCCGGGAGTTGCATGCCACGCCGGCCGGATCGATCTGGGTGGTGAACTCCTATCAGCTCGCGGTCACGATCAGCCTGCTGCCGCTGGCGTCGCTGGGTGACGTGTATGGACATCGGCGGATCTTCTGCTGGGGCCTGCTGCTCTACACCTTGGCGTCGATCGGCTGTGCGGTGGCGACGTCGCTGCCGCAGCTTGTTGCCGGCCGGGTGCTGCAAGGGTTTGGCGGGGCGGGGATCATGAGCGTCAACGGCGCACTGGTCCGCTTCATCTTTCCGCGGGCCCAGCTTGGCCGCGGCATCGGCTACAACGTGCTGGTGGTTGCGACATCATCCGCGGCGGGGCCGTCGGTGGCGGCGGCGATCCTGGCCGTCGGCTCCTGGCCGTGGCTGTTCGCGATCCAGGTGCCGTTCGGGGTGGTGTCACTGCTGATGTCCCTGCGGTTCCTCCCGCGCTCGCCGCTGACGGCGCATGCGTTCGATTGGGTCAGCGCGGTGATGAACGCGGTGACACTCGGGCTGTTCATCACCGGGTTGGACGGGATCGGACATGGTGAGCGGCTGACGCTGGTGGCGGCGGAGCTGGCCGGCAGCCTGGTGGTGGGTGTCGTGTTCGTGCGGCGCCAGTTGAAGCTGCGGCCTCCTCTGCTTCCGGTGGACCTCCTGATCCAGCGGCCCATCTTCGCATTGTCGGCAGCGACGGCGGTGTGCTCGCATGCCGCGCAGATCATCGCGCTGGTCGTTTTGCCCTTCTACTTCCAGTACGCGGGCGGGCTGTCGCCGCGCGACATCGGGGTGCTGATGACGCCCTGGCCGGCCGCGGTGGTCGTGGTGGCGCCGATCGCCGGGCGGCTGGCGGACCGGCACTCCGCCGGCATCCTGGGCGGGTGCGGGCTGGCGGTGATGCTGAGCGGATTGGTGCTGACCATGCTGATGCCGGCAACGGCGTCGTGGCCGAATATCGCATGGCGGCTGGCGCTTTGCGGCGCCGGGTTCGGATTCTTTCAGTCGCCAAACAACCGGCTGCTGATCGGGAGTGCCCCGCCGGACCGCGCGGGGGCCGGCAGTGGAATGCTGTCGACGTCTCGGCTGGTGGGCCAGACAACGGGGAGCGCTCTGGTCGCCGTGGTGCTGGGGCTGACGCACGGTGGGCCTGATTCGATCGTGCATGCCACCCACATCGCTCTCGGTATTGCAGCGGGATTCGCCGCATCGGCGATGGGATTGAGCTGGATGAGGGTAATATCGCGGTAGCTCGAGTGAGCGTTCCGCGTAGAGCGGAAATTGCCGATACAGACAGCTCATGTCCGTTGCGTGGTTGCGCGTGAATGAAGGACGCCCGGGCGCGGGACGCGCGGCAACCGCTGCATTGACGCCCTCCGCCCAACCCTGCACCGTCGGGAAAACTCAGGAGGATAACCATGGGTCGTCCGTTCGAAGGCATCCGCATCATCGACATCACACACGTCCTCGCCGGCCCGTTCGCTGCCTACCAACTTGGGCTGCTGGGCGCCGACGTGATCAAGGTCGAGGACCCTAACGACCCCGACCAAAGCCGCGATTCAGGAACCGACAACGATCTGAACCACGCCGGCATGGGCACCGGCTTCCTGACCCAAGGCTCCAACAAGCGTGCCATCACGCTGAACCTGAAAACCGATCAGGGACGGGTGATACTGAGGCAGCTCGTGGCAACGGCGGACGTGCTGGTCGAGAACTACCGGCCCGGCGCCTTCGAGGCTCTCGGCCTCGGCTACGACGACCTTCGCAAAATCAATCCGAGGCTGATCTACGCGTCGTTTTCTGCGTTCGGCCAGGGCGGCCCCAAGCGTGAACGCACGGCCTATGACCACGTGATCCAGTCGACGTCCGGCATCATGGCGATGACCGGCACGCCGGAGGTCAACCCGATCAAGATCGGCGCTCCGGCAATCGATTACGCGACCGGCACGATGGGTGCCTACGCCCTGTCCGCCGCGCTGTTTCAGCGGGAGCGTACCGGTCAGGGTCAGCGCGTCGACATGGCGATGCTCGACGTTGCGATGATCCTGATGGCAAGCCACGTCACCGGTTACCTTCGCAATGGCAGGCACCCGAAGCCCTCGGGCAACCGGACCGGGCACGCGACCTCCATGGCGTACAAGACTGCCGACGGAACGGTGATGCTCGGTGCGTCCAATCTCCGCCAGCAGAAGCGGCTTTGGACGGTGCTGGAGCGGCCCTACCTGATCAAACGCACCAACGACGAACGTGACGCGGATCATGATCGCGAAGAACGCACGCTGGCGGAGATCATGCTGACCCGAACAGCGGCCGAGTGGGAAGTTTATCTACAGGAGCGTCACGTGCCTGCCTCCCGTGTACGGAAGATGGAGGAGGCGTTGGCGGACCCGCAGATCGCTTCGCGCGGTTTGCTGCACCGGCACGATGGCGCGCCAGGGATCGAGGGATCGTTCTCAGTCCCTGTTGCAGCCTTCACGTTCGCGCATGACGGACCGCGAGTTGACCGGCCGCCGCCGGCGTTTGGTCAACACAATAATGAAGTGCTGACGGAACTAGGCTACAGCGCCGCGGATATTTGCGGCTTCCGTTCGGCGAAAATCATCTAGACAGCAAGGATTTTGACCATGGAACTTGGACGCCTCGGGGTTTGGTACGCCGCTGACAAGCATTCCGGCCCGGCCCAGATTTCCGCATTCGTGCAACACGTCGAGAAGCTTGGATATGATACTCTTTGGTATCCGGAATCGCGCGGCTATGAATCGTTCACCGTCGCCGGATATATGCTGTCGCAGACAAAGACGTTGAAGATCGGCAGTTCGATCGCCTCGATCTATGCCCGCGACGCCTTCACGTCGCGGCAGGGGATGCTCAGCCTCAATCAGCTGTATGGCGATCGTTTCATCCTTGGGCTCGGCGTAAGCCATGTGCCAATGGTCGAGGGCGTTCGCGGGCATGTCTACGAAAAACCGGTTCCGGCGATGCGGTCGTACCTTGAAGCGATCATGAAAGGTGAGGCCGGCGCTGAGGAATTCCCGATCTGCATCGCCGCACTGCGCCCGCTGATGCTGAAGCTGGCCGGGCGGATGACCCGCGGAGCCGTGCCTTACAACACGACTCCGAAACATACCGCCGAGGCAGCGAAGATCCTGGGGCCGGACAAGTGGCTGGCGATCGAGCAGAAAGTTACGATTGAAACCGATCCCGTCAAGGCTCGGGCGTTGGGACGCACCGAATTGTCCCGCTACATGGTGCTGGACAATTATCGGAACTCCTGGCTGAGCATGGGGTTTACCGAGGCGGATCTGTCGGACGGCGGGTCCGATGCGTTTATCGACGCGATGGTGCTTTGGGGCAGTGCGGACAGTGTAAAGGCCAGACTGCGGGCGCACTTCACGGCGGGCGCAACGCATGTCGCAATCCAGCCGGTGCACGCGGCAGGAGACATCACCGGTCGGGACGCGATGCTGGCGGCGCTCGCCGATACCTAGAGTGTGCGCTTTTGTCTTTACGCTGACCGGTATGCGCATAGGGTTGGCGTGGCGGCTGCGCGCAAACTCAATGAGATACCAGCCGGCCGACCGTCGATTGAAAAGTCGATTTTTCGCCCGGCTGGTATTAAGATCATGCGGTCTCGGCAATGCGAACCGCCGATTCGTGACCCTGACCCCAAGGCGACCTTGGGTCGTTTCGATACAGCATCGACGCGGCAATTCGCTGAAAAGATCAACCACTGGATTGCCTGGCCTGGCTTCCGACGACAGAAAGCGCCTGGGATCGCCGCGCCGCGATGGGCACGGACGATGGCGGCGGTAACGCCTACTCCGCGGCCTGTGCGTAAGCCTCCAGCGGCGCACAGGTGCAAACGAGATTCCTATCGCCGTAAACGTTATCGACGCGCTTCACCGGCGGCCAGTATTTCGACGCCGCGACCCACGGCAACGGGAACGCCGCCAGGGCACGTGAATAGGCGTGCGTCCATACATCAGCCATGACCTCAGCGGCGGTGTGTGGGGCGTGCTTCAACGGATTGTCTACTCGATCCAGCTTGCCTGCCGCGATCGCGGAAATCTCCGCCCGGATCGCGATCATGGCATCGCAGAAACGGTCCAGTTCAGCTTTCGATTCGCTTTCCGTGGGCTCGATCATCAATGTTCCGGCGACCGGCCACGACATCGTCGGTGCATGATAGCCGTAGTCCTGCAGACGCTTGGCGATATCCTCGACGTGCACGCCGGCCTCAGTGGCAAAGCCCCGGCAGTCGATGATACACTCATGTGCGACCATCCCGCCGGGACCTGCGTAAAGAATCGGATAGAAACTCCGCAGCCTGCCCGCGATGTAATTGGCGGACAGGATCGCCACCTCGGTGGCGCGCTGTAACCCCGCCGGACCCATCATGCGGATATAGGCGTAGGCAATCGGCAGGATCAGCGCGCTGCCGAACGGCGCCGCCGACACCGGGCCGATGCCGGTTGCAGGTCCCGCATCCTCCCGCAACGGGTGGTTCGGCAGGAACCCGGTCAGATGCGCCGCCACACCGATCGGACCAACCCCGGGTCCGCCGCCCCCATGCGGGATGCAGAACGTCTTGTGCAGATTCAGGTGGCAGACATCAGCGCCGATCGAGGCCGGAGATGTCAGCCCTACCTGGGCGTTCATGTTGGCGCCGTCCATGTAGACCTGGCCGCCATGCTCATGAACCACCGCGCAGATGTCTCGGATCGCACCTTCGAACACACCATGTGTCGAGGGATAGGTGATCATCAGCGCGGCCAGCCGGTCAGCATGTTTCGCCGCCTTCGCCCGCAGATCCGCCAGATCGACGTTGCCGTCACGATCGCAGCCGACCACGACCACCTTCAAGCCGGCCATCGCGGCACTGGCCGGGTTGGTCCCATGCGCCGAGGACGGGATCAGGCAAACGTCGCGATGCGCCTCGCCCCGCGACTCCTGGAAGGCTCGGATGACCAGCAGGCCGGCGTATTCGCCCTGAGACCCGGCGTTAGGCTGCAATGACACGGCGGCGAAACCGGTGGCCGCGCAGAGCCAGGATTGAAGGCTTCGTATCAGGGTTAGGTAGCCAGAGTTTTGATCGGCCGGCGCGAACGGGTGGATGTCCGCGAACCCGGGCAATGTGATCGCTATCATCTCGGCGGTCGCGTTCAGCTTCATCGTGCAGGAACCCAGCGGGATCATGCTGCGGTTCAGGGCTATGTCCTTGTCTTCCAACCGCTTCAGATAGCGCAGCATCTCATGTTCTGCATGATGCTGGTTGAAGGCCGTCTGCGCCAGGAACCCTGACCCACGCAGCACCGCAGGCGGTATGGATGCGACGGCGCCCTCCAGGTCGGCGCCCAGTAGCCTGGCAAGGGTGACCAGGTCGCTGCGGGTGACCGTTTCATCCAGCGCGATGGCGACGCCGGTTTCATCCAGACGCCGCAAATTGTAGCCGGCCTCGGCGGCACGGCCCAGCAGATCGTCAGCTCCTTCAACAACGATGGTGTCAAAGAAGGTCTCATGCCGCACGTGCAGTCCGGCGCGAACCGCAACATCGGCCAGCATACGGGCTTGCAACGACAGGCGGCGGGCGATGCGCTTCAGCCCGTCCGGCCCATGCCAGGCTGCGTAGAAGCCGGCGATGACGGCCAGCAGCACCTGGGCGGTACAGATGTTGGAGGTGGCCTTCTCGCGACGGATATGTTGCTCACGCGTCTGCAGCGCCAGCCGCATCGCCGGGTGTCCGGCGGCATCCAGGGACACTCCGACGAGGCGGCCCGGCATGGCCCGCTTGAACGCGTCGCGTGTCGCGAAGAAGCCGGCGTGCGGGCCGCCGAAACCCATTGGCACGCCGAAGCGTTGCGCTGACCCCACGACGATGTCGGCACCCATCTCGCCAGGAGGGGTCAGCAGCGCCAGTGCCAGCGGATCGGTGGCCACGATCGCCAGGGCTCCGGCCGCGTGGACGGCGGCGATTTCCTCCGACAGGTCGCGAAGCGCGCCGGAGGTGCCAGGGTATTGCAGGATCAGCGCGAACGGGTTGGCCGCGCCTATGGCCACCAGGTCCGCAGGGGATACTGGTTTCAAGATGATACCGAGCGGTCTGGCACGGGTCGCCAGCACCGCCAGAGTCTGCGGATGCAGGTCCGTTGCGACCGCCAGGATGTCGGTTTTTGACTTGCTGAGGGCGTGCGCCATGGCCATCGCCTCAGCGGCGGCCGTGGCCTCGTCCAGCAAGGAGGCGTTGGCGATCTGCATACCGGTCAGTTCGGAGATCATGGTCTGGAAGTTCAGCAGGGCTTCCAGACGGCCCTGGGCAATCTCCGCCTGATACGGCGTATAGGCGGTGTACCAGCCGGGATTTTCCAGCACGTTGCGAAGGATGACCGGCGGGATGACCGTGCCGTGGTAGCCCATCCCGATCAGGCTTTTCGTCGTCGCGTTTTGCGCCGCCAGGGCACGCAGCTCAGCGATCGTCGCCGCCTCATCGATCGGCGGCGGCAGGTTCAGCGCCGCGTTGGAGCGGATCGAAGCGGGCACTGTCTTGCCTGCAACGTCGTCCAGGGTCGCCGCACCGATCGCGTGCAGCATTGCCGCCAATTCGGTCTCCGACGGGCCGATATGGCGGCGGACGAAGCTGTCGTTTGCCTCGAGTTCGGCAAGCTCGGCCCAGAAGTCCAGGCGGGGACCGTCCATGCTTACAGGGTCTCCAGGTATTCGTCGTAGGCGTCCTGATCCATCAGAGCCTCAAACGCATCCGTGTCATCGAGTTCGAGGCGGAAGAACCAGCCCTCGCCCTCGGCGTCGCTGTTCACGATCGAGGGGTCCTCGGTGATCGTCTCATTGATTTCCACCACTTTGCCGGCGAGGGGCGCAAACACGTCGGATGCGGCCTTGACGCTTTCAACCACGGCGATGGTTTCACCCTCGGCAACGGCCCGTTCGAGCTCCGGGAGTTCGACGTGAACGAGGTCACCGAGTTGCTCCTGGGCGTGATCGGTGATGCCGATGGTGGCTATGTCGCCCTCCAGCAGAACCCATTCGTGTTCCTTGGTATAGCGCTTGTCCGCACTCTTGTTGGCCATGGGGCGTTCCTTCTCAGCGAATGTAGCGGTGGGGGGTAAATGGCAGGGGTACGACGGTGGCGGGTATCGTCCTGCCGCGGACGATCAGGTTCAGCTATGCCGGCCTCTGTCCCGTCGTTCGCCACGATCGTGGTCTGGGCGCGGGCCGGTGTCCGGCCGTCCGGGCGGATGCCGACGCGGCGGCGGGGGGTGCCGTTGTCGAGTTGATCTCGCATGACATGGCCGCCAGGAAAATCCCAGTTCAGCTTGCGGCGTTTGCCGATGACCCAGGTCAGGCCGGCCTCGATCGGGCTGGTCAGTTCGTCGATGTCGTTGCCGTAGAGGCAGAGTCCGGCTTCAAGGCGGAGGGAATCGCGGGCACCCAGGCCGATGGGGACGACTTCGGGGTGGGCCAGAAGTTTATCCGCCAGGGTTTCCGCCTGTTCGGAGGGGACAGAGATCTCGAAACCGTCCTCCCCTGTGTAGCCGGAGCGGGACACCAGGCAGTCGACGCCGTCGAGGCTGAACGCTGCGATGGCCATGAAGGGCAGGGCGGCAGCTTCTGGTGCGAGCCGGGCCATGACGGCGGCGGCTTCGGGACCTTGCAGGGCGAGCAGGGCGCGGTCCTCGTGCGGGGTTTGCGTGATGTGTTCGGGAAGGTTGACGGCAAGATGGAAAAAATCGGTTTCCTTGCGGGCGGCGTTGACGACCAGGAACAGCCGGTGCTCGCCCAGGCAGGCGACCATGAAGTCGTCGATGATACCGCCGGCCTCATTGGTCAGAAGCGTGTATCGCTGGCGGCCGGGCTTGAGGCCGGTGATGTCGCCCGGCACCAGGCTTTCCAGTACGGTCGCGACGGTCGTTCCGGTGAGTGTTGCCTGGCCCATATGCGACACATCGAACAGTCCTGCGTGGGCTCGTACATGCAAATGTTCGGCCAGGACGCCGCCTCGGCAGCGGGCGGCAAGGTTGCCGGTCAGGTCGTACTGG
>JBEKLE010000102.1:0-16531 GCA_050010355.1 Rhodopila sp. | reverse complement strand
AACCGCCTTGAGGAGCAAACCCCAATCGATGCTGTCGAAGTAGCCCTTGACGTCGATGTCGAGCACCCAGTCGTAACGCCAGCATCGCTGACGCGCCGTCCGGACGGCGTCGATGGCCGAACCTCCTCGATCGCCGCGGGCTCGCTGCCTGGAGCCAGCTAGCGCCGATAGGGAAGCGGTACGAGCGTTCGGATCGGTAGCTTGATCAGAACATTTGCGTCCTTAACAATGATTAACGCATCGGGAGCATGATCCAGGATCATCTCCCGGCAAGCACCGCACGGTGGAACGACGGCCAGTTCGCGGTTCTCCTCCTCCGGTTTCGGATGCCTCACAGCGACCGCCGTCTGGATCGTTCCGTCCCCATCCAGCAGTGCCCGTCCAAAGGCAACCGCCTCCGCACAGACCGACAGCCGTCCAACTGTCGTCCCGATATGCAGGCCAGTCCAAATTCGGCCATCCTGGGACCGGATCGCGGCTGCGACCATGTGCCAGAATGGCCGGTAATGGTTCTCCAACACCTCGTTCGCGGCCGCAATCAGTTCATGGTCACCCTCTGCCAGCATGACATCCGGCAGGATTGCATCATTCAGCCGCTTCGGCTTCCTCGGTGTCATCTACTACGGTTGTCAACATGGTGTTCGCGATGACGCCGGACTGCTCGCGCACCTTCGCTTCGATGGCATCCGCTAGAGGCCGGTGATCTCGGAGGAACTGCTTCGCGTTCTCTCGGCCTTGACCAATGCGCTGACTGTCGTAACTGAACCATGCACCGGACTTTTCCACAACTCCAGCCTTCACGCCAAGATCGAGCAATTCACCGACCTTGCTGATGCCTTCGCCGTACATGATATCGAACTCGACCTGGCGAAATGGCGGCGCAAGCTTGTTTTTGACCACTTTGACCCTGGTCTGATTACCGACGACCTCGTCACGCTCCTTGATCTGACCGATGCGGCGGATCTCCAACCGGAGGGACGCGTAGAACTTCAAAGCGTTACCGCCGGTCGTTGTCTCCGGATTTCCAAACATCACCCCAATCTTCATGCGGATCTGGTTCAGAAAAATAAGCATGCAGTTGCTGCGGCTGACACTCCCGGTGATCTTGCGGAGCGCCTGGCTCATGAGCCTGGCGTGTAAGCCCATGTGGCTGTCGCCCATTTCTCCTTCGAGCTCCGCCCGTGGTACCAGCGCGGCAACACTGTCCACGACCAGAATGTCCACTGCTCCTGATCGAACCAAGGTATCGGCGATCTCCAACGCCTGCTCACCCGCGTCCGGCTGGCTGATCAACAGATTGTCGACGTCCACACCCAGCTTGCGGGCATATGTGGGATCCAGCGCATGTTCGGCATCGATAAACGCACACGTTCCGCCGCGTCGCTGTGCTTCCGCTATCGCATGAAGCGCCAACGTCGTCTTGCCTGAACTCTCCGGGCCATAAATCTCGACGATTCGGCCACGCGGCAAGCCACCGATGCCGACTGCCAGATCAAGGCCGAGTGATCCGGACGGAATCACTTCGATCTGCTCGTCTCCGGCCCGTGCACCCATACGCATGATCGAGCCTTTGCCAAAGGCTCGTTCGATCTGTGCCATCGCGGCGTCGAGCGCCTTGTTCTTTTCCATTCCGCATATTCCTTGGTTCGATACGAGCTTGGGCGCCGTCATATCTTTTTACACGCATAAGATGCAGTTGTGCAACCGATACGTGTTATAACTTCTGACTTGAGAGGTCCTGATTGCCCGCGGATTTGTTGAACGCATCAGCATTCGTGCATACTATGTTCTGCCTTTTCCCGCAGAGCAAGAACTTCTTGCGAACAAATGCCTGGCTCCCCATACCCCCTTCTTCGAAGTCGTAACGGCTTGGCCATAAGGACCCATGGCTGTGAGTAAGGATCGCCTTCGGCAACCGATTCGGGAAAGCCAAAAACGAATACAGGTTGCCTGATCACTCGAAAGGCACAGCGTGCTAGCCGCCAAACCGAATCACGACACCGCCTGTCCCGTCCGTCGGAGGCGCCAGACGTATGCGATTATCTCCGCCACAGCCTTGTAGTGCTCTGCGGGAATTTCAGTATCAATATCGAGCCGATAGAGCGCTCGTGCGAGCGGTGGGTTGGCGACGATGGGGACGCCATTGGCTGCCGCGACTTCACGAATACGGGCCGCAACAGAGTCCGCGCCTTTCGCCACGATGCGTGGCGCGGGATTGCTTGCCCGGTCATAGGCGAGCGCGACAGCGTAGTGCGTTGGATTGGTGACCACCACGGTTGCCTTAGGTACTTTAGCCATCATGCGCTTGCGGGCGCGCATCATTCGAATGCGGCGTATTCGCGCCTTGATGTGTGGATTTCCCTCGGTGTCCTTGAGTTCGTCACGAATGTTCTGCTTACTCATACGCATGTCTTGGGCATGGCGGAACCGCACCCACATAAGGTCGGCAGCCGCGATGGTCCCCTGGACGCACACGCACGCGATGAAGAGGTGAAACGCCGGGCGAGCAACCGCGGTCAGCAAACTGTGTGGGTCCTGCCACGGCAACTGCATCAGCCCGGACCAGTCACCTTTGACCGCCGTCCACATGGCAGCAGCGAGAAGCCCCAGCTTGCCCAGGGATTTCACGATTTCAACAACGCCGTTGAGACCAAACAGACGCTTCAATCCGGCGACCGGATTGACCCGTGACATTTTCGGGTGAAGAGCACCCAGGTTGAGCAGAAATTTGGTCTGCAGCAGCACCGCGGCGGTACCGGCGAACAGGGCCGCGCAAAGGACCGGTGTGATCGCACCCAGCGTCGCCAAGGACGCCGCACGAAGCTGACCTGAACCCAGCATGGATCTCTCATCCGCGTGAGACAGGAATACGACCAGGTTCGGCGTGAGGTGCTGCATCAACGATTGCGATTGGTAGCCCAGCACCAGGACCACGGCAGCAAGGCTGGCAAACGTCACCGCCTCACGGGAAACTGGGACCTGCCCCTCATCGCGAGCTTGATCCAAGTGTCTTTGGGTTGCGGCCTCTGTCCGGTCGTCGCTGGATTGGTCTCCCTCAGCCACGGATCAACCGCCGCCGGGAAGTGCGACGAAGTAGGCCTCCACGCCATCACACCATGCGAGGATGATCGCGCTCCCGGTAATCATCAGCAAAGCAAGACCCGCCATTATCTGCCCTGGCATCGACACGAAGTAGATCTGCATGCGTGACACGATTCGGGCGACCAGACCCATGGCAACGTGCCAGACAATCCCGATTACGACGAACGGTGAGGCGAGCTGCAGCGCCAAGCCGAACGCGGTCGCAACGGCGTGTATCGCGATCTCGGTGTCGTCCGCGACCGGCAGCATATGGCCAGGCGGAATCAGTTGGAACAAGCCATCCAGTGCGGTCAGAGGTAATCGATAGAGTCCGGACACCAGTAACAATACCGGCGCGGCCATCTCAAAAAGTTTCCCCAATGCACCGGATTGCGCTCCGAGTTCCGAATCTGGCTGGAGCACGCTTGACAGGCCAATCAGGTAGCCAATGAACTGCGCGCAAATCGGCAAGGCCAAGACGATCATTCGAGTGACCCAGCCGAACCAGAGGCCGGTGATGACTTCCCCGGCGATCATCAGTCCCATGCTTAGATCGGCCGCCGGGACCGGTGGCATCATCGGCTGGAGTTCTGGCATCAGCAGGATTGTGATGCTCAAAGCCAGCCCGATCCGTACGCCCGCCGGTGCGACCGCCTCCCCGAGCCCAGGCAGCAGTGCCATCGCCGCCCCAATCCTTGCCAAAATCAACGTAAAGGCGGGTGCCCAGTCCAGCAGAGATGTCAGGGCCGGATTCATGACCCGCCGATGGCGACGATCCTGTCAAAGATCCGATGTGAAAACCCCGACAGTGTTGCGGCCATGAATGGGCCAAGCATCACAAGGGCCAGACCGATCGCGAACACTTTTGGCAGAAATGCCAATGTCGCCTCATTGATCTGAGTGACGGCCTGGATGAAGGAGATCACCAGCCCGGCAACGAGCGCGACCCCGAGCACCGGAAAGCTCAGTTTCATGGTCACGATCATGAAGTCATGGATCAGCGCAGCGACATCGGTATCGCTCATGGCTCAGATCGGCATCTTCATGATATCCTGGTAGGCCTGAACCACGCGATCACGAATCGCCGTTGCGGCCTGCAAGGTCATTTCGGCATGCGACAGCGCGGTGACAACGTCTGTGAGATTTCCCCCGCCGCTGAGCGCCTGCATCGACTGATCGTCGGCGGTGTGGCCGGTCTGCACCGCCTGATCGAGCGCTTGCGTCATCGCCGAGCCGAAACTGTTCGGAGCATCCGCGGAAGCGGTGCCACGGGCGTTGCGGGTATAGGCGTCCGCCGCCGACGACGGTGTAACGACCATTGTCGGTATGGTGGTCATTTGAGCAGATCGATCGTCTTGTTCAGCATGCTGCGTGTCGCCTGCATGACTGAAAGATTGGCGCTGTATGAGCGCTCCGCCTCGCGCATATCCATCACCTCGATGAAGCTGTTGACATTCGGCAGCTTCACGTAGCCTTGAGCGTTGGAGGCAGGATTGGCCGGATCATAGCGCAGCGGCAGGTCGCTGCCGTCGAGGCCGATTTCCTTGACCCGAACCGTGTTCACACCCGCCGCCCGGTCCATCGCACTTTCGAACGTGATCGTTTTGCGCCGATACGGATCGGCGCCCGGGGATGAACCGGTGGTGTCCTGATTGGCGATGTTCTCGGCGATCACGCGAAGGCGCGTGGTCTGAGCGTCCATTCCCGTCGCGGAGACGTCAAGCGCCTGGTTCAGATCGCCGGCCATGGCTAGCCAGACCGGCCGAGAGCCGTATTAAACATCCCCATGTACTTCTTCCAGATCGTCGTCACCAACGCCTGCGTGGTTTCAGTATCGGCTACCTTCGTCAACTGTTGATCCAGCGAGACCGTGTTGCCATCCAGTCCTCGCGCTTTCGGAAGATCGGTGGTCAGCGAAGCCAGAGCAGTCGGAAGTGTTCCCGCCAGATGCGCAGGTTGCGTCCTGGCAGGCTCGATTGAACCACTACCGGACAAGACGCTGGCGAAGGATTGGATGTCGCGTGTTTGAAACGACGGAGTGTTGGCATTCGCAATATTTGACGCCAGAACGCTCTGCCGCTGCGCCGTCCATTGCAGCCGTTTTTCGGCCAGGTCGAATAAGCCAATCCGGGTTGGGTCCATCACCCCAATCTGATGGGAAATCGTAAAGAAAAGGTTAACGGGGGTCGTTAAGGGCTTCTTAATTTGTCCACTGCCAAATGGGCGCATGCGAACAGATGCAGCCCCGCGTGCATTCATTCATTCCTGGATGACAGACGTTGCGGGGACGCGGTTGCTCGCGCTGAACCTGGTTCTGCGCCCCATCGATAACCCCGAAGATGCCACGATCGTCTGGTCACCCGCATGACCGTGCAAGCAATTTCGCTCGTCGTTCTGGTCCTGATTGGTGTCATTGCTCTGATAGCTGCCGCGGCCAAGCTCTTCCAGTTCAGTGGCTGGCACGCCCAGCCCCGAGGCGGGCGGACACTGATCCTGCGGGAATCCATCGCCCTGGATCCGCGCCGCCGCATCCATCTGGTTCAGTGTGGGGAGCGGCAGGTCGTATTGCTCACCGGTGGAGGGCAGGACCTGGTGATCGGCTGGGTTCAGGATCCATGAAGCTTCGCCCCTGGGTCGCCTTCGCTCTTCTGCTCTCGCTTCCCGCGATCGGACATGCGCAGTCTGTCAACATCGACCTCGGCGCCGCCGGGCAGGCCGGCGCCACAGCTCGGTTAGTCCAGCTCACAGCGTTGATCACCGTCCTGTCGCTGGCCCCGAGCCTCCTGGTGATGACCACAGCATTCACCAGGATAGTGATCGTGCTGTCGCTGCTGCGCAACGCTCTCAGTACGCAGGGCACGCCGCCAAACGTCGTCCTGATCGGGTTGGCCCTGTTCCTCTCCTTCTTCGTGATGGAGCCGGCTATGAACCAGGCCTGGACCGCCGGCATACAGCCGATGACGGAGGGCCGCATCTCGGAAACCGAGGGGTTGCGGCTGGCAACTGAGCCGTTTCACGCGTTCATGACCGACAATGTCCGAGACGAGGATCTGCACTTCTTTCTGGATCTGGGACATCTGCCGCTTTCTCAGGACGCCGCGTCGGTCCCTTGGCGCGCACTGGTGCCGGCCTTCGTCGTCGGTGAGTTACGCCGTTCGTTTGAGATGGGCTTCCTGCTCTTTCTGCCCTTCCTGATTATCGACATAGTCGTCGCCAGCGTACTCATGAGTCTCGGCATGATGATGCTCCCGCCGAGCGCCGTGTCGTTGCCGTTCAAGCTCATCTTTTTTGTGCTGATCGATGGCTGGCGTCTCATCGCCGGCAGTCTGGTTCAGAGTTTCGTCATCGGCGGCTCCTGACACGAACCTCAGGCGGTCACTATCGATGCGGCATCCGAGGGTATTTTGCAACTGCGGATCGCTTATCCGCCGCACTGAAGTCACTTCGGGCGGCATCAGCCACTCGGAGCGATACGACGCCTCTAGCGCTTCCAGTGGTAACAGTCAGCGCGCTCTATCTGTCTGTTTAAGCAAGCAACTTCATCACCCCAACTGTTCCAGTCAGGGCGATGTTGCTCTAGTGAACCGAAAGCGGAAGCATCTCGTGCTGCACGACGGCCGCAACCGCGACATCTCTGTTGCCAGTGACTGCCATCGGCGTCCCGTCGGCAGCGTGGATAGCAAAGCCCTGAACGCCGTTCACCATCACCGGCTTGACGTACGCAATGTGCGATACACCAAGGGCGGCCAGTTGTTCTTCCGAAAGATGCCGCACGTCAAACGCCACCACCTCCTGTGCAGCGGCTGTCGCGACGTCCGGGTGATCACCTGAGTTCATGTTCATCGGTTCTGTACTCCTATTTTGCGACAGCCTTTCTGAAGCACTGTCGATTACTATGTCCGGCGAGCCCAAGGGCACCCGCCGTCGTCGTCTCATCGCTCCGCTTTGCTCTCCACAACAGCGCCCAACTCGGCTCCATTCGGGCGCAGCGAGGACACCGCCGTATTGCGTGTGATCGGAATTGTTTTTACACGAACCTCAGGCTGGGGCTTTGCGAGATCGATATGGAGCAAGCCATTATCGAGCCACGCACCCTTAACCTCGATCCCCTCAGCCAGCACGAACGACCTCTGGAACTGGCGCGCGGCAATTCCCCTGTGCAGGAAAATCCGGCCCTGACTATCGTCTGTCTGCCGTCCACGTATAACCAACTGGTTATCTTCCTGGGTAATCTGCAAATCGTCCATGGTGAAGCCCGCCACAGCGAGCGTAATTCGGAGCCCGGTCGGGCTTATCTGCTCGATATTGTAAGGCGGATATCCGTCGGACGAAGTCTTGGATGCACGCTCAAGCATTTGCTCAAGGTGATCAAAACCAAGAAAAAGCGGCGAGGTAAACATCCGGGTCGTCAAGGCCCCCTCCTGCGAGCGAAGCGAAAGCCGGAACCCTATCAAAGGCATACCAGCTGATTTCGATGTTGGCACCCGCAGCCCGAGTTGCAAGGGGGTGAGGTCACGCGCAGGCGATCGAACCGCTGTTGATTGGCAGCGATTGGACCGCTAGATGCAGCGGGACGATGAACACAGACACCCAATTAACGGCAGTTGACACGCTGCCGATCCTGATCGCGCCCAATCCGTTGCTCAAACTCCGTGCCCGACCGGTGAACCCGGCCGACGCCGCTTTGGTGCGCGACCTGATCCCCCGCATGTTCGCCACGATGTACAACGCCCCTGGGATAGGATTGGCCGCGCCCCAAGTCAGCGAAAGCCTGCGCGTCGTCGTGATCGACTTGATGCCGAACGACAAGAAAGAGCCACACAGCCTGATCAACCCGGAAGTCGTCTCGGCCAGCGACGAACTCGCTACGAGAGAGGAAGGGTGCCTCTCGCTGCCCGGCCAATATGCCGATATCACCCGACCGGCGCGCGTGAAGGTGCGTTACCTCGACGAGACCGGTGCGAAGCGCGAGATGGAGGCCGACGGCTTGCTGGCCGCCTGTCTGCAACACGAGATCGATCACCTGGACGGGATCCTGTTCGTCGATCACCTGTCCGCGCTGAAGCGCAACATGATTATGCGGCGGCTCGCCAAGGAGCAACGGCTGAAGCAAGACGAACGGAAGCGGTAGCGTCATGCGCATCGCCTTCATGGGCAGCCCCGACTTCGCCGTTCCTGCGTTGCAGGCAATCCGTAACGCGGGCCACGACATCGCAGCCGTCTATTGCCAGCCGGCCCGCCCGGCCGGCCGCGGTCACGCGGTTCGCCGGTGTCCGGTTCACGTCGTAGCGGATAACCTGGGTTTACCCGTCCGCACACCAGCCCGCCTCCGCAGCGATCCTGAGGCGCAGTCGGCATTTGCCGCACTCCATCTCGATGCCGCGGTGGTCGCCGCCTACGGCCTGATCCTGCCACCGGCCATGTTGCAGGCCCCGAAACGGGGCTGCATCAACATCCACGCAAGCCTCCTGCCGCGCTGGCGCGGCGCCGCGCCAATCCAGGCCGCCATTCTCGCCGGCGACCCGGAAACCGGCATAACAATCATGGAGATGGAGGCCGGACTCGATACCGGCCCAATGCTCCTGCGCCAAAGCGTTCCAATCACGCCGGACACCACGACCGCCAACCTCCATGAAACGTTGGCGACAATCGGTGCGAAGCTGATCTTGCTCGCCCTGACCGCCTCACCACCGCGCGTCCCTCAGCGGGAGGCCGACGCGACCTACGCGCCGAAACTGTCCCGTGAAGACGGCCGGATCGTGTGGAGCAACCCGGCCGAGATGATCGACCGCCAGATACGAGCCTTCGACCCCTGGCCGGGCACATTCACCACCCTGGGCGGCAACCTTCTGAAAGTCCTCGCCGGCAAACCCACCGACGGGTCCGGCGCCCCCGGAACCGTCCTCGACACCGCGCTCACCGTTGCTTGTGGCAGCCATGCCATCAGGCTGACACGAGTTCAGGTCCCGGGCCGCGCGGCGCTCGACGCAGACGCGTTCCTGCGTGGCAACCCCGTGCCGCCCGGCACGGTGCTCGGGCAGTGACCCGTTGGGCGCTGCTAATTGAATACGACGGCACCCCTTTCGTCGGCTGGCAGCGTCAGGCAAACGGTTTATCCATCCAGGCGGTGCTCGAACAATCAGCCTCGCACCTCAATGCGGGCAAGCCGGTCGCCAGCGTCGTCGCCGGCCGCACCGATGCGGGCGTCCACGCAGAGGGCCAGGTTGCGCACATCGACCTGGCCGGCGGTCACGCCGCCAAGGCAATTCGGGACGCCCTGAATTTCCACATGAAGCCACATCCCGTTGTCGTGCTAAGCGCGGTCGCGGTGCCGGAAGACTGGAGCGCGCGCTTCTCCGCCAATTGCAGAGCATACCGCTTCCGCATCCTCAACCGCCGCAGCCGCCCGGCACTGATGGCCGGACGCGCGTGGCACGTCCCTGCCCCACTCGACGACGCCGCCATGCACGAAGCTGCCCAGCGCCTGCTCGGCCGCCATGATTTCACGTCCTTTCGCGCCGCTTCCTGCCAGGCCAGATCACCCGTCCGCACACTGGATCGCCTGGACGTCATCCGGCATGGTGAGATCATCGAAGTCGTCACCGAAGCCCGCAGCTTCCTCCATCACCAGGTCCGCAACTTCGTCGGCACCCTCAAACTGGTCGGCGAGGGCCGCTGGCCCATCGAGCGTGTCACGGTGGCACTGGAAGCGGCGAACCGCGCCGCCGCCGGTCCGACAGCACCGCCCGAAGGCCTGGCTTTGATCAGCGTTGGCTATCCGGACAATCCGTTTAGGATTCAGGAACCAATCAGCATGGCAACCGACGCCAGCATGATCCCGATCGACTGATCGAGCAGCACCAGACCAACGGCCGCCAGCGGCCCAACCCCAAACGCCAGCCGAATTGCATACCACTCCAGCCAAAGCGCCCATCCGATCGTGGTCAGTTCGCATGCCTGATCAATAATCGCCGGTGCGCCGAGTGCGCCAGGAACCCCGCCGACGATGACGATCAGGCCCTCGATGACATTGCACCAGTTCCACACCGCGATGAACCGGCCCCACCGCTCCGCTCGGCCAAGCATCGGCGCCAGCCGATGAGTCACCTCCACAAACAGCAGCCAGCCAACGACGAAGACGATCGCCTCCCGCGCTGCGAGACGTGCCGCGTCAGCCGGAATCCCGGTGTCCGCCCAAGACAGCAGCAGGCGGCACATCACCGACGGCAAACACAGCGCGATCGACCAGAAGCTGCGGATGATCGTTGTCCGGTCGCCGGGCACCAGGACAACGCCATCAGCGCGGCCGCGCGCCAACCGCAGCGCGGCGTTCAGCCCCAGCGTCACGGCCAATACCGAACTCATCCGAGGTCGTTCGCCAGCAAACGCGGCCCCATGACCACCACCGCCGTGCCGAAATTCACCAGGAGCACCAGCACCAGGGCACGAAATCCCGACAACGCCAGCGCTTTTCGCGCCAGGAACCAGTGCAGCCAAAGTCCGTAAACACCAAGGCAACCCACCAGCACGAGACTGGCCGTGGTTTCGGTCATGCCCGCGCTGATGCCCACGCTCAGCGGCACCATGACCAGACAGGCCAGCACCGGCAAGATCCACTCGCACCAGTTGAAAGCCGTGGCAAACTGCACCCAAACGTCCGCCCGCCGCCAAAATCGCGCTAGCTCATAGGACAGCACCGCCGGCGTCAGCAGGGCACACACCGTCATCGCCAGACCCGTAAGCGCCCGGATCGGCCCTTCGGTGAACAGCCCCAGAGCGGCACCAACCAACGGAAAGGCCACCAGAGGCGCCAGGCTGGACAGAAATGCCTGCGGGCTTGAGCCGAAATAGCCAACGCCATCCGCCCGCCCGCGCGCGACGCGCAGTATCCCCACCAGGACACTCTTGCGCGAGATCAGGCCATGGCTCATGCTAGAAAGGCCGTTATGATGTCCTGATAAATGCGCGCCAGATCACGTAACTCCGCCACGGGAACCCGCTCATCAGTTTGGTGCATCGTGGAGCCGACCAGCCCGAATTCCGCAACAGGGCAATAATTCGCGATGAAACGCGCATCGGATGTCCCGCCGCCGGTATCCAGTTTCGGATCAAGGCCGGTCGCGCCATTGATGGCGCCGCGAAGAATGTTGACCAGCGGACCCGGCCTGGTCACGAAAGACTCGCCACTGATCGAGGCGGTAACGTCGAACCGCTCGGCGTACCGGGACAGGGTGGCCCGCACCCAGGCGATCAGAGACGCACCACTGTGCCTGTCATTGAACCGGATGTTCAACGCAGCCGTGGCCGAAGCGGGTATGACGTTCGTCGCGTCATTCCCGACGTCGATACTGGTCACTTGCAATGTCGAAGGCTCGAACCAGTCGGTTCCGGCATCCACGGGCGCGGCGGTCAGCGCATCCAGCGCCTGCACCAGCCGGTGAACCGGATTGTCCGCACGATGCGGGTAGGCCACGTGCCCCTGCGTGCCGAGCACTTCGATTTTCATATTGACGCTGCCGCGCCGTCCGATCTTGACCGTGTCGCCAAGCTTCACCGGGCAGGTCGGCTCTCCGACCAAGCAGAAATCGGGGATCTCGCCGTTCGCCCGCATCCACTCCAGCACCTTCACCGTGCCGTCGGTCGCCGGACCCTCCTCATCGCCGGTAATCAGGAAGCTTATCGACCCCTTCGGCGTTCCCGTCTCCAGATGCTGCGCCACGCCCGAGACGAACGCCGCAATCGCACCCTTCATATCGCAGGCGCCACGTCCATACAGCACCCCGTCTCGCACCTCGCCGCCGAACGGATCGGTCCGCCAGTTCGCCGAACCCGCCGGCACCACGTCGGTATGCCCGGCGAAACAGATGTGCGGCCCAACCGTGCCGATCCGGGCAAAGATATTCTCGATCTCGCCAAACCGCAGGCGATGGATTGTGAAACCCAAACTGCTGAGCATCCCCGACAGAGTATCCTGCGCGCCCGCGTCCGCTGGCGTCACCGAGGCGCAGCGGACAAGCGCCTGTGCCAGCGGCAGTGGATCCGAAAAATCGTTCAATCGCGCAACAGCTCGTTGATGGAGGTTTTCGCTCGGGTTTGCGCATCCACGGTTTTGACGATGACCACGCAATACAAAGATGGTCCCGGCGACCCGTCCGGCAACGGCCTCCCCGGCAAGGAACCCGGTACGACCACCGAATAGGCTGGCACACGCCCCATGAAGATCTCGCCGGTCGCACGATCAATGATCTTGGTGGAGGCACCGATGTACACCCCCATCGACAGCACGCTGCCGCGCTCCACGACCACACCTTCGGCGACCTCGGACCGCGCTCCGACGAAGCAGTCATCCTCGATGATGACCGGATTCGCCTGCAATGGCTCCAGCACACCCCCTATTCCGACGCCGCCGGAAAGGTGGCAATTCGCACCGATCTGGGCACAGCTTCCAACCGTCGTCCACGTATCCACCATCGTGTTGCGCCCCACCCAGGCACCCACATTGACGAAGCTGGGCATCAGAACCGCACCCGGCGCGACGAAGGCCGACCGGCGAACCACCGCACCCGGCACCGCCCGGAATCCCGCCTCCCTGAAGCGATTCTCGCCCCAGCCCCCGAACTTCATCGGCACCTTGTCCCAAACCGGCGCTCCGCCCGGCCCCTCCATCAGGGTGGAATCGGTCAGGCGAAAGGACATCAGCACCGCCTTCTTCAGCCACTGATTGACCTGCCACCCCGCCTCGTGTTTCTCCGCAACCCTAACCTGCCCACTGTCCAGGGCATCGAGCGCAGCCTCGACCGCGTCACGCGCCTTGCCCCTCGTGGCGGACGACAAGGTTTCCCGGCGTTCCCAAAGGTCCTCGATCGGGGCTTGCAGGCTGTGCTGAGACATCGGGCCGTTTCCTGGTTTGAAGCGGTCGGACGATGCGTTCGCCATCCGGTCCTGTCAACGCGCAATGGTGACCTTGACCGACAGCGTGGCCATGACACCGGCGTCCCGCCCGAAAATAACAAAAATTCCTATAGTTATCGCATTTTTTGTTCACGAACCGGAGGCGGCGCGCTAGGATCAGTAACAGAGTTGCGGAGTATGCGATGTCACTCGCCCGAGAATTCAAGCGACGGGCCCGACTCATGGTCGCGCCCGCAATTTTCCTGGCGATCACGGGCTACTTCAGTTGGAACGCAACGCAGGGCGACCGCGGGCTGGTTGCTTACGCCCAGCGACAGGAGCTTTTGCGGGGGGTCGTCGCGGACCAGGACGCCGCCAAGGCCGAACGGGATGGCTGGGAAACCCGAGTCGCAGGCCTCCGCGCCCGTCATCTCGATCCGGACACGCTGGACGAACGCGCCCGGGCGATGCTCAACCTCGCGGAACCGAGCGACGTGATCGTCAAGCTCGGCCCCCAGGAAAAGCTGTTCTAGCTCTAGCGGTTCATCATCACCGGCAGCTTTGAGTGCTCCAGCACGTGCCGGGTCACGCCGCCAAGAATCAGTTGCCGAAGCCGGGAGTGGGAATAAGCCCCCATCGAAAGGAAATCGCATCCGAAATCGGCCGCCGCCGCCATCAGCCCGGCGCCGACCGACCCGCCAACGGCACGGAAGGTCACGATCTCGACATGTATGTTGTGCAGCGCGAGATAGGCAGCGAGTTCAGGCGCGGCAGGTCCCCGTCTCTGGTAGCCTTCCGCCGACAGGACGGCGACCGCGTCGGCGCGCTGCATCCACGGCATCGCAGCCAGCGCCGAAGAGGCCGATTCGGCCGTGCCGTTCCAGGCAAGGCAAACACGCGCACCTATCTTCGCCGGCGTGACCCGCGGGGAAATCAGCACCGGACGCCCGGAATCGAACAGCACCGCATGCAGCGCGTCGGAGGACGAGACATCCTCCCCCGAGTCGGGATGCGGCACGACGGTCAGATCGGCCAGGCGCGCCTGCTGCGCGACGATGTCCTCCTCGCGGCCGGTCACCGCGGCGAAGCTCGCGGTAGCGTGATCCAAACCGGGATGAGCTTCCTGCACGACAACCTCGTGACGCGCCACAAAGCGCTCGAACATCGAGCGGACGGCATGGGCGCGGTCGTTGCTTTCCTTCTCGGTGGCCGACATCATCTCCTCAATCATCGCACCCGATAGGCCTTCGCCGGCCAACGGCGCGACGTCACGGCTGTCCACGCGGACATGTAAAGCCAGGACGTGGGCGTTCCAGCGGCGAGCAATCGTCAAGGCAGTCGCCAGTGCGGCCTCGCCCGCCGCGGTCCCCGTCAGGGGCAGCAGAAGCTTACGTATCGACATGGCCAGCTCCTTCAATCGGGTCTTAAGAGCATGCAGGTTTGCGTTTGCGTGGCAAGTACGTTCGGTAGAGCGATGAAGTTACGGGAAGAGTTTGGTTTGCACCCAGGTCCCGTCACCCGACCGGCGGTAAACTGTCCGGTCGTGCAGACGATACGGCATATCCTGCCAGAATTCGAACCTTTCTGGCAGAACCCGATATCCCGACCAATAGCTCGGCCGCGGGATCTCATCGGGAAACCGCTGTTCCATTTCCGCCAGCCTGTCTTCGAGGATGGCCCGCCTCTCCAGCGGTCGTGACTGCTGCGAAGCCCACGCTCCCAGCCGGGAGTTCCGCGGCCGGGTTGCGTAGTAGGCGTCCGCCTCGGCATCCGTAACGTGCTCCACCAACCCTTCGATGCGAATCTGCCGTCCGCGCGACTTCCAGTGGAACAGCAAGGCCACGTTCGGATTGGCAGCGAGTTCAATGCCCTTGCGGCTTTCCTTGTTGGTGTAGAAGACAAAACCGCGGTCATCGACGCCCTTGAGCAGGATCGCTCGCAGCGAGGGATGCCCATCCAGCGTTGTCGTCGCGACGATCATCGCGTTCGGATCGGCCGGTTCGGACTTCTCCGCGTCGGCCATCCAGGTCCGGAACTGATCGAAGGGGGAGATCGCTAGACTTTCACCTGCGGGCACGGGAGCAATCCTTCCGGGGGCAGCATTCCTGGCGGCGATAACAGCACCTTTCTGCCTTTCGGCAAGCGCCAATCCAACCTTCGGCAGTCATGCAGCCACACCCAGTTGCCAGACCATTGGCGACCGCCCTAACCATACAAACATGTTCGCGGAGGCCGCCATGAAAGAAACGCTGCACCATGACTCCCATGCGGAAATCCGGGAAGAGGTCCGCAAACTGTGTTCCAGGTTCCCCGGCGAATACTGGCGCAAGCTAGATCAGGAGCGCGGCTATCCCACAGATTTCGTGCGTGCGTTGACCGAGGGCGGCTACCTCGGCGCCCTGATCCCGGAAGAATACGGCGGCGCCGGCCTGCCGCTTTCAGCCGCCGCGGCAATCCTCGAGACCGTCCAGGCGGAGGGCTGCAACGGCGCCGCCTGCCACGCCCAGATGTACATCATGGGCACGATCCTGCGGCACGGCACCGATCAGCAAAAGACATCATATCTGCCGAAGATCGCAACGGGCGAACTCCGGTTGCAGGCATTCGGCGTGACCGAACCGACTAGCGGGACTGATACGACGTCGCTACGAACCTTCGCCCGCAAGGACGGAGAAAAATATATCGTCAATGGCCAGAAGGTCTGGACCAGCCGGGCGGAGCATTCCGATTTGATGCTGCTGCTCGCCCGGACAACCCCGAAGGACCAGACCGCAAAGCGGACCGACGGTCTTTCAACCTTCATCGTCGACATGCGGGAAGCCCTCGGTCACGGCCTGACCATCCGGCCGATCCGCACAATGATGAACCACAACACGACCGAGGTCTTCTTCGACAACATGGTCATCCCGGCCGAGAACCTCGTGGGCGTGGAGGGCCGCGGCTTCCGTCACATCCTGGACGGCATGAACGCCGAACGCCTGCTGATCGCCGCCGAATGCATCGGCGACGCCAAATGGTTCCTGCGCAAAGCATCCGACTATGCCCGCGACCGCCAGGTCTTCGGCCGGCCGATCGGCCAGAACCAGGGCATCCAGTTCCCCCTCGCCCGCGCCTACGCGCAAATGCGCGCCGCCGAACTGATGGTGCAGGCCGGCTGTGACAAGTTCGCGGCCGGCGAAACGCCCGGCGAGGAAGCCAACATGGCGAAGATGCTGGCAGCCGAGGCCTCGTGGGCCGCCGGCGAGGCCTGCATCCAGACCCACGGCGGTTTCGGTTTCGCCGAGGAATACGACATCGAGCGAAAGTTCCGGGAAACCCGTCTGTATCAGGTGGCGCCGATCAGCACGAACCTGATCCTGTCCTACCTCGCCGAACACGTCTTGGGCTTGCCGCGGAGCTATTAACCCATCTTTAACACCTCCAGACCAAGCATCGATTTCTAAGCAGCGATTCGTTGAACCAGACACAGATGGGTAATGCGTTCCTCGTGGAGCTTTCGGATAGCGTCGGCGACGGCGTTCTGCAGGGCCTCGACAGACCGGAAGGTCTGATGGGCAAG
>JBEKLE010000101.1:0-16539 GCA_050010355.1 Rhodopila sp. | reverse complement strand
CGCGATCGCCTCGGCTCCACAGGCCACGCAGGTGACTTCATGGCCTGCGGCCCGCAGAATAGAGCCGGCGATATCGCGGTTCATGGCCACATCGTCAACGATTAGAATGGACATGACGCGGGCCAACGCTATCTGGGTTTCTGGCAAAGCCGGGGAAGGTGCGGCGAGTGGAAATGATGCGGCAGTGATATCCACCGGACGGTCCACCTCGAATACGGTCTCGCCGTCCAGAGTGTCCTGATCCGCCTCGGCGGTGGTCGCTAAGCGCGGTTTACGCTTCATCTCCGGTACGGAACGCGACTCGGCTGGGTTCGCAATTTCCTTCGAACTGCATCCATCCGTGGTCATGCAAGGATTTGCAATCGATTGGGCGCCGTATGACATCGTGCTCCTCCTGGAGTGGCGCGCTTGATAGCAATGCGCAACTACCTGACGTTTCGCCTAAACTCACCATCCCGAGTGCGTGGAATGACCCGGGTCGCGATTTGCGTCTGCCAACCGGCCTCATTACCCAGCCATCCGTCGGTAACTTCGAGATCGTCCTGGGTGACGTTAATTCTGAAATCATAAACAAATGGTTAACGTCGCCTCGAAAATACCGGTGGCAGTGATTATCTCCTTGGATTTTTCCGCAACGCCAACGTTCCAGGCCTCCCAACAGAGCAACGCCGAAATGGTTGCTCTGATATGGCACGGTGACTGTTCGGCCGTGGGGGCCGATCGCTGCAAGTCCTAGTCGTGGTGAAGCCCCGTGGGGGCACGGACAAAGAACTGAACATTCGTTCACCCGCAGGATGGGCGTCGCGTCCGCGTATCGCGTTCTCGGCGAGGCCAAGAGGGCGGCTGGTATCAATCAGCGGCGGCGTGACCGGAGGAACCTGCTGTAAACCTGACGGTGGGCGCCACAGAACGACGCTACGGCACCACACCTCGATCGTGCCGTTCATGCCGAAGGGGCTGTGAAGAAAGTGGGTTGATTCGATGGGGTATGTCCTCGGCATCTCCGGCACCAAGGCGATCTCGACCGTCTGCTGTGACCCAACTTCAATGCCGCCGTCCGCCGGAGCCAACGAACCGGGCCGGCATCTGCTGGGTGGTTCAACGGTCCTTCGCCTGGCTCAGCCGCTAGCTCTCCATCCTTGCACGACGCCCGACGCGCCTCGTCGCCGAGGACCTGTGCGTCTTACCCCCACAAACAAACACTGTAAGATATCGGGCGGGGCGGGGGCCGAGAGGCTCGCGACGAAACGCTTGCCGCGCCGGGCGATAAAGGATAGCCTGATTTGCGGAGGAGAATGATGTGCGGGGCATGCAAAAAAACGTGCCAACTCGGTCAACCCATGACGCGACTCGAAACACTGCTTGAGGTGGAGAAGCAGTTGCCTCCGTCTGAGGGATGGATCTGCACATACATTACCGCTGCATGCGGTGTTCGCATGTGGCACCCCGAACAGGGGGCTCGGATGTGCTGGGTCAATGGCAGAAAAAAGCGCCTGCGCGTCATAAGGACAACCTCCAAATTCGCAAATCTCAGCTATTGAACTCGGCATCAATACTTAGCGCTGGTTTGGCAATCGTCTCGTCATCAGCGCAGTAACACTAGCCCGCGCGCCTTTTTCATCGCCCGCACATTGCCGCGTAGGTTGCGGGTGTAACGAGTGGCGATTTACTCGTCTATCTGACCCTCTGCCGGCGTCATGTGCATGATCAACGCCATCCGGGAATGCTTGTCGTCGAGCGGGACAACCGCGACGGTTGAGCGATAGTCGGTCATCTCAGGTCGATCCACATTTAAGTGTATTGATATTGGGACTGCACCAAGAGCCGTTCTTTGACGATCCTATCCTCTGGCATGACCAGGGTGCGAACCTCGCCTGCTGGCGTGTCCTCGACCGATTCGCTTTGCACGAGCACAGCCCCGTTATCAGCCTGATGCCAACTGGGGTCGATCAGATGAAGACGGCGCTGGACCTTGCCCAGCGATGTCGTTCGGCATTGTCGCGCCTGTGACGGCGGGTTAATCGATCCCCGCCAACACCAGTCGCCTGGATCAACCGCAATCGCCGCCTCGCCAAGGATTTCGAGACCACAATCACCTCGGCTTGGCTCGTTTGGTTTGAGATTCGAGTCGGACGCTCAGGCGCAAGTGCCCTTATTATCATCCGAACGGCGTGAAGACGGTTGTCCCTACGCTTCCTTTGCGCTTTCCCGGCTCAGTGCTGCCAGAAAGGCCTGGGCCTCCTCCTTACGCTCAAATACATGTGGTGCGATGTTGCGTTGCGAGAAGGCTTCGCCCAGCTTGGCGCGCAGAAAGGCGCTGGTTGCGTAACGCGTGATGTTAGTAAAATAGTGGGCCAGGAAATACCGGTCCATCTCAGCATAGGCGTCGTACATTTCCTGGTTCATCCGGAAGCGATCGTAGTTGATGACCGCGCCGACCCGCTTCCCAGCCGCGCGGCAGCGCTGCTCGCAGATATCCCAGATCGCCTTCACATCCTCGGCGACGCGCACGTACATGCCCTCGAAATTGAGGAAGAGGATGTTCCGCTCGGCATCGTAGGTCGCCCGTTCCGGCAGCGACAGATTGAGCAACTCCGCCTCAAGGTTCATCGGGTCGGCGCCGAAGATTCGCGGGTCCATGACGCCGTAGTCGCCGATCACCGGCTCGAAGTCCATATGCGGCAGGATATCCCGGGCGACATCGATGCCGGGGGCAACCTCGATTAGCGCCAGGCCCCGCCGCACTCGGCGGAACACGCATCGTTCGGTGACGTAGTAGACCGGCTTGCCGCGATCGTAGGCGTACTGGCCGTTGAAGGTGATCTGCTCGACCTGCTTCACGAACTTCTTCTGCCTGCCCTCTTCGAGGATGCGGAGCTCGCCGTTCTCCACCGCCACCTTGAGGCCGGCGCCGGTGAAGCTACCGACGAACACCAACAGCCGCGCGCTCTGGCTGATGTTGATGAAACCGCCCGCCCCAGTCAGCCGGCCGCCGAACCGGCTGACATTGACGTTTCCCGCGGCATCGCACTCGGCCATCCCAAGGCAAGCCATGTCCAGGCCGCCGCCGTCGTAAAAGTCGAACATCTGGCTCTCGTCGATCACCGCATCCATGTTGACGCCTGTGCCGAAGTCGCCGCCGGCGGAGGGGATGCCTCCGATCACGCCGGACTCCACCGTCAGGGTCAACAGATGGGAAATGTGCTCTTCGTCGGCGATGGCGGCCACGCCCTCCGGCATGCCGATACCCAGGTTGATGATGCCGTTGGGCGGCAGCTCGAAGGCGGCGCGTCGAGCGATGATCTTGCGCTCATCGAGCGCGATTGACATCACGCTGGCGCGGGGCACGCGGAATTGGCCGGCATAGGCCCCGCTGTACTGGGTGGTGACCGTTTGCCTGTGCTCATGCGGCTCAGCCACCACGACGCAGTCCACGAGGATGCCTGGGACCTTCACCTGCCGCGGCGGCAGCGAGCTGCGTTCGGCGATGCGCTCCACCTGGGCGATGACGATGCCGTTGCTGTTCTTGGCCGCCATTGCCATGGCAAGGTTGTTGAGGGTGAGCGCTTCCCGCTCCATGGTGATGTTGCCGAAGGTGTCCGCGGTGGTGCCGCGGATGAAGGCAACGTTGACGCGGCCGACTTTGTAGAACAGCCACTCCTCGCCATCGACTTGGACGAGCGAGACGATGTCCTTGGTGGTGGCGGCATTGATCCGCCCGCCGCCGTGGCGTGGATCGACGAAGGTGTGCAGGCCGATCTTGGAAAAGGTGCCCGGCTTGCCCCCCGCGAGGTCGCGAAACAGCTGGCAGATGATGCCCTGCGGCAGATTGTAGGCCTGGATCTTGTTCTCCAGCGCGAGACTGCCGACCTTCGGCATGCGTGCCCAATGGCCCGCCACGACGCGCCGCAACAGCCCCTCGTGCCCCAGGTGGTTGAGGCCCATATCCTCGCCGTCGCCTTGGCCCGCCCCGGCGAACAGCGCAAGGTTGCGGGGTGTGCCGGTTGCCAGGAAGCGTCGCTCCAGTGCCGACAGAAGCGCTTCGGCGAAGCCGATCTGGACGAAGCCGGTGCTGGACAATGCATCGCCATCGTGGATCAGGGCAATTGCCTCGTCGGCTGTCACGATCTTGCTGCGCACGGAACCCTCGTTGCTCGGTGTTCAGACGCACGGGAACTAACCAGGACCGGCTCCCGGCCCCGCTCCCCGCATCGACCAGATTCCGGCCAGGACTTTCGACGTCCACCCCGCGACGATCTACCGCGTCCTCGAGGAATAGGAGACGTTATAATACTTTTCTGTTCCTCTCAGCCGCAAAGACCTACTATCGCATCACTTGTGAGATGACGTAGGCGCCCCCCAACTCCCGTCCTCGCCAAGATCGTGGCGGTTTTCACAGACGGCAACCAACTTGCCTTGGACGCGGTCGGCGGTACCGCACCTATTGCCGACCGCGCCCGACCGCGGACCGGATCTCCCGCCGAGATCATCCTGTCGGACAATCGCCTATAGCTGCAGGCTCGCCTCCATGACCCCCGGATCATCCGCCACGCGGTGACAGGTGAAACCCAGGCGCCGGATGAAATCCAGCATCGGGCTATTCTCCGCCAGGATGGGAGCGACCACCTCGACCCATCCCTTCTGCCGCCCCCATTCGATCACCCGGCGCATCAGCACCGTGCCCAGGCCACGCCCTTTCATGTCCGGCTGCACGACCACCGCAAATTCCCCGGATCGGCCATCCAGTTCGCTGATCAGCCTGGCGACACCGATCGTGTCGCCTTGCACATCCCTGGTGGCGACGAAAGCCATTTCCCGGTCGTAATCCACCTGGGTCAGCCGGGCGATCTGTTCGCGCGACAGTTCGCGGACGGCGTTGAAGAACCGATACCGGAGATCCTGCGGCGACAGCCTGGCGAGGAACGCGATATGCGCCTCGGCGTCCTCGGGACGGATCGGCCGGATGGTCACCGCATCGCCGCCGACTTTGACGTGGGTGACCAGTTCCGCGGGATACGGCGTGATTGCCAGGCGGGCGGGCGGCTCATCGGCCCCGCGCAGCCGCACCCAGGCATCGACCGCCATCACACCGCCAGCATCGGCGAACAGCGACGGCACGTCCAGCACCGCGATCTCCGGGAAGTCGACGATCAACTGGCTGATCCGCACCAACGCCTCGGCAACCGCATCGATATCGGCGACTGGACGATCCCGCGTCGGCCGCCCCAGCAGCGCGCCAATGCGGCTACGGCCAATCAGGGCGCGGGCGAGCGCCAGGTTCAGCGGCGGCAGGTCAGCCGCCTGATCCAACGGATGCGGATCGGTGCCGCCGGAGCCGAAACGGATCGCCGGGCCGAATATCACGTCGTCCGCCACGCGGACCGCGAGTTCCCGCCCCCGGCCGACCTGATATTGAACCAGAAGCTCGGTTCCATCCTCGGCCAGACGCCTTGCGGCGGCGGCGACCCCGGCGGCACTGTGCAGGTCGAGCGCCAAGCCGCCATGCGCCCGGTCTGCCGGGGCGGAGGCCTCGCGCAACTTGACCGCGGCGGGATAGCCCAGCAGCTCCGCGGCCGGGACGGCATCCTGCGGACCCGCGACGCGGTGGGTCGGCGCCGCCGGCACGCCATACGCGGCGAGCACCCCCAGCGATTCGTCCTGGGTCAGACCCAGACGGCCGGCGGCGCGGGCTTTGCTGAAGATGCTCCGCACCGATGCAACGTCCGGGGCGACGGTCAGCACGGTTCTGGCGGGCAGTTCGCGGGCGGCTGCGCGGTTGCGGCGGTCCTGCACCAGGTGCTCAAAGCCGCGCACCGCCTGGTCGGGCGTTGCGAACACCGCCAAGCCGGCACGGGCCAGGGTTGTACGGTGCAGTGCCCCGGTGGTTTCGCCCATCGCGCAGACCAGAACGGGCGCGCGCTGCCCGGGGTGCTTGCCGATCAGGGTATTGATCGTCGCCTCGTCCTGCGGTCCCAGTGGCGCGTGCAACACCAGCACGCCCCCGACATCGCTGCGGGCGGCGATGGCGAACGCGGTGGAGGCCAGTTCGGCCGGGGCCACGTCCGGGGCCAGGGTTTCGTCCTGATACAGTTCGAGTCCGGCGCGCACAGCGCAGTCGGCCGCCATGCGGCCCGGGCCGATGGCGGTGCTGACGATCGCCAGCGTGTCGCAGCGGACGGGCCTGGCGCGCGACAGAGTCTCGGCCGCGGCCAGCATGTCTTCCAGCCGGTTGACGCACAGGACGCCGGCGCGGCGCATCGCGGCCTCGAACGACAGATCGGCTGCGCCGTCCGGGCTGACCTGGCGCAGGCCGGCGCAGATCGCGACAACCGGGCGCAACCGCGCGGCGGCGCGGGCGGCGGAGAGGAACAGGCGGTGGTCCTTGATGCTGCGGATATCCAGCAGGATCGCGCTGGTATCCGCGTCGCGCGACAACGCGTCCAGAACCATGCCGTGGCCGATATCGAGATGGTCGCCGACACCCACGATATGGCTGAAGCCGACGCCATTCGGTTCCGCCCAGTCGATCACCGACCGCATCACGGAGGCGGACTGCGACACCAGCGCCAGCCGGCCGACCGGCGGCGCGATGTGCGACCGCGTGGCGTTCAGGCCGAGCCGCGGGACCGCCAGGCCGAAGGAATGGCCGCCCAGGGCGCGGACCCCGGTGCGCACCGCATGGGCGCGCAGATTTTCGGCCGCGCCGGGGACGATGGCGGCGAAACAGCCTTGCCGCGCCATCAGGGTCATCGCGTCGCCGATCTGATCCGGCGGGACCGCCAGCACCGCGAGGTCGACGCCAAGGCCGAGCTCGGAGGCATCCCGGAGCGTGTGAATTTGACCCTTGAAGCCACCGACGGAGAGATTGACCAGGATCTGGGTGCCTAGCTCCGAAGCCGAGCCGATGAGGGCGATGGAGGCGGGTTGGAAAAGGCGGGCCAGATCGAAGCGGCGGGAGGATTTCGGAAGTGGAGCTGTCATAGTGCAGTCCAGCACTGAGGGTGACGGGGGGTGAAAGCAGGTTGCATTTCCAGGAGGCCCACGGTGCCGGCGACATCAAGCATGATGCCTCTCGGGCTAATATCGTGGCCGGACTTTTCTGCAACGGCTGCATCGCCCGCGGCCAATCTGCCGCAAACGAAGTGTGACGCCGCCCTTTCGAAAGCTGCAAGCGGTGCGCTGATCTCGTCAGCTATTTGGTACATTCTCGTTACGCCTATCCAAAGCCCGCGCTCGTGTCGGTAATCGGCGTCGCGGTCCGACGACCGCTACGGGTGATTAAGGCTTCGCTTCACCGCAGCCGCGCGCTTGCTCCCGACCATATCAAGTTTCGGATCGCGGACGGCTACCGTGCACTGGTTCGCGGTGGAGGGTGTGATCAGTTTCCGGAACCGGAATGACCAACCCCGACATTTTCCGCCAGTGGGCCGCATAATCATTGGCGTCGTTTCGGTCTGACGAGGGCGGTCCGGCAAACATATCGAGGTCGACCCTCGGTTCCGCAATCAGCTTGGACTCATCGGATGGGGCTACAGGCACGGCCGTTCCCTCCTTGTTGCGCCGATATTGGCAATCATCAAGTTTATCCAGCAATCTTACCTCCCGCAATGCGCTGTCATTCTCGGGCGCGCTATGGTCGGGGGTTCCCACCGGACGACCAGTGGTCTTGTCCCATCCGATCGGGCGGTTCGCGCCGCAGGGTGAAGCGGAACACGGTTCCCCCCTCCGGGTTGCTTTCGACCCACAGGCGGCCGCCATTCTCCTCGACGATCGAGTGGCAGATCGACAGCCCTATCCCCATACCGTTCGGTTTGGTGGCGGCGAATGGCTCGAACAGGTTGCTCAGCACCTGGTCCGGCAGACCCGGCCCGGTATCGGCGACACTGATTTCAACCATGCCTTCCCCCTCTGCCCGGGCCGTCACGGTCAGCGCGCGGTGCGGACAGCCTTCCATCGCCTCCATCCCGTTGCGAATGAGGTTGAACAGAACCTGCCGGATCTGAATCCGGTCGATCTGCGCGCGTGTGGCGTCTCGGGCGATCCGAATGCTGAGGGCAACGCCCTTGGCGCCGGTGGCGATCAAGGCCAAGTCGATCGCCTCGACAATGGTGCTCGTCAGATCTTCGCCCCTGGTGGTCGGCGCGCCCATACGCACGAGGCCGTGCAAGCGGTGCATGATCGCGGACGCTCGGTCGTTCTGCTCCGCGATTTTCTGCAAGGCGACTGACATACGTTCCGAGTCGTTAGATGCCAGCAGGCGCCGGAGCCCGCCGACATAGAGGTTCATCGCGGTCAGCGGCTGATTGATCTCATGCACCAGTGCGGCGACGAGTTGGCCAATGCCGTTCAGACGCGACACGTGAACAAGTTCCAGCTGGAGTTCGTTCAGGCGACGATCGCGATCGTCGCCCTCGCTCAAGTCGCGCACGATCGTCGAAGCCCCGACAATCGTGCCGCTTAGGTCCAGGGTCGGCGAAATCGTGCCGGCCGCCGGGATGACACGCCCATCCTTGCGGCGCCTTGTCGTCTCGGAGGTCTCGACCTTGTCGCCGTGCCGAATGCGCTCGAGGATTGCCGCTTCCTCTGTGATGCACTCCGGTGACAGCACAACGCTCGGCCGGCCGGCGATCTCCGTGGCGCTGTAGGCGAACATGGCTTCCGCCGCGGCGTTCCAGTCGGAAACGATGCGGTCCAGCGTCTTCCCGATAATCGCACTATTCGGAGATTTGCCGATCGTGGTGAGCCGCAGCAGCGCGTTCTCGTCCCGCTGGCGTGAGCCGGCGTCAGTGTTGATCTCGGCGGTGGCAGTGTTGCGTGTATCGAAGAGCATTGTCATGGCTAGCTCCGGAAAAACAGCCCGCTGCCGCCAACGGCGCCGTCGACCTGCATTGGGAGGCGAAGATTGCCGCCAGCTCCGCCGGTCTGCTATTCGGCGGAAGTCGTTTCGATGGCCAAGATCCCGCGTGAGCCGCCGTTATGGCGACCTGCTTCAGTAAGAAGTTTTCTCAGCTAATGGCGCACTCTCACCCACTTGGCCTCTCGCTGCCCTAGATGGCTGGAGATTTTCAGCCCGACATAGACCCTGCGCCACAATCTTTCGTGTCTGTGGTCTATACCACGGAGCACGCAAAAGCGCATCCCGCCACCGTTCACGTTGTTGAGCGGGCACACGAACCGTCGGAGATAAGGTATGTCACAACCTCAAAGGGATGATGCTGTTCGGAAGAACCAGTTGCTCGGCGCTTTCGAGCCTGCCATTCGCAAGCGGATCAACCCACATCTTCGGCCCGTCACCATCAGGCTTGGTGTGATCGTCTGCGAAGCGGGCGGCTTCCTTGAGCACGCCTATTTCCCGGAGGGCAGCGTCCTCTCGTTGTTAACCGTCTTGGAGAACGGCTCGGCGATCGAGACGGCGAACATAGGACGTGAAGGAGCGTACGGCCTTTTCGCGGCCATGTATAGCCGGGTCTCCTTTAATCGATGCCTTGTGCAAATGGAGGGCCCAATGGTTCGGTGCCCGATCGAAATTTTGCGATCCGCATTCATGAGCAGCGAACACGTGCGCAATCTCTTTGTCAGCTACTCAGAGACGCTGCTGTCGCAGGTCCAGCAGACTGTCGCCTGCAACGCCCTGCATTCAACGGAGGAGAGAATGTGCCGGTGGCTCCTTATGATGCATGACCGGGCTGAAGGTGAATCCCTAACCTACACTCACGAGTTTCTCTCACAAATCCTGGGTGCCAACCGCAAATCGGTAACCCTTGCCGCTCAATCGATGCAAACGGCCGGCCTCATCAGCTATCACCGCGGCACGATACAAGTTGTTGATCGCCCCGGCCTCGAAAAGGCATCGTGCGAATGCTATGCCGTCGTAAAGGAGCGATTTGACGCCTTTCTGACCCCGCCCTCAAACGCGGTGCAGGACACCAAAATGCGGCGAACCCGGACTAAGTAGGCCGCGCAGCAGACCGTCGCAAAAACAACATACCGTAACAAGGTCACACACACAATTCGGCTCCAGCCAAAATCCTGGCTGCCCAACACGGGACACGATCACGAGAGCACACAGACCGATACGGCAACACCAGAACCAATATCGTAACCGTTCCCCATCATAGATCGCTCTAGTCTAATCGGACCGGCGTGAACGCAATTCGTGTTGGAATCGTGCGCGCTGGGATAGGCGGCCATGCAGGCCCATCCGAGCGTTGATTTAGATCAAGGCGTCAGAGCATGAGACGAGAGTAGGCATGCTGCAAGCTGCAGCGCGACCCGAGTCAGAAGCAAACATCATGTTCGATGATCCATGGCATGCCGTTCACTACGTAGACGTAACTTAGTCCGCTACCGCAACACGGTTCTCGGTTGACTTCCGAAGCTTTTGGACACGGCCAATAGGCTGGAGGGCCTGCTCCAGACATCGGCAGTTTTCCCGCTTTACCATGATCCGATTGTGCAAGCGGTGGCCAGGAAGTGCGCGTCCGGTCCATCGGTGATCGCGCGCCCCCATGAACCCCCGACTCGGGTCCGCGGCGGTAGCGAAATTGTTTATATCCGTCGCATCCACGGCGGCCTCCCTCGTTGGCGCCTTGATTGTCCCGAACGGGGGATACGGCAATGATAACGCGCAATCAGTAATCGACGCAGGCATGAGGATTTTCGCGTGACAAACACTCCACAGACGGATCCGGTCAGCCTCTGGCCGAGGAACGAGCCACCCCGGGGTGTGTACGCACCGGGGATCCAGGAGGAAACGCCCATTCGTTTCGGGCTGCCGCCCTCGGTCTCACGGACATTTGACGATGGCACGCTGGGAACCAACGCTGAGCTTCTGGCCGAGGAATTGGAGATCGAATTTGAAACGCTGTGGCAGATGAGCGCGCTCTACTTCGCCACGGTTCAGCGCATCGCACACGATCAGGCGGAGATTGTCGCCGGGGTGTTCGAGGAGCTGACGCGATCGTCGCTTGCCCAGGCCGATCTGGCCAAGGAGGAACTCCCATCGCCGTCTTACCCGCCGGACGCCGCGCCGATCGTCAGCGACGGCATGATCCGGAGTTTCGACGACATCGTCGCGGTAGTCGGAGAATCCTATCGCGAACTGCTCGATATCCAGACCGAGCGACTCCTGACCTGGGTGTCGACGTTACGGACAATTTCCGGCTGCAACGGACAGACAGATGCAAATCGAAACGACGAAGGTTGACGGCCTGACCATCCGCTATGGCCGAACGCAAGCGAACGGACGTGCCGTACCGCTGCTACTGTTTAACGGTATCGGCGCCAGCATCGAGTTGGTCGCCCCTTTTGCGATCGCGATGCGAGAGGCTGGATTCTCCTCCATCGCCTTCGATGTGCCCGGTGTAGGCGGATCGGCGACGCCGCTTCTGCCGTACCGCTTCTCGCGCATCGCCCGCGCCGTCGAACACTTGCTGCGCGATATCGGCGTCTCCGGCCCCGTCGATGTGCTCGGCGTCAGCTGGGGCGGCGCGGTGGCGCAGCAATTCGTGCACCAGTATCCGGCCCGATGCCGCCGGCTGGTCCTGGCCGCGACCTCGGCGGGCGCGGTCATGGTGCCGGGACGGCTCGGCGTGCTGAAAAACATGATGAACCCGCGCCGCTATACCGACAAGGATTTCATGGCGAAGATCGGCGCCGAGTTGTACGGCGGAAGATTCCGTGAGGATCCCGGACTGATCCACGAACATGGGCGGCACCTGTCGCCCCAAAGCGGGCGCGGCTACCTGTGGCAGATGCTCGCGGCGGCGGGGTGGACCAGCATCCTGTGGCTCCGCCGGATCAAGCAGCCGACCTTGGTGCTGATGGGTCGGGACGATCCGATCGTTCCGGTGGTGAACGGGCGCATCCTGGCGGGTCTGATTCCCAATTCCCGCCTGGTGACCATCGACGACGGCCATTTGTTCCTGTTGTCTCGAACTGACGACATCGTGCCCGTCATCCGGGATTTCCTCAACGCGAACGAAACGGCGGAGGTCACGGGCTAACGACAGGCGGCCTCCCCGATTGGCCGCACGCGTCTCCCCCGGCGGTGGGATATCGCCGCAACGGGCAGCAAGCGAAACGCTGCCGACGTCAAGAACACTAACCGATTAGGACAAGGTAGGACACGAAATGACCGGCGCCCCCATCGTTCACACGCCATCGGCATACGAAAACCCGCTGCTGATCAAGCATATCTTCGGCAGCGCCATGAATCTGGCCTCGGATCAGGAAATCGTCCATGCCGGGCGCCGCCGGTTCACCTACCGCGAATTCGGTGAACGCGTTCATCGCCTCGCCTCTGCCCTGTCGGACATCGGCGTTCGGGCCGGCCAGACCGTCGCCGTGATGGACTGGGACACACCTCGTTATCTGGAATGTTTCTTCGCCGTCCCGATGATGGGAGCGGTGCTGCACACGGTGAATGTCCGGCTGTCGCCCGAGCAAATTCTGTACACGGTCAACCAGGCGGATGACGACGTTATCCTGCTCAATGCCGAGTTCGTGCCGGTCCTGGAGCAGATCTGGGATCGCGTCGATCCCGGCAAGAAACTGGTCCTGTTGAATGACACGGCGCATAAGCCGGCGACGCATCTCAGCTTCGCAGGCGAATATGAGGCGCTGCTGGCTGTCGCCGACCCGGACTATCCGTTTCCGGAACTGGACGAAGATACACGGGCGACGACCTTCTTTACGACCGGGACGACCGGGCTTCCAAAGGGCGTTTACTTCAGTCACCGGCAGCTTGTCCTGCACACCCTGGCCGTGGGGATGGCGCTTTCCGGACCCGGACACGGGCGTTTCAATACCGGCGACGTGTATATGCCGATGACGCCAATGTTCCATGTCCACGCCTGGGGTTTGCCCTATATCGCGACGCTGGCCGGCGTGAAGCAGATTTACCCCGGCCGCTATGTCCCGGATTCGCTGGTCAACCTGATCGGGCAGGAACGAGTCACCTTCTCACACTGCGTGCCGACGATCCTGCAAATGGTCATGGCCGCCGCGAAGAAGCACGAGGTCTCGCTGAGGGGCTGGAAGGTTGTGATCGGCGGTGCCGCACTGGCGCACCCGCTTGCCCGCCACGCGCTGGAGGAAGGCATCGACCTGTTCACCGGCTACGGCCTGTCGGAGACCTGCCCGATTCTGACATTGTCGCACATGAAGCCGCATATGGAGGAATGGGACATCGATCGCCAGGTCGGTGTCCGCTGCCTGACGGGCCGGACGATCCCGATGGTGCAAATCCGGATCGTCGATGAAGCGATGGACGACCTTCCGCACGACGGCCAGTCGTCGGGTGAGATTGTCGCCCGCGCGCCGTGGCTGACCCAGGGCTATCTGAAGGACCCGGCGAACTCTGACAAGTTGTGGGCCGGCGGATGGCTGCATACCGGCGACCTCGCGACGATCGACAAGGATGGCTACCTCAAGATCACCGACCGCCTGAAGGACGTCATCAAGACCGGCGGCGAGTGGGTATCCTCGATCGATATAGAAGACCTGTTGCTGACACACGACAGCGTCGCGGAAGCGGCGGTCATCGGTGTGCCGGATGAGAAATGGAGCGAGCGCCCCATGGCCATCGTCGTGGTCGAGCCTGGCAAGCACGTGACGCAGCCGGAACTCAGGACCTATCTGCGCGACTTCGCGGGCCGCGGGGTGATCTCCACCTACGCGGTGCCGGAACATATCGTTTTCATCGACGAGCTACCGAAGACCAGTGTCGGCAAGATCGACAAGAAGTTTCTGCGCGGGAAATACGCCCAGTCAAATCCGACCTCATCCAAAATTATCCAGGGAGAACTCAGATGACCGAATATCGTGCGCCGCTGCGCGACATGAAGTTCGTGATCAATGAACTGGCCGACGTGAATGGCGTGTTCGCCCTGCCCGGGTTCGAGGAACTGACACCCGACCTCGCCGAGGCGGTGCTGGAGGAAGGCGGGAAGCTGGCCAGCGAGGTCCTGGACCCGCTGAACAAGCCTGGGGACCAGCAGGGCGCCTCGCTGGGCGCCAATGGCGTGGTCGCAGCCGATGGTTTTGCCGACGCCTATCGCGCTTTCGTCGATAACGGCTGGTCTTCGCTGAGCGGCGACCCGGCATACGGTGGCCAGGGCCTTCCCGGCCTCGTCGCCGCCGCCACCACCGAGATGTGGAACGCGGCCAATACGTCCTTCGCGCTCTGCCCGTTGCTGACCACGGGCGCGATGGAAGCGATCAAGGCGCATGCGTCGGACGAACTGAAAGCGATCTACCTGCCGAAGCTGATCAGCGGCGAGTGGACCGGCACGATGAACCTGACTGAACCGCAGGCGGGTTCGGATCTGTCTGTGGTCCGCACCAAGGCGATCCCCGAGGGCGACCATTACCGCATCCACGGTCAGAAGATTTTCATTACCTGGGGCGATCACGACATGACCGCGAATGTTGTGCACCTCGTGCTGGCGCGCCTGCCGGACGCCCCCGAAGGCACGCGCGGCATCTCGCTGTTTGTGGTGCCGAAGTTCCTGGTCAACGAAGATGGCAGCCTCGGAGCCCGGAATGATGTCGTGTGCACGTCGCTCGAGCACAAGCTTGGCATCCATGCCAGCCCGACCTGCGTGATGGCGTTTGGCGAGAAGGACGGCGGCATCGGCTATCTGGTCGGCACCGCCAATCGTGGCCTTGCCCATATGTTCACGATGATGAACGAGGCGCGGCAGAAAGTCGGCATCCAGGGCCTGGCGATCGCCGAACGCGCCTACCAGGCGGCGCGCGATTACGCGAAGGAGCGCGTGCAGGGCCGGCCGGTCGGCTACAAGGGAACCGAACGGCTGCCGATCATCCATCACCCCGATGTCCGACGCATGTTGCTGACGATGAAGGCGCAGGTCGAGGCCATGCGCGCCTTCGGCTACGTGTTGTCCGCGGATGTTGACTGGGCGAACCGCCACCGGGACGAAGCCGAACGCCGCCGCCGCCAGGCGCGCGTGGAACTGCTGACCCCGGTGCTGAAAGGATGGTGCACCGAGCTCGGCATCGAGATCGCGTCAACGGGCGTGCAGGTGCAAGGTGGTATGGGCTTCATCGAGGAGACCGGCGCCGCCCAGTATCTGCGCGATGCTCGGGTCGCGACCATTTACGAGGGGACCACAGGCATTCAGGCGGCCGATCTGGTCGGACGCAAGCTGACCATGGACAACGGCGCGGCGATGGCCGCCCTGATCGCCGAGATGCGCGAGGTACAGGTGCGGCTCGGCAACGAAATCCCCGCGATCGGCACGCACCTCGCAGCCGCGATCGACGCGCAGGAGCAGGCAACCGCATGGATCCTGGAAAACATCGGCCCTCATCCCGTCGAAGCGATGGCGGCTTCGTTCAATTACATGATGCTGACCGGGTTCGTCTGCGGCGGCTGGCAGATGGCGCGCGCCGCCCTCGCCGCCGAGGCGGGTCTGGCGTCGGGCGGAGGAGACGCGGACTTCCACCGCGCGAAAGTCGTTACGGCGACGTTCTATGCGGAACAGATCCTGCCGAAGGCCGCTTCGTTGCTGACGCTGGTCCGCGGCGGCGCCTCGCACGCGCAGGCGCTGCGGGACGACGATTTCTAAGGAAAGGATCGGCCATGCAACGGGAATCCATGGAATTCGACGTGCTGATTGTCGGCGGCGGTCCCGCCGGCCTCGCCGCGGCGATCCGTCTGAAACAACTATCCGCCGAAACAACCGTCTGTGTCATCGACAAAGGTGCGGAAATCGGCGCCCATATCCTGTCCGGCGCGGTGCTGGACCCATGCGCGCTCGACGAACTGATGCCGGATTGGAAGGAAAAAGGCGCGCCTGTCAGGACGCAGGTGACCGCGGAACGGTTTTACTACCTGTCGCGAACTGGCGGTCTGCCTCTCCCAACCATGCTGCTGCCGAAATGCTTTCAGAACCACGGCAACTACGTGATCAGCCTGGCCGAGTTTTGCCGCTGGCTGGGCAAGCAGGCGGAGGAACTCGGCGTCGAGATCTACGCCGGGTTCGCTGGCGCCGAAGTGCTGTACGACGAGGGCGGCGCGGTGAAGGGTGTTGCGACCGGCGATATGGGTGTCCGCCGCGACGGCGCGCCCGGCGATGCCTTTCAGCCCGGCATGGACCTGTTGGCCAAGTACACCCTGTTCGCCGAAGGCTGCCGCGGCCACCTCGGCAAGGGGTTGGAGCAACGCTTCGGATTGCGCGACGGCGTCGATCCGCAGGTTTATGGCCTAGGCATCAAGGAACTGTGGGAAATCAAGCCGGAGAAGCATCAACCCGGCCTGGTTATGCACACCGCGCGCTGGCCGCTCGACCCGCATACCTATGGCGGATCGTTCCTCTACCATATGGAAAATAATCAGGTCGCGGTCGGCTTTGTCGTCGGCCTGAGCTACAGCAATCCCTACCTGTCGCCGTTCGAGGAATTCCAGCGCTACAAGACCCATCCGTACGTGCGCGGTTTTTTCGAGGGCGGGCGCCGCGTGGCCTACGGGGCGCGTGCGATCACGGCGGGCGGCCATCAGGCGCTGCCGAAACT
>JBEKLE010000100.1:0-16578 GCA_050010355.1 Rhodopila sp. | reverse complement strand
CATCGAATTCATGCTGCCATTTCGCCGCTATAGCGCCGCTTGGCCAGTCCCATCGAATCTGCGGTCCGATAGCCGCAGCTTGGCCCTGGTAGCCCCCCTTATACTGCACGCCGTTTACCGTAGGCGCTGTTCGACTTATGCGTGGGTCATAAATATTGTGCCAAATAGGAGGCTATCTACTGGTTGCGGGTTTTTCCGACGTTCGGATTCGGCCGAAAGCCACGGAAATGGAGGGGCCGCTCTGGGTGACGGGTTCCCGCGATCAGACGGTGGCAAGATAAATTGTTCGACCGCGGGAACGTCAATTTCGTTCAATATACATGACCGGAGCTTGCTTTTTGCCGTTCTGATCCGAAATGAGAACGTATTCTGGCCCAGTTCATGTGATAAGGGAACGGTCAGCCATTTCTGCGGCTTTCAGCCGAATCCGAACGTCGGAAAAACCCGCAACCAGTAGTATCTTGTGGGCTTCGAGCGTGGCGATGGTCTTGGCGCTGACCATGCCACGATCGGCGATGATGCAGATCCGATTGAGCAGGAAGCGCTCGCGCAGCCGGGTGACCACCGGTATCAGGGTTGTCACGTCGGCGGTATTGCCTGGCCACATCTCGCCGCAGATCGGTCGTTCGGTTTCATCGATGACGACGCCCAGGACCATTTGATGCAGATCAGGCCGGGAGTCTTTGGAATGACCGTTGCGGCCGAGCGTCGTTCCGCCTTCGCCCTCGAAATACAGGCTGGTGGTATCGAAGATCGCCAGCCCGACATCATTGAAGAGGTTGCGGCGTTTGGCGAACAGTTGTTCCTCGATCAGATCCTTGTTGGTGCGGGGCACCCGGCCGCTGCCCTGTTGGTCGGCAAGTTCCTCGCCGAGCCAGGCCATCGCCCGGTACAGGTGATGCAAGTCGGCCGCATCCATGTCGCCGATGGAATAGGCGGAGCGCCACTTCTCCGCGGCGCGATCCGATCCCGGATCCATGATCCGATGCAGCACGGTCAGAAACACCGCGCGCTCGACCCGGAATTCGAACTTGCGATCGGCCACCAGGTCCTCGATCACCGATCGGCAAAAGCTGTCACGCCAAAGTCTCTCGAACAGGAAGGGCGGGCCGATCCGCTTGGCATCGATCGTCGTGGCCTCGCCCTTCTCGACGGCGGACAGCAGCATCCCGGTCTCGGTCAACCGGGCGCCGGCTCGGAGCAACCGGTCGAACTCGCCGGTTTCCTTGAGCGCATCGAGGCGGCCTAGCGTTGCCACCACGGTCTGGCGCGGCTTGCCGTTGACCCGATGGCTTTCCACCATCTGGAGATATTCGAAGCCGCCTGATCGCTTGGTGCGGAAGCACATGCTGGCCCGGTGGTTGCCGGCACGATTTCGACTAGATTCGCTTATCAGTCAGGGTAGGAATGCGATGGCGTTGGCACTACGAAAACAGCCAAATCAAGGATTTCCAACGGCAGAGTGCGGCTTTCAGCCCCATTTTGAGCGGGTAACTGTCAAAGTCCGAGGCTTAGTGTCGATCCTATCGTGCTCCGAAGCGGCCGATCGTTCAGTAAACCCTGCCGTCGACGATCTGCGTACGCCGCATAATCCGGCGGAACGGACCGGCGTCATGCACCGCCAGGTGCTTGGTGGAGTGGTTGTCCCAAAAAACGTGGCGGTTACGGGATCGCGGGTCAGGTCGGCCTGCAAGTCTCTGCCTGCCGAGCGAATGATCGCCGTCGTGTCAAACGACACGCATGTCGCAGGGCCGGCCCGTTACAGCCGCGGACCAGGGATTGACACAGGAAAGTCGGTGAACAGAGTGCGCAGGCTAGAAAGGTTCCTGCGGGATGGCAACGACTTACCGTCTGCATCGGTTGGGACGATCTGTTCGCATCTGGTGCGCGGCAATCGCTTCACGGATGCCGCGACCATGGTGGCCGACAGAAGCGGTGGGTGCGGTTCGGCTCGCGCTGACATCTGTTGTGGCGCTTTACCTGGCCATGCTGCTGGAACTCGATCGGCCGGAATGGGCGGGCTGGACTGTGCTGTCCGTCTCACTTGCGACGCGCGCAAGTTCGCTGCAGAAAAGCCTGTGGCGGGCTGTCAGCAGCATTATCGGATGTGTCATCGCGATTGCGCTGATCGCGAACTTCGCTCAGTCTACCCTCGCTTTCGATGCCGCCATCGCGTTGTGGCTTGCCGTGTTGACTGCACTTGCCAGCATGGAGCGCGGGCAGCGGTCGTATGGCTTCGCCCTGATGGGCTACACGGTGCCGATCGTGACACTGGGCAATGTGGAGCAGCCTGGCCTGGTCTTCCAGGTGGCGGTCGACCGGTGCTCGACGCTGCTGCTGGGCATCGCTTGCGCCCACGCTTCGGCCGTTCTGGTTGCACCTGGTGTGCGCGAGGTCAGCAGCGGCCTCGCCGTCCGGCTGGACGGCGCGGCGGCAGCGTGCGGTGAGTGGCTGCTGGCTGTCCAATGCGGCGGCAATGTGCCCGAACCGCCGGTTTCCCAGGTTCTGGCGCTGGATCCCGCGGTGGCCGACGCGTCCACCGAACAACCGTCACTGCAGACTGGCCGGCGCGCGGTGAACGATGCGCCAATCCGCCTGTTGCACGTGCTTGCCGTCGGTCTGCTGCAGCGCAGGTTGGGGCCGACGGACGGCAGCGAGGCCAGCGCGCTGTTGGGAAATCATTTCGCCGGCGTGGACCGGCAGTTGCGACAGGTCCGGTCGGCCAGCCGGCTGCTGCGTGCAGGGCGGCGGGCCAATAACCGCCATACCCCGGCTCGGTCGCTTTCGATTGACCGGGATGGACGCCAGGCCTTCAACAACGCAATAAGAACAGCCACGGCCGTCTCCTTGGCCAATGGCTTTTGGTACGTGTCCGACTGGCCCTCGGGGGCAACCGCGGTAACCTGGACAGCGCTCGCGTCGATGCTCCTGGCCGCGCGCCCAAACCCGGCCGTCGCAACGCGAAACTTTCTCATCGGTGCAGCGCTGGCCGCCGTCGTGGGTGTTGTCGTGCATTACAGCGTGTTGACGACAAGCGGCAGTTTTCCCCTACTTGCTGCGGTGCTTATGCCGGTGGGCATGCTGGCGGCGCTGGGGCGTTCGGACGCACGGGCGGTGTCCGGCGGGGGATACGGCCTCGTGGTATTGAATATCGTCGCCCCGACCAATGTCATGCAATATCAGTTGGACGCGACACTGAATAACGTGGTGGCGACTTTGCTGGGTCTGGGGCTGGCGGTGATCGCCTTCTCCGCGCTGCCGCCGCCGGCATCCGCCTCGACGCGGTGCTGGCGCGCCAGGCGACGGATGGCCAAGGGCTTTCTTGCCAGCGTGCGCATGCCGGACTTGCTACGCCCAAACACCGATCGCTGGCTGGCCCGGATGTTCGACCGGCTCACCCAGGTTGGCGGCGAAGACGGCGCCGTGGACGGTGGCCAGGCGCTGCTACTGGCCGGCTTGCTGGTTTTGGCGCTCCGGCGCGAGGACGCCGATCTGGGGCGCCAGGTACGCGCGATCGTGCAGGCGAAAGGCCTGAAGGCCGGTTCCGCATTAGGACAACTGGCCAACCATGTGGGCCGCACGGCGCTCCAACACGACCGAATCGTTGCTTTGTCGTTGCTGATCGGCGCGGGCGAGTTGGAACTCTGGCCCGGCCTTCGCGGGGGAAACGTGTGGTGATCCCTTTGCGCGAAATCGACCTGCTCGGCGTGTTCGTCAGCCCCGCCTTGATCTGTTTGGCCATGGCATTGGTCATCTCGCTCATCTTGCGACGTCTTCTGGATAAAACCGGCATCAACCGTTTCGTATGGAATCGAGCCTTGTTTGACCTGAGCCTGCTGGTCGTGATCACCGCCCTATTGATCCTGTCGCTCCGTTTCGGTGGGGCGTAACGATGCCAACGCGCCCGTGGGCGCCGCCCGCCGCATTCAATTTCATCGCGACGTTGATTGCGTTCGGCGCTGCGATCGGCCTCGCCTGGATGGCATGGAACTACTATGAATACACACCGTGGACGCGAGATGGACGGGTGCGGGTCTACACCGTCCAAGTGGCACCCGAGGTGTCGGGCACGGTCGTTTCGCTGGCCGTCACGGGTGTCCAGTTTGTACACCAGCGCGACCTGTTGTTTCAGATTGATCCCCGCAGCTACGAGAACAAACTCAAGCAGGCGACTGGACGGCTGGCGCAGGCCCAGGCCCAGGCAAACTATCTGGAAGCGGAGGCGAGGCGTCGGTCCCAGCTGTCGGACCTCTCCGTGTCCGCTGAACAGCGACAAAATGCCACTGGAATCGCTCAGGCCGCCAACGATGCGGTGCTGGAAGCAACCGGCGCACTCGATCAGGCGAGGCTCGACCTGGAGCGCACTACCATCCGCTCACCCGTAAATGGCTGGGTTTCAGATTTGATCCTGCAACAAGGAGGCTTCGCCACTGCCGGCCAAGCGGCGGTGACGCTCGTGAATGCGGACAGCTTCTGGGTGGTCGGTTATTTCGAGGAAACCCAGCTGCCGCGCATCCGGGTCGGCGATAGCGCACAGATGGTACTGATGGCTTATCCAGACCGGCCTGCGTCGGGGCATGTCGCCGGGTTTGGCCACGGCATCAACGTTGCGGACTCTGTGCCGGGGGTGCAAGGCCTTCCGTCGGTGAACCCGGTTTTCACTTGGGTGCGTCTCGCGCAACGCATCCCCATCCGGGTGGAGTTGGACGACGTACCATGCCCGATCGTGCTGTCAGCCGGCATGACCGCGACCGTCTCGATCCTGGACGAACCGGCGGGACAAGCCGATGTCCAGCGCCCATCAGGTACCCGACGCGGATCGGGTGCAGCCCAGGCGTGCGACCAACCCGACCGGAAATGACGAACGACGGCTCGCCATAGGCGCTGAGCAGCGTTACGAATGACAGCTTTTCGCGCGCCGAAGTCAGGAGAAAGCGGACATTCTCGCTGGAAACCCAAGAACGCATACTCTCCAGGGTCTGGCGCTTCGCGGGGCCGGGCCTCATGAGCAAAATGCCGCTGCGGAAAAGCTTGTGCTATGCCAAAATGGTAAGAAGAAAATGTCCCTTAACCAACTCCCAATGTCGCGCGAGCCAAGCTTTCTGACTCGCACTAATATAGTCTCCAGGAGCCTTCACTTCCGAAAATCTATTTTCTCCGTTCGAAGCCCAAAGAAAGAGATCTGGTGCTCCCGCACCAACCTGAAACCCGAATGAGTCCTCGCCGAATTCGTATGAGACCATCCAAAACCTGGGGGTGGTTAGATCGCCTAACGGAACGGACGCTGGCTTCAACCCTCGGCATGATCGGCCCCGGACGGTCCAATTGGGGTGTATGGAGCGACCTGCTGGCGCTGGGCCGGGAGGGCGAGATGAAGTGGCGTGTCATGGTGGAACTGGGCGGAGCGGAGGGTGCCCTTGAGTTGCGCGAGGTCAGCGTGCCGGCGCGTTGGGCCCGCCGCCCGTTTCGGCGAGCGGCCTGACCACCCCGACGTTCTGGACGGTCTCGTTCATCTGACCGGCCAGGTCCGTCAGCGACGGCCCCTCACCGCCGCAACCCATGGGTTGTCGTTCGTGAGGCTGGTCAACGCCTGGTTCAGTGCATACGCCGGATCATCCCAGAACGTCCGACTCTGGACATAGGGATCGACCTGCGTCGGCGTCTGCATGGCATGGGACATATCGTATCGGGTCTCCTCGTTTGTCGGCGGGCGGCAAAGCTTGACCGTGACCTCCGTCTGAAGGTCGCCGACCCGAAACCGATACAGGCCCCATTGTCGTGTCGCTCAAGCAAGGTAATGGCTGGGTTGTTGGCCAGCGCCTCATCAATTGTCAGAGCCACTTTCGTCTCCTGGTTACGTCGCGGCCGGATGACGGCGGAGGCTAAGACATGGGCTGCCGCTGGATGGTTACGCAACGAGTTTGTTTTCCCAAGTCACGCAGCGATCGGTGGCGGCGCGCGGCGGTTTCATCGATGCGGCACGTCAGGCGCTCAACAAGCTCGGCGTCCCTTGGGAGCCGACGGATTTCAAAAGGCCTACAACGAAGGCCGCTCAACCCAAGTGCCGGTCAATCCATGACGCGCAACGCGAGCCTCGAGAGGTCCAGGTTATTTTTCGGTTTTTCGGCTACCTAGCATCGGCCTGGTAGGCGGGCGAATTGCTGAATTCATGAATTCATATGGCAGGGGGAGCACACCGCCACCCAGGTGAATACCAGTCGCAAGCGGGACCGCCGCATGTGTGGACGGCCCCTCGGATGCAAGAGGGAAAATGAGTATTTTGACGGGCGGATCGACTGCGATCATGTGTCCGGCCTATTCACGCGGCAAATGACCGCTGGCCCAGATGGGGTCCGCGATCCAGTCCCAAACAAGTTTGCGGCCTCGAAAAGCCGTTGCGGCAGACGGGTTCTCTGGATCCTCGGTTCGACCGATCGTCATCTCATTCAGCTCTTTCATCCCGGCATCAACGCGCGGTTCAGTTGGTTACCGGTGGGTGCCGGCAGACTGCCACGCGCGTTATCGTGGCCCATGCCAGTCGGGCCATTTCGTGTTCAATCCCGACCGAAACCGCGCGGCGGCTCGATCGCCTGAAGCTCGCCGAGATCGAGATCACAGATCGCCTGCAACGATTCGGCAAGGGCGCTGTCTTGCAAGTTCGCCGGCAAGGCTTCCAGCCAGGCGGCATACTCGGCCTGCAGGTCTACGAGCGCGGCGATTGTGTCGTGCCAGCGGCGGGCTCGGCTGCGACGGTCGGTTGGACGACAGGTGCGGATCGCTGGTGCGCCTGCTGCGCGCGCTGCGCGGTAGCGAGCCTGGCGTTCGGCGTCTGTCATAGGTCTATCGCCAATCGATTGACGAGGCATGGCTTCTACTCCGAATCGTTACGTCACGAAACCTCGGTCAGGCGGAGACCGCATCGGCAACCGGCTGTTGCCGATAAGCTTCGCCGCTCTTCATCATTGCCCACGCGATCCGCGCCATTTTGTTGGCCAGAGCAACCGCAACGAGTTTGCGGGGCTTGTGCTGCAGCAGCTTCAACAGCCACTCCGTGGCCAATCTGTTGCCCGGCCTTGTGGCGAGCTTGATCACGGCGGTGGCCCCGGTCACCAGCAGTTGGCGCAACCGCTCATGGCCGGCGCGACTGATCCCGCCCATGCGCTGCTTGCCGCCGGTTGAATGTTCCTTTGGCGTCAACCCGATCCAGGCCGCCAGATGACGGCCGGATTCGAACGCTGACGGATCAACCTCGATCGCCAGGGTCAGCGCGATGATCGGACCAATTCCCGGGATGGTGGCCAGCAGCTGGCTGATCGCGTTGGCCTTGTGCATCGCGGTGAGCTTCGTTTCGATCTCTTTGAGCCGGGTATCGAGGTGTTCAATCTCCTGGCCAAGCAGGGCGAGCATCTCCCTGGCTTCGAGCGGGATCGTGGTCTCGGCCTCTATAGCCTCCAGCAGCGAAGCGACCCGGCTGATCCCCTTCGCGGCGATCACACCGAACTCAGCGGCGTGGCCGCGGAGGGCGTTGACCAGTTGGGTGCGCTGACCGACCAAGGTTTCGCGCACCTTCAGCACCATCCCCTGCGCTTGTTGTTCGGCTGATTTGGTCAGCACAAAGCGCATGCCCGGCCGGCCGGCGGCCTCGCAGATCGCTTCGGCGTCGTTGCGGTCGTTCTTGGCGCGCTTGACGAAGGGCTTCACATACTGCGGCGGGATCAGGCGCACGTTGTGGCCGAGCGGCCGAGCGCGGTCAGTTTCCGCGCCCAATGGTGCGAACTGGCGCACGCTTCCATGGCGACCTCGGCGGCCAGGTGTTTCTTGAAGAAGGGCAGCATCTGGGCGCGGCGGAGATTGACACGCAGCACCGGCTGGTCTGCTTGGTTGATGCAGTGCAGGGTGAACACGGCCTTGGACGTGTCGATACCAATGCGCTTAATTTCGGTCATGGGCGGCTCCGGTCTTGGTTCAATGACAGCCCAAGTTGGCACTCGATGCCGTGGGGCCGTCCACCCCAACAAGTTTGGGGGTGCAAGGGCCGGAACGCCACCGTGCCGGGTTGAGGGTTGGGACTGCGATCACCGAGGAGACGGCCCATTTCCTGGTGAACCGCCGAATGAATAAATCCCAACAAATGCGCTGGTCGCGACGAGGGGCCAATCTCCTGCTCCAGGTTCGCTGCGCGGTCAGCGCGATTGCAGCCTGACCCCCGAACTTGCGGCGGTCCCTGATACAGACCTCGCGTGTGTCGATTGAAAGGGTAAGAACGCCGGCCTGAAGAAGCGACTGGCTATGACCTTTGTGGCGTCGGATAACCGCCGTAATCCGGGCTCGCAATTCGTCGCGGTCAACAGGCTGGGCGATGGCATCATCGGCCCCGAGATCAAATGCCCGGACCCGATCGTCGCAGTGGCTTTCGGTGAGTGCCACGAGCGGCGTGCCCCTCACCGAACGCAGGCGTCGGATGAACGCAGAGCCATCCTCATGCAGCGAGATGGTATCAACCAGCACAAGATCGAATCTGTCGTGGCGCAATATAGACAACCCTTCGGGACTGTCCAAACCTTGGGGGGATCATCCCATGATGGCGCGAACCGTGAAGAACAGAACGGACGGGCCGACAAGGCAGCCGATGCCCGTGTGAAAGGTGGCGGTGAGTGCGCCATAGGGCACCAGCTTTGGGTCTGTTGCCGCAAGGCCGCCTGCCACGCCACTCACCGTGCCCATCAGTCCGCCGAAGGCCATGGCCGAGCGCGGATTGTTCAGGCCGATCAATGGGGCGACAAGCGGCGTGCCCACCATGATTATCACCGCCTTAAGGACGCCTGTGGCGATCGACAGCGCGATTACAGTAGAGTTCGCTCCCAGTGCCGCTCCCGTCACGGGCCCGACGATATAGGTGATCGCGCCGGCACCGATCGTGGTGATGCTGACAGGATCGGTGTAGCCAAACGCGACGGCGACACTTGAGCCAAGGATAAAAGGAAGGATGGTGCCGAGGGCGAGCGAGACGACCCCAAGCAAACCCGCCTGACGGGCTTCGAAGACATCCACCTCGAAGGCGGTCGCGACGATGGCGAAGTCGCGTAGCATGGCACCTCCCATCAGACCGATGCCGGCGAAGACAGGCAGGTCGGCGAGACCCTTTTGTCCGCCCGTGAGGAGCCCACCGATATAGGCAAGAATCAGCCCGATCACGATCGCGATCGCCGAACCATGGACCCGCCCGGCAGTCAATCGATGGGCAACGAAATGCGATGCCCACATCACTATCCCGACGACCGCGAATGCGGCCACCAGACTCTGCTCCAGAACAACATGCTCGATCATGTGCAACATCGAATTACGCCTTCTCACCTTGGAGGTCGGGCTGCAGTGCGCCCGCGATAACCTGGCCGCCGCGCTCCATTTCGGGTTCGCCTTCGGGGTGCGCGAGAGGATGGCGACCGATACGACTGAGCAACGCGGTCGCCGCGAAGCAGAGTGCGACCGAACCAAAGCCCGCTATCAGCACGATCGGGCCGCCGCGCACCGCCGCGACCACGTTCTGCTGCGCGGCCATAGCAACAACGATTGGAATGTACATGGTCGCCCAGAACTCGACCCCGAGCTTAACCCCGCGGGTCAGGACGCCGCGTCGCATGAGCCAGACGCGAGCGGCGATCAGCAGCATCATTGCCAGGCCGATGCCGCCGACGTTCGCCTTGACGCCCAGGAGGATCCCGAGCAGATCACCAATGAACACACCGACGAGCGTGCAGCCCGCCAGCAAGGCAACGCCGAAGATGGTCATTCCACGAGCCCTCCCTTCGAGGATCGGCGACTTGCGCCAGCGTGCGGGCGCTCCGGCGGGGTGTGCGCTTCAGCGCCGGTTAACCCGGGCGTCCGGCCGGGAGCGGTCTGCGAGTTGTGCATGAACATTTCCTTCCAGTAAGACTCATTTGGCCACCCCGGCTGCGGCCTGCCGCCGGGTCGTTGTTACAGTGTGCGGCGTTGGCAGGCACTGCGGTGCGGGGCTATTCGTTGCGCGCGCCGTAAAGGCGTCCAAATCGGCGTGCCGTGCGCTCCGCTTGCGGTTCAGCGGGCGGAACCGCCATCAAGGCGTCAACGGCCGGCGAGCGGACGACGGTTCCGTTACGCGCGAACACCTCGTGGTTCGCCTCGATGGATGTCAGGTCGTAGAGGTAGTTCACCATGACGCCGTATGACTCGCGCATGCCGCGTGCCGATACATTGCCCAGCCAGTTCACCCGCTCCAGCCGCGCGCCATTTCCGAGATGGAAGCGCGCCACTGGGTCGGCCGGCGGCCTGGTGCCGCTTTTCTGCGTCAGAAAAGTCGCGCAGGCCCGCAGCACCGGCTGCAGCAGCGCGACCACCGAAGCAGGGTTGGTGTGCCAGGAATCGCTATGCAGCAGCGCTCGCAGCGCGACGGAATCGTCATCAGCATCTTCGGGCATGCCTGCTGCCTGGAACACCGCACCGCGTTTGTCTGCCCGAAGCAGATCCGATCCCGCCTCGTCCTTCTCCTCGGCCAACCACTTGTCCAGCCAGCGCCGGAACCCCGGCACCGGGGACAGGGTCGAGAAGCGGACCAGACCTGGCAGTTCGGCTCTTAGTTCTTCAACCACCTGTTTGATCAGGAAGTTGCCGAAGGACACGCCCCGCAGCCCATCCTGGCAATTCGATATCGAATAGAAGATCGCGGTATCCGCTCGGGCTTCGCGCGCGCGTGTGGCGTCCTCGCCGCCGTCCGGCGCCAGCAGCGGCTGCACCGCCGCCGCGAGCCCCTCGGTCAGCGCCACCTGAACGAAGATCAGCGGTTCGCCGGGCAAGGCTGGATGGAAGAAGCCAAAACAGCGGCGATCCGGCGCGAGCCGCCGGCGCAGATCCTCCCAGCCCTGGATTTCATGTACCGCCTCGTAGGCGATGAGCTTTTCGAGCACCGCGGCGGGCGTCTGCCAGTCGATCCGGCGCAACTCGAGAAATCCGCGATTGAACCAAGAAGCGAACAGATGATGTAGGTCAGAATCCAGCGCCTTGAGCTCAGGATTGTCGCGCAGACGTCCCAGCAGTTCCTTGCGCATAGCTACCAGCGCAGCGGTGCCGCCGGGTGACATGTTCATGCGCCGCAGGAGTTCCTGCCGCGGCGGTTCAGCCGCTTGCGCCAGCCGCGCCGCCGTCGCCGGGTCATGCGGATCGGCAAGATACGCCTCGGCCGCCTGCCGGAGCAGGTCCGGATCAGGCAGGAAGCCGGTGGCAAGATCGCGCTCGAACCGCAAGCGGTCCTCTGGCGTCAAGCGAAGCAGGACAGCGAGCAACTCCCGCGCCAGCGCCGCGCCCGACGCTTCCCCGTGACCGGCGAGGAGCGCCTGCGCCAGCAGTGCGGCACGTTCAAGGCCCGGCATCGCCTCCGCGGGTACGGCGGCATACGGGCGGCCACGGTCGGCGATCGAGGACCACAGGCGCTCGATCCACGAACGTGGGGTGGAGATTTGTTCGGTCACGTGTGCCTCCTTGGCTGCGACTGGATCAGATGGTTGCGATGTTAAGCCGACGGCCTGTGCCGGAAACGGGCCGGCGGCTGGTAAAGACCGTCAGAAGCAAGGACGAGGCTGTCCATGTCTTGAGCGGCGAGCAGCGCTCTTGTCGCCCGAGCCCGGTCGATCCCGAGCTCCTCAGGTCCGGCGACGATGCCGCGTGCCCGCAAACCGTCAATCACCGATTTCGACGCCTTACGGCCGAATGGGGTGTCGCCGGCCACCGCGCGAAGCGCCGCTTCCCGCTCCGGCAGCGACCGGCACAAAAGCAGGTTCGCGATGCCCTGCTCGGTAACGACATGGCTTACGTCTTCGCCGTGGATCATCACCGGCGGCAGCGCGAACCCGGCCTCGGTCGCCAGCTCGAATGCATCGAGGCGCTCAACGAAGCTGGGGGCGCCGTTGGGTTGTCTCGTCGCGACTACCTGTACCACGAGCTTGCGTCCGCGCAACGTCTCGCCGGCGTCCTGTCCAGCCTTCAGCCAGGCACGGCTTGGGTGACGGCGCCCGCGTGCATCGGCGCCCATGTTCGGCGCGCCGCCAAATCCGGTAATCCGGCCCCGCGTGGCGGTGGAGCTGTTGCCGAGCGGGTCGATCTGCAGCGTGCCTCCGATGAACAGGTCGCAGGCATACTGACCTGCCACCTGTGCCAGCGTCCGGTTCGAGCGCAGGCTGCCATCCGGCCCGATCGGAAAAGTGTCGGATCGGGCGGCGACATAGGGCTCCATGCCGATCTCCGAGCCGAAACAATAGACGCTGTCCACGAAGCCGGCTTCGATGGCGGGGATCAGCGTCGGGTGCGGATTGAGCACGAAGTGGGTGGCAATCCGGCCCTTGAGGCCGAGTTGGGCCCCATAGGTTGGCAGGACCAGCTCGATCGCAGCCGTGGCATAGCCGATGCCGTGATTGAGCCGGCGGATCTCGTACGGCGCATAGATCCCCTTGATCGCCATCATGGCCATCAGAACCTGGCTGTCATGGATCTTCGCCGGATCGCGGGTGAATAGCGGCTCCACCGTGTACGGCGACTTCCCGCACACCACGAAATCGACCCAGCCGCCGGGGATGTCCACGCGCGGAAGATCGTCGGTCACCTCGTTGACCTGGGCGATCACGATGCCTTGTCGAAACGCTGTCGCCTCGATCAGCGTCGGCGTGTCCTCGGTGTTCGGGCCGGTATAGAGGTTGCCTTGTCGATCCGCGCGATCGGCCACGACCAGGGCAACGCGGGGTGTGAGATCGGCCATGAGCCGAGCGTAGAGTTCAAGGTAGGTGTGGATCGCACCGATGCGGATGCGCTTTTCCGCTACCAGGCCGGCTAGGCGCCGGCTTTGCGGGCCGGCAAAGGAAAAATCGAGCTGGCTTGCGACGCCGCGCTCGAACACCGCGAGATGATCCGGCAGAGCCATCACGGGTTGGATCATGTGCAGATCGTTGACGCGGGCAGGGTCGAGGGCGGCGAGACCGGCGGCAAGCAGGTCAGCCTGTTTCTGATTGTCCCCCTCGATCACCACGCGATCGCCACTCTCGATGACGGCGTGCAACAGGTCGCCCAATTGCTCGAGCGGGCACACCTTGCTGCGGGGCAGACAAAACGGCTGCCCCCGGGCCAGCCGCTCCGCACGATCCACAGCAAGAGTATTCCAGGATTTTGTTAGCATGGTTCCTCCTCGCGCCTGCCGTCGTTCCTGTGGCCGGCGTTCGACGGGGAACCTGAGGGAAGATGATTGATCTTAAAAGCGATATATACCAATATATCTGATCGTATTTGGTGATCAATCGTGCTGGATCTTCAACTTCTTCGCAGTTTCATCGCGGTCGCGGAGTGCGGCGGGTTTCGCAGCGCCTCCGAACGGCTGCATGCCACGCAATCAACCGTCAGCCAGCAGATCAAGCGGCTCGAGGATGAACTGGGCCGGTCGTTGTTCCGCCGAACGACACGCAGCGTGGCCCTAACGCATGACGGTGAGGCGCTGCTTGGCCCGGCCCGCCGGCTGCTGCAGCACGAAGAGGATGTGCGCCATCATCTTATCGGGCCACGGCTGTCGGGCACGGTCCGCCTCGGTGCTGTCGAGGAAGTGGCGAGCAGCGTTCTGCCGCCGGCGCTGGGTCGTTTCTCCCGGCTCTATCCGGATGTGCGGCTGGAGGTCGTTGTTGACGTCAGCGCAGTGCTGATCGGGCAGGTCGATCGGAACGAACTGGATCTCGCGCTGGCGAAGCGGCCTTGGGGCACGTCGCGGGGCCATGTGGTGTGGCGGGAGCAAATGGTCTGGGCAGCGAGCGAGACCTTCGAACTGCCGCCGCCCACGGGTCCGTTGCCGCTGGCGCTGTATCGGGGCAGTACGGTGTCGCGCGTCGCGGCGCTGGAGGCCCTGCGCCGCAGCGAACGGCCATGGAAGATCGTCTATACGAGCCCTAGTCTGACCGGTGTGCGTGCCGCAGCGCTGGCGGGCCTCGCAGTCACCCCGCTGCCTCGTAGCGCCTTATGCCCCGGGCTTCGCGCGCTGCCGGAAGTGCGAGGCGTTCCGCCGCTGCCGGAGCTTGAATTCGTCGTCCTCACGCAGTCGCATCCGGATGCGGCGACGGCGGAAATGGGAGCGCTGCTGGCGGCCCTGGCACCGACCCCGGGGGCAACTTAGAGGCTCTACTCGTTGCGGGTTTTTGGCCAACCACCTATTAACGTGCAGTTTCGAACATATCGTGTAGTAACCCCACCTGCGGGACTTCGTGCGGTCATCTCCTCACCTCAAACAGACGACGATGATTACCTTGGACGTAATTGACCGCGGCTCGACCGGTGTGGCGAACTGAGGCTGCTGCAACAGGAGAGCAAGATGGCTGGACGCGGCTACATTTATGTCGAGATGACCATCAAGGGATCCGGAAGGCTTCAAGCAGTACACGGCGCTCTCTGCCCGGCAGTGCATGCCGCAGGCGGCCGTTACATCGTGCGCGGAGTCGCGCCGGAAATGCTGGAGGGCGCACCGAGCGCCGATCGGATAGTTGTCGTCGAAATTCCGCGGCACAGGCACGCCAGTTCTATCACTCAGCAGCATATCAGGCCGCACGGGCGAAGCGGCTTTCGGCAGCCTGGTTTCGGATGACCCTGCTCGAAGGAGCATCCGACCCCGCCCGAGCGTGACGCTGTGCGCCCTGCCCCGAAATACGCGCCTTCACGGCGCGCGCCGCCCCCGCTGATGCCTGGTCCCGCGCCAGCAGCTTGGCCGCCAACAGCCGCGCCGTCGCATCGTTCGCCGGATAAAAACACTTCATCGCCAGTTCCGACAAAGTAATGTCCGTCGGCGTGCCGAACATCGCCGTCATGCTGATGAACGCCAGTGGCCCGGCCTCCGTCGCCAGTTCGAACGGCACGGCGGCCATCGGCGGTTCGTCCCCCTAGGCGTTCTCCCGGACCATGGAGACACCGCTCGGCGCCGGTTATCCCCGCAACTCCTCGAGCCGGTCCCCAAGCATCGGGTCGGCACTGAGGTCCACCTGCCGATGCAGACGGGTCAGCAGATGCGCCCGCCACGCCGCCAGGTTGATGGTGCGTGGCGCCAGCCCCGACGGATGCAGCGCCAGCCGCATGACATTGACCGGCGGGGCCATCAGCGCCGGATCAACACCCGCCATCAGCCAGCCGACTGCGTCGTTGGCGAGGACCAGCGTCCAGTGGCGGTCCACTGCAAGTGCTGGGTACGGCATGTGCCCTAGCACAACCGTCTCCATGGCCTGCCGCGCAACATGCAGACTGGGATCGCTGAGTGCAGATTCACGGTAGACGTGGGCGAACCCGGCCGCCGTCAGCAGCATGTTCCTTTCACGCGGCGGAACCTCCAATTGCTCCGCCAGATGCAACACCATCTCGCGGCTCGGCCTTGACCGCCCGGTTTCCAAAAAACTCAGATGCCGTGACGAAATATTCCCCTGCAATGAAAGGTCGAGTTGGCTGATCCGGCGCCGTTGCCGCCACTTACGCAGGCACGCAACCTGATCTGGCTTCTTGCCGCCACGGAGGCACATCGCCCGTGCAGCAAGGAGCAATCCCATGATCGGACGCTTGCAACCTCATGTGTGGACGGCCCCTTGGGTTCAAGAGCTTCGAAGAGAATTCTGACGCGTGGGTCGATTGCGATCATGTGTGCGGCCTGTTGACGCGGCACCATGACCGCTGGCCCAGATGGTATCCGCGATCCGGTCCCAAACAATCGAGCGGCCTCGAGAGCCACTGGTTCCAACGGGCTTTCCGGATCGTCGATTCGACCGATCGTCATCTCTGTAAGCTCTTGTACCCCGGCATCCACGCGCGGCTCAGGCGGTGATCGGCTGTAGCCGATCACCCTGCCGCGCGTCCTCGTGGCCCTTGCCGGCTGTGCCGGTCGGGCTATCTGGTTGGTCAATCACGGCCGAATCCCCGTGGCGGTTCGATCGTCTGAAGTTCCGAAAGATCGAGCTCGACAATCGCCTGTAACGCCTCGGCCGTGGTGCCATCTCGCTGATTGTCCGGCAGAGCTTCCAGCCATCTGGCATACTCCGCCTGGAGCTTCGTCAGCGTGCTGACGGCGTCACGCCAGCGCTGGATCCGGCTGCGCCGGTCGGCCGGACGGCGGACGCGAACGACCGGGGCGCCATCCGCGCGCGCGGCACGATAGCGTGCTTGGCGTTCGGCGCCGGTCATCGGGGTATCACTGATCGAGGGACGGGACATGGGTCCACTCCATGGTGTTACGTGACGAAATGTTGGTCACGCCGCGACCATCGCGGCGATGGCCGTCGGACGCCGATAGGCCTCACCGCTCCTCATCATGGCCCAAGCGATCCGCGCTATCTTGTTGGCCAGCGCGACCGCGACAAGCTTGCGCGGCTTGTTCTGAAGCAGTTTCAGCAGCCATTCCGAGGCGTGCTTGTTGCCCGGCCGGGTGGCGAACCGGATCACCGCGGTGGCACCGGTCACGAGCAAGCGGCGCAAGCGTTCATTACCGGCGCGGCTGATACCGCCCATGCGTTGCTTCCCTCCGGTCGAATGCTCTTTTGGCGTTAACCC
>JBEKLE010000099.1:0-16627 GCA_050010355.1 Rhodopila sp. | reverse complement strand
AGCAAACCGCGCTGGTCGCCCTCGCGGCGCTCATGACCGCCAGTCAGCAGTCCAGCCTGCCCGTCGCCTGCCTGCTGGGGGTGGTGCTCGCCCTGCTCCGCCGAGCGGTCACACCGGGTGCCACGCTGTTCTCCTGGCGGGACCGGCGCGGCCATGCCGCCGCCTGCATCACCCGTCCGCTTCGAACCTGGCTCCTGATCATCCTCCCCCCTGCCCTGGCGGTGCTTGGCCTCTGCACCATCAATCTTGCCGCGTACGGGCGCTTCGCAATCTCCCCGTTCGGCAACGTCTTCCTCCTCGCACGGGTGATCTATGACGGCCCGGGCATGGCGGTGCTGCGTCGCGACTGCCCGGCGGCGCACTGGCGGCTCTGCCCTTACCTCAACAGTTTCCCGGCCAACTCCGACGATTTCCTCTGGGCGGCGGACAGCCCGCTGCGCCGCGCCGGCGGCCCGAAAGCCGTCTCCCAGGACGCCGGGGCGATCATCGAGGCCGCTCTGCTCGCCGACCCGGCGGGGCAGGCCCGAGCCGCGCTGACCAACACGTGGGAGCAACTGACCCGCTTCAACAGCGGCGACGGCCTGACCCCCTGGCCGACCGAGGTCTCGCCCTGGATCGAGCGTGATTTCCCGGCCCGCGAACAGGCCGCCTACGCCTCCGCGCGCCAGCAGGCGGGATCTCTCTCGGTGCCTCCGCTGCTCGCCGGTATCCACACGGTCACCGCCCTGGCCGGCGTCGTGGCCTGCGCGATCCTGTTGCCCATCGCCTTCAAACGGCGCGCCGCCTGTTCGGGGTTCCTTCTGGCCGTGCTGCTGATCCTGCCGCTCGGCGCCGCGATCACCGGCAGCCTGTCCGCGCCGCACGACCGCTACCAGGCCCGCCTAATGTGGCTGCCCCCGTTCATCGCCGTCGTTTCCCTGGCCTCGCTGCGACGGCGGCCCGCATGAAACGCGATGCCTTTTGGTCGGGCCTGGAGGCGGCCATGTCCGCCGTCTTTTCGATCGTCGCCTCATTCGTCGTCGCCCGCATCATCGGGCCAGCCGAGTTCGGCATCGGCGCCGCGGCGCTGGCGGTGCATGTCGTCCTGTGGGTTGTCGTGAACGCCCTGTTCGCGGATGCCCTGGTCCAGCGGGAGGCGGTGAACGACCGCGTCCTCTCCAGCGCCTTCTGGGCGTCAACCGCCGTCGGCGGCATCGCCATGCTGGTCCAGGCCGCCGCCGGCTGGGGCCTTGCGGCAATGCTCGGCGATCCGCGCCTGATCCCGATGGCCCTGGTCCTGGCCGCGCCGCTGCCCCTGGTCGGCGCCGCCGGTGTGATCCAGGGTTTGCTGACGCGGGAGCGCGCGTACCGCCACCTCGCCTTGCGCACACTGATCGGCCAGGGACTTGGCACCACCGTGGGAGCCTGCGCCGCGCTTGCGGGAGCCGGCGGCTGGGCACTGGTGTGGCAACAGGCCGTCACCACGACCGTCGGAGCCCTGGCCCTGCTGATCGGCCGCAACTGGACACCGTCCCGCTGCCTGGACGGGGCATCGGTGCGGTCGCTGCTGACCATCGGCGTCCCATTGACCGCGTCGACGCTGGTGTTGATCGCGCGCTACCGGCTGTTCGCCGTGCTGATCGGCGGAACCGCGGGCGCCGCCGTGCTCGGGCAGGTCCATGTCGCGTTCCGCCTGGTCGATACTGTGCGGGAACTGACATTCACCGCCCTCTGGCGCCTGATGCTGCCGGTGCTGTCCGAATATCAGCACGACCGCCGAGCGATGCTCGCGCAGGTGGACCGCTGGCTGCGCTGGTGCGCGGTCGTGGTGTTTCCGCTGTGCCTGTTGCTGGCGATCGGTCTGACCCAGGTCGTGGCACTGCTGATGGGACCGAACTGGGCCGCGACAGGCCAGGCCGCCGTGCCGCTGGTCGGCCTGATGGCGTGGTCGACGCTGACGTTTCCGGCCGGCGTGGCCCTGATCGCCGTCGGCCAGGCGCGGTTCACCCTTTACGCCAATCTGGCCGGCCTGATCGCCGCCGCGGCCGCCGTGCTGCTGTTCCGGCCGATGGACCCCTGGCACGCGGTGATGATCTGGACCGCGAGCCAGCTTCTGGTCAGTCCCTACAGTCTTTGGGTGAACGCAAGAGCGCTTGGGGTGAGTATGTTGCGGCCGTTGACCGGCGGGTTCGGTTCCCGGACGCCGGGGTGACGGAATAGGGACTCAAGGCGCCGGTCCGTGCGGGGGGCGCCACCTTTTGTCGCGCAAAGACATGCGATGCCAATTCGCATTGAAATCGACTCTCCGGCCTTGTCGCCTCGTCATGCCGACGGCGGTCGGCATCCACGCCTTTGCCTTACCGTTTGGCGCCTTTGCGTACCCACAATGATGAACGGCTCGGAGCGCAATACAACACCACTTTCGATGCATATTACTGTGGCGGAAGCAGGCCTCAGGCGCACAGTCGTCGAGACACAGCGCACGCTCGGTGAGACGGACGTGCCATAAATGATTGACGATGGCAGCCGACGTGACGGATCATTTCGGAGCGAGCTCCCCGAACCAATAGGCTGCCGTTACGCCGCCATCCATGAGGAAGTCGCTGCCGGTGACAAACGCGCCGTCGGGGCCCATGAGAAGCGCGCCGACGGTTCCCACCTCGTCCGGGGTGCCGGCTCGTCCAGCCGCGGACATCTCCATCATCCGCCGGTATCCCGGGCCGCGCGGCCCCTTCAGCTCGTCGTTCGCAAGCGGGGTGATAATGATCCCGGGACTGATCGTATTGACACGTGCCCCGCGCTTTCCCCACCGGACCGCCTCGGCCATCACCCGCAACGAGTTTCCGCGCTTTGAGAGCTGATAAGCGTGAAGCGAGTCCTTGATTTGATCGAGCTGAAGCATCGGAAGATCGAGCAACGCCTCAACCGGCGTCGTTGCGAGGACAGCATTCTGTTCGGCCGAGAGTGGAGGCAGGCGGTGCCCAGACATGGACGCAATCACGACGCCAGCGCCCCCAGGCGCGATGACATTGCCAAATTCTTCCAGCACGAGCGCCGTTCCGTAGAGGTCAACCTTAAGGATCGTTTCCGGGGAGGCCTGCGAGGGGGAAACCCCGGCGGCATGGATGACACCGGAGATCTCCCCCAGCGCCCTCGCCGCCTCAACGAGGGCACGGACCGAGGCACGTGACGAGACGTCGACCGTTGCGGTCGATACATCGAACCCCGCATCGCCCAGCGTCTTTGCCGCTGCATCGGCGTTTTCCAGCCGGATGTCAGCCAGCAGGACGTGCTTGCCCGCACTGACTCGCCGCACGATCGCTTGGCCGATCGAGCCGGCGCCAATGACAACGATTACATTCATGCCAGTTCTCCAGTTATTTCTCAGTAATGCGTCCGCCATTGTTGTGCCCGTGCGAGGGTCACGGCCCCTGCGCCGTGGGCCGGAACTGGATCTCGTTGATGTCCACGTCTTCCGGCTGGCTGATCGCAAAGGCCACCATGCGCGCGAAACTGTCGGCCGGGATCGCGAACTTCTCGCAGAAGTCGGCGACGCCACGGGCGATGTCGGCCTCGCTGATGCTCTGCGGCAGCCCCGACTGAACCGCGCCCGGCGAGATGACCGTCGTGCGGATGGCGCAGGGTTTCACCTCCTGACGCAGCCCCTCGGACAGCATAAGGACCGCCGCCTTTGTTGCCGCGTAGACGGCGCTGCCAAGCCGCACCTTATGGCCGGCGACAGAGGACACGTTGATGATGTGTCCGCTTTTCTGGCGTGTCATGTGCGGGAGTGCCGCCGCGATGCCGTGCAGCACGCCCCTGAGGTTGACGTCGATCATCCGATCCCAGTCGTCGATTTTCACGCGTTCGAGCGGCGAGTGCGGCATCAGCCCCGCGTTGTTGAGCATGACATCAATCCGGCTATGGGCTGCGACCGCGCCATCGACCAGTGCCCTCACCTGGGCGGCGTCGGTCGTCGGTTGCGATAGCCCGGCCGAAGCCGGCCTCGGCCTCGGCTTCGTCATGGAGGATCAGGTCGCCGGGCAACTTGCCGATCACCACCTCGTTCGCGCGTTGGAAGACTGGCGTCCGCCGTTCACGGGACATCACCTCTACCACAAACGCGGATGCCTCGGCCAGCGTGGCGGCGCGTCTGAGTGACGCGCCCCGCTGCGGTGCGCCGGCTACGTTCACGCCGGAGGTGATCTGCCAGATCATGGTGCTGGCCTGTGAAGACCCTGAGACACTGGATGTCCCGATCAGTCAGTGGAGTCAAAGCGAACTGACCCGACAATCGGTGGGTTCGGATTTCCGACACTAGTAAGGTGCGTCGGTCTGGCGCGTTCGGATAGTCCGACCGCGTCGATTGCTTGCATTTGCCGCAAGTTCCCTTCACCACTATATCGCCCGTCCGCCGTCTGGTGCGGGCGAGGACCAAAGCGGCGGGCATCGGGATGGCAAAGACGTTATTTATTAACTGACAGTAAACACATTTATTTTCTCGCATACAAAGTGAATCGAAGAAAACTCTACTTTTCTATTGTATGATGACATTCGCGAGAGCGAGAGAGGACCTCGGCGACAGGCTCGGCCGAGGGAGGTTGCCGATGATAGCCATGTGTCAGACCATTATTCACTATGCCAGTGCGCCGGTCGCAAAGGGTGCACGCCATCTGGCGCACGTCGCACGTCATCTCGTGCGGCCGCTTGCTCACGGCGCCGGACGCGTGGTGCGCCATGCGGCAACATTCACGGCGCGGCCGCACACATGGGTTGGACTTGCCTGCAAGGTGCTTCCCGCCGCGGTACTCAGCGGCAGCATGCTGACTCCGACTTCGGCGAACCCACCGCCGCGTCAGTCCGATACGGTTCCGGCGGCCGTGGATCCGGGGCCGGGGTGGTCGCCGGATCCGGCAGACCCGCCTACCACGGTCGATGATCCGTGGCCCGGGCTGCTGACAGGGCCGCTTGATCCGCTTCCGACAGTCGTTGGACCGTTGGCCCGGGTATCGCGGCGTCCGGTTGACCCGCCCGAGGCGGCCGTTGACCCGTGGCCGGAGCCGCCGCCTGATTGGCACTTCCTCCCGCCTCGGGCAACGCTGGTGGTCGATCCCGATCCTGCGCCACCCCGCGTCAGTGCGCCGGAGCCATCCTCGGCGGGCCTCCTTCTGGGTGGGGTCGCCCCGTTGCTGTTCATTCGAAGGGCCAGGCGGTGGTTGACTCGGCTGTCCGGCGGTCTGCGCGACGTGCGATCCGGACGAAGCTGTTCGGGCACGGCCTAAGCGCGCAAATCCGCCTCGAACCGGTCGCGCCACTGCTCCAGGCTGTTTGTCCGCATCACGGTCAGCATCGCCTGATGGCGCTCCTGCCGCTCCTCCACCGGCATCGACAACGCCTGGTCCATTGCCCGCGCCATGCCGGCCTCGTCGTAGGGATTGACCAGCAGGGCGGCATCGAGTTCGCGGGCCGCGCCGGCGAATTCGGACAGGATCAGCACGCCGGGCTCCTCCGGGTCCTGGGCGGCGACGTATTCCTTGGCGACGAGGTTCATGCCGTCGCGCAGCGGGGTGACCAGGCAGGCCTGCGCCCCGGCGTACAACGGCATCAGCACGTTGCGCGGGAAGCTGCGGTTGAGGTAGCGCAGCGGCACCCAGTCGACCTCGGCGAAGCGTCCGTTGATGCGGCCGGCCTCGCCTTCCAGTTCGCGCCTGATCCGCTGGTAGGTTTCGATGTCGGACCGGGAGGGCGGGGCGATCTGCATGAAGGTGACCAGGCCATGATGGGCGGGGAACTCGGCGAGGAAGCGTTCGAAGGCGGCGAAGCGCTGGCGCAGACCCTTGGAGTAGTCGAGCCGGTCGACGCTGAGGATGAGGCGCTCCAGCAGGTTGGCGCGCAAGCGGGTGGCCGGGCGACGGTTGACGGGGGTTTCGGCCTGGGCGCGCACCTCCTCGACATGGACGCCAATGGGATAGACGCCGGTGCGCACGATCCGGCCGAAAACCGAGACGGCGCCGTCGGCTTCGGCCGGAACGCCATCGGCGTGCCGCAGCAAATAATCGATGAAGGCGACACGATCGATCTCGGTCTGAAAACCGAGCAGATCGTAGGCGCACATGGAACGGATCAGCGCGGCGTGGGACGGGATCGTCATGAAGACGCCGGGGGCGGGAAACGGGGTGTGGAGGAAGAGGCCGATCCGGTTCGTCAGGCCGCGGGCGCGCAGGTCGCCGGCGAGGCAGAGCAGGTGGTAGTCGTGCACCCAGATCAGGTCATCGGGACGGATCAATGGCGCAAGGGCGGTGGCGAACAGGTCGTTCACGCGGCGGTAGCCGTCGAACTCCGGCCACTCGAAACGGCCGAGGCCGATTTGGTCGTGCAGCACCGGCCACAGCGTGCCGTTGGCGAAGCCGCGGTAGAATTCATCGTAGTCCTGGCGGGACAGATCGATGGTGATCAGGGTGATCGGTCCGACGTGACGTTCGGACTTCGGCTCGCTGGTGTCAGTCACCTCGCCGCTCCAGCCGAACCATAGGCCGCCCTTCTGCTTTAGCGCATCCAGCACGCCGGCGGCGAGGCCCCCGGCGGTCGCCTCGCCTTCCTGGATCGGGGCGACGCGGTTGGATACGACGACGAGACGCGACATGGAGAGACCTGATTCCTCGTTACCCGAACGCGATGAGCGCACGTTACGGCGAGCATTGTGTGTTCGAAAGCCTTTACGTTACAATTTCCCCACCGCCGAGTCGCCGCTGAATCATCTCCCTGGAGAAAGTACGCCTGATGCTGTCGCAACCCGGCCTGCCGCTCGTTGAACGCGATGCTCGGTCAATGTTCGTGCCCTTGCCAGCGCCCGCCGGCGCACGCGCGATCCACGTGTCCGGCTATCAGCGCAAAGGCAGCGATTTCTACGCCACGCCGTCGTGGGTGACCGAGGCGCTGCTGCATCACGTCAAATTCCGCGGGCCGGTCTGGGAGCCCTGCTGCGGCGACGGTGCGATGTCCACCGTGCTGGCCGATCACGGCTACGATGTCGTCTCCACCGACATCGCCGACCGCGGTTTCGGCACCCCGAACGTGGATTTCCTGACCTGCCAAAGCGTGCCGAGCGCGTGCCGGAGCATCGTGACGAACCCGCCCTATGGTAACAGCGGGTTCGATCCCGGCCAGCCGCGGTCACCTATGGCGATGATGCGCTTCCTGCGCCATTCGCTGGCTCTTACGGCCTCGGTCCAGGGCCAGCTTGCGCTGCTGGTCCGCCTTCAATGGGTTGCCGGCAAGCGCGTGGCGGCAATCATGTCTGCCGAACCGTTTTCGGCCGTGATCGTGCTGACCCACCGGATACGCTGGTTCGAACGGGGCGACGACACCAAGCCTGCCCAGCACCACCACGCCTGGGTGGTGTTTGACCACGCCCACCCGAAGGGTCAGCCGCCGACGATGCTGTATGCCTGAATCGCGCGCCGCCGCACGCGGAACGGGCCGGCGTTGGCGGTTCAGGCCGCCGCCGCCTCCACCGGGTCTATCCGCTGCTTGCGCAACAGGTCGCGGTAAGGTCCTGGGCGCGCGGCCAGGGCGGCGGGGGAGCCGTCGTCGACGATCTGGCCTCGGTCCATGACGATGATCCGGTCGAAGCTTTGCAGCGTGGACAGGCGGTGAGCGATGGCGATCACGGTCCGTCCGGCCATCAAGCGGTCCAGCGCAGCCTGGATTGCCTGTTCCGACTCAGTATCGAGCGCGCTGGTGGCCTCGTCCAGCAGCAGGATCGGCGCGTTCTTCAGCAGGGCGCGGGCGATCGCCAGCCGCTGCCGCTGTCCGCCGGACAGTTTCACGCCGCGGTCGCCGACCATCGTGTCGAACCCATCCGGCATCGCCTCGATGAAGGTCCGGCAATGCGCCATGTCGGCCGCGGCGAGTACTTCGGCCTCGGAGGCGTCGGGGCGGGCGTACCGGATGTTTTCGAGCACCGAGCGGTGGAACAAGGAGATATCTTGCGGCACCACGGCGAGGACGTTGCGCAGACTGTCCTGCGTCACGTCGCGGATGTCGTGTCCGTCGATCGAGATGCGCCCGCCGCCGACATCGTAGAACCGCTGCAGCAGCGCCAGTACCGTCGATTTGCCGGCTCCTGAGAAGCCGACCAGCCCGACCCGCTGCCCCGGCGCGATGACCAGGTCGAAGTGGTTCAGCACGGCGGGACGGCCGGGGTAGGCGAAGCGCACCTGCTCGAACGCGACCTCGCCTGGTCCGGGGGGGAGAGGTTCCGCATCCGGCAGATCAACGAGGTCATGTGGGGTCAGCAGGGCGGAGAGCGCTTCGTCCAACCGTGCGACGTGCTGGGTGAGATCGACGAGGGCCACGGCGAGGTCGCGGCTGCCGTGCAGGATGCCGAAAGCAAGGGCGGTGATCAGGACCAGGTCGCCGACCTTGGCCTGGCCGTTCTGCCAGAGGATGATTCCCCATGCGACCACGCCGGCGGTGAGCAACGCGGTCAGCACGGCGTGCACCAGCCGGATATGCTCAAGGTAATAGAGACTGCGGCGGCGGGCGGCCATCTCGGTCTCCATCCGGTCGCCGATCCGCCGCTGTTCGCGGAAGGTCGCGCCGAATGCTCGGACGACGGCGAAGTTGCCGATGACGTCCACAAGCTCCCCGTCGACCGAGGCGGCCTTTTCGGCGTAGTCCCGATGACGGGCGGACCCGCGGCGGGCCATCCTGAACACCACGGCACCGAGCATGAGGGCGATGGTCAGGAGGGTTCCGGCAAGTGCGAGGTTGACCGAACCGATGAAGCAGATCGCGAGCACGATGGCGAGGCTTGGCGGCAGCACGTTCCATGACCCGGTGTTTTCGAGGGTGAACGCGGCGTTGGCGGTGGACGTGATCCGGCTGGCCAGTGCGCCGGGCAGGCGTTCAGCGAAATAAGCCGGCGAGTGGCCGGCGAGATGCTGGAACAGGTCGCGCCTGATGTCGCCGGTGACCGCGACGAAACTGCGGTGGGCGGCATAGCCGCCGACGCGCCAGGCGAGGTTGTCGGCTGCCACCAGTCCGCACAGCAGCGCGAACGCGGTCCAGACCTTGTTGCCCGCGGCCTGCTGCCCTGTGGCGACGATGTCGATCAGGTACTTCATGCCGTACTGGGTGGATACGCCGCATGCCACCGCGACGATCAAAGACAGCAGAACGGTGAGGTGTCCGGCGGGATGGCGGCGAATGTAGGAAAACATAAACGCCAGCGGCCGGCCTCGGAAGGCGGGCAGGGTGTTGACGCGAGCGTGGGATTGCCCAGGTGGAGCCGAGGCAAACTCCCGCGGCAAGGGAGGCAGCGAAGTCTTCATCATGTGGCCCATGGCGACGGCGGGGCTCCTTCAGCCGGGATAAGGATGCGGACCCGGACCGCCTGGGCTTGCCTCCGTCGTGCCGATTGCCCTCCAGGGAACTGCCCAATTTTGGACAACCGCCTTGGAATTGGGACGAACACGCCGACTTTTCGCCACATTCGAAATCTATAACCTAAAATTAATAGGCGCCTCTGGAATGTGAAGTCAAGCTCAAGTTCTGCAAGATGGTCACAAGAAATTAGGCGCCTACTGCAACTAAACCCACAGTCAACCCGGGGCGAATTACTTATGCGTATTGCTCAAATATCGCCTTTGTTCGAGGCGGTGCCGCCAAAGCTGTACGGTGGCACCGAGCGTGTGGTCTATTCGCTGACCGAAGAACTGGTTGCGATGGGCCACGACGTGACGTTGTTCGCCAGCGGCGATTCCGTCACGTCCGCGAAACTTGCCCCGATGCGGGAGCGGGCGTTGCGGCTTGATCCAACAGTCAGGGACTGGATCGCGATATACTATCGCATGGTCGAAATGATTTACCGCCGTAAAGACGAGTTCGATGTCCTGCATTTTCATATCGACTACTTCCCGCTGGCGCTGTTCAGCCGTCAGAGGGTGCCGTTCCTGACCACCATCCACGGCCGCCTGGATATTCCGGAGTTCGTGGAAACATACGGCACGTTTGCCGATTGCCCGTTCGTGTCGATCTCGGACAGCCAGCGGCGGCCGATCCCCGCGTTGAACTGGATCGGCACCGTGCTGCACGGGATCCCGGCGTCGCTGCTGACGCCGCAGCCGGTGAAGCAGGAGTACGCCGCGTTCCTCGGCCGCATCTCGCCCGAAAAGGGGGTTGATCGTGCCATCAGGATCGCCGGCAACGCCGGAATGAAACTGAAGATCGCGGCCAAGGTCGATAACGCCGACAAGGATTACTACGATACGGTAATCAGGCCGCTGATCCAGGGCAATCCGGATGTTGAATTCATCGGCGAGATCAACGACGCGCAGAAGCCGGCGTTTCTCTCGGGCGCGCACGCCCTGATCTTCCCGATCAACTGGCCGGAGCCGTTTGGCCTGGTGATGATCGAAGCCATGGCCTGCGGCACCCCGGTGGTTGCGTTCAACTGCGGAGCGGTGCCGGAAGTGATCGACCCGGGTGTGACCGGGTTCATCGTCAACGACATCGACCAGGCCGTGGCCGCCGTGGGCAAGATCCATACAATCGACCGCGCCCGTGTCCGTGCCACCTTCGATCGGCGCTTTACGGCCCGCCGCATGGCGGAAGACTACCTCGATCTGTATGAGGAACTGGCTCAGCCGGCGCGGCGGTTGCATGCGGTGAGCGCATAAGGGCAGACGAGGGGCCCAGCCCAGGGCCCAGCCCCTCGCCCTCGCCAAGGGCCTGCGGCCCTTGAAACCCCGGACTAAGACGGGGAGCGACGGCTCCGCTGCTAGACCCGTGTTGCCCGCGTCTGTTCATCCGCCTTAAGTGACCGGGATCAAAGGGCCGTCGGCCCTTTGAGGGTTCAGGGCAGCGCCCCATAGGCGCTAAAATAGTTCTGGACTCGGCTCGAATCGGTACGATTCTGGGAGCGGATGCAAAACATAGCATCGCCCCATACCGACGAATTTCCCGCGCTTCTGGCCTGTTTGCCACCCGATCTCGATCTTGATCAGTTGGCCATCGAGCACAAGGCGATCCAACGCTGCCGCAAGATCAAGACCGGCACGCAGCTGTTGCGCCTGGCCTTGGCCCACGGGCCCGGCGGCATGTCACTGCGCGACGCCGCGGGTTGGGCAGGGATGCTCGGCCTGGCGAGCCTGAGCAACCCTGCCGTCAAATACCGCCTCGACAAGTCAGTGGACTTTCTCGCGGCCGTCACCGACCACCTGCTGGCGGCAAGATCGGCCAGCCAGGCGCTGCACTGGCCGGGACGTACGATCCGCGTGGCCGATGGCACCTGCATTTCCAAACCCGGCAGCAAGGGTACCGACTGGCGCGTGCATGGCGTCTACGATCTGGGTGTGGGCGGCTTCTCAAACCTGGAGCTGACCAATGGCAAAGGCGCCGAGACCCTGACCTATGGCGCCCCGATCGCGGGTGAGGTGCGCATCGCCGACCGCGGCTACGGCCGCGCCAAGGCGTGGCACCGGTTTCGCCAAGACAGCGACGGCAAGGCTGACCTGATCGTGCGGATCAAGTGGAACGGCTTTCATCTGACCGGCCAGGATGGCGCCGCGTTCGACCTGATCGATCACCTCGCGAGCCTGCCGAACGATCAGCTGGCCCACGAGATCAACGTTCAAGCCCTGGTCCAACGCGGTCTGACGACGCCGATCCGCCTCATCATCTTGCGCAAGCCGCCCGAGGCCGTGGCGGCCACGCGCAAGACGCTGCACGCGCAGGCGAGCCGCAAACAGAAGGTGCTCGATCCGCGCACGCTGATCGCCGCGGAGTTTCTGATTCTCGGCACCACGCTGTCGGCGGAGGACTACCCTGCCGTGGAGATCCTCGTCGCATACCGGCTCAGGTGGCAAATCGAACTCGCGTTCAAGCGGCTGAAATCCTTGCTCCATATCGACAAGCTGCCGGCGCGCACCGACCTCGGCGCACGAAGTTGGCTCTATCCGCACCTCATCCTTGCGCTGTTGTGCGACGATTTGAGCCAGGTTTTCCTGGAGTCTTTCCCCTCAGGACCTTTTCGATGCCGAATATCTGCCTTCACTGTGGACGGCGCAGAAAGTTGCCTTGTGGGCACTCGTCGATGCCATTCGCGGCCCGATCACGATCCAGGCGATGATGCAGGTAACCGGAGACGTCCATAAGTCGTTCGCAAATGCGCCGCGGAAACGCAAACCCCATGTCAAATACCCCAGAAGGCGGCTATTTTAGCGCCTATGGGGCAGCGCCCCTGGCCTTGCTTAAGGTGGTCGACGCATGCGAAGCCGGCTGGCTATGAACGGGCTGAACTTCTTCACCGCGGCGGTTCAGGCCGGGTTCGGACCATTTATCGCGGTCTGGCTGACACAGAGTGGCTGGACCTTTGGGGCACTCGGACTCGCGTTGAGTATCGGTACGCTGGCAGCTTTGGTCGGCCAGATTCCGGGTGGTATCCTGGTGGACTTCGTCTACCGCAAGCGCCTCGCTGCCGGCGGTGCCTTGATTGCGCTGGGGGGCAGTGCGTTGCTGCTTTGCCTGGCGCCGACAGAACCGCTGGTGTGGGGTGCGCAGATTGCGCACGGCCTGGCGAGTTGCGTCATGACACCGGCCATCGCCGCGTTGACGCTTTCCGTTTGCGGCCACGACAACTTCAGCGAGCGGCTTGGTCAGAACACGCGTTACGCCTCGCTCGGCAATGCCGGGTCGGCGGCACTGCTGGGTGCGGCGGCTTCCGCCGTCTCCGAGCAAGCTGTGTTTCTGGTGACGGCTGGTCTGGTGGTGCCGGCGATCATGGCCTTGTGCCTGATCCGACAGGCCGATTGCGTTGACCCGCGGGAGGACCATCCGGCGCTGCACCACCCGCGCGACCGGGAGCACCCTCCGTGGCGAATTTTTGCCGAACCGGCCTTGTACATCTTCGGTGTCGCCTGTGTGCTGTTTCAACTGGCCAATGCCGCCCTGCTTCCGCTGGCGCTGAACGGTCTGACCCATCGAAACGATGCGCCTGGCTTCGTCGTTTCCGCCACGATCGTGGTGCCGCAGATCATCGCCGCGGTTTTCGCGCCCTGGGCAGGCGGTGTCGCGCAGCGCATCGGGCGGCGTCCTGTGCTGGTTGCCGGGTTCGCGGCGGTGCCGCTGCGCGCGGTGCTGTTCGCGATGCTACCGGGCGCGCTGCCGGTGACCATTTTCCAGGCAATGGATGGTGTCAGCGCCGCGGTCTTCGGTTTGATGCTGCCGCTGATCGCGGCTGACCTGACGAAGCGTACCGGATACATGAACCTTGCCATCGGCGCGTTAGGCCTTGCGTCAGGCCTCGGCGCCACGTTCGGCACGGCCATCGCCGGCTGGATCGGTGATCGCTTCGGCGATCCGACGACGTTCCTTTGTCTTGCCGCGGCCGGCGCCGCCGCCGTGGCTTTGCTCGGGGTCGCGATGCCGGAAACGCGGCCGGTGCGCGAGCGGGATGCGGAGAACGCCACCCACCCAGTTTAGTTTAGTCCCACTTCGCCGACTAGTACTAGTCCCTCCGCACAGTGACTTTGATTTGACAGTTTGAAATCACCCCCTCGGAAGGCGTCATCCCAACCCGCTGGTGATGCCTGGCGGAAGACGTGGCTCCATCCGCATTGCGCGCGGCGATCGGCGGCACGAAGGAAGGCATGGAAACCGACCTTCGTCGGCAGGACGGACAGGCCAGCGGATGCCTTAACAGGCGCCGGTGGAAGCGCCACTCGACAGTCGGTTTCAATGCAGGTTGGTATCCGGTCCGTCGCGGCACCTGAGCGGGCGCTACCAGCGGCCAAAACTGGGGCCGTTTGCTTGAAGGAGCCCGCTTCCGTTGCTTCGGCTCGATGGGATGTGCGGTCTCAGGGTCATGTGGCCGGCGTGCAAGAAGCTCCGACAGGTCTTGGATCAGTGGAATATCAGCCGAGCCAAGCGGCTGCCCGCTCGAAGCTGATCGCCATAAAGCGTGGCCGCCAAGGAGTGCCGGAATGGTATGGGACAGCCGCTCGCCCTGGCGCTCGTGGCAAAATGTGTCGTCTCCGCGTCGGGCGTGACGACGATGCCGAAGCCTGCATGGAACGGCTGCGCATCGAACATGCGCATGCCAATGACGATTCCCTCGGTTGCGGAAGCCTCCATGGATTCGTCCATTAACCAGTGGCGGCGATCTCCATCCAGCAGGTCTTCGAGCCAGTACCCGGCGATCTCGTGGCGCTCGGCGACACGAAAGATGGAGAACCACGCCCCCGCCATGGACTGCGCCAGGGCGCGATCGGCCGCATCGAGTTGGCCGGCTTTCTGCTCGAGGAACCGGTCGTACGCACGCCGGCCGCGCTGGTTCGGTTCGAAGAGCGCAACATCGGCGACCATGTTCGGTGTTTCGCCTCTCGTCAGCTCCTTCACGTCGGTCCCGGGAGCGATGTGTTTGACGGCCCGGGTCAGGTCTGCACGGTTGCATGCTGTCGCGGCGATGCGCAGCACCCGGCGGACGCCGGCCCGGATCGGGCGATAAAGGGCGAGCACCTCGGCGCGGGTCATGTTCAACAGGCTCCCTGGCTAGACTGTGGCGGCAGGCAGGCAAGGCAGAGCAATCCCATTTCGCGGCGTGCCCCGATCCCAGTAGCACCACCCACTTGGGGGTACCGGCGTTATTTCTCCCGGGGAGAAGGCCCCCTCTCGGCCCCCGCTGCCCGACAGGATCGGTGCGGTATCGCTTGTTGCGGACGGTGTCAGGGGCCTCAGTCTCCGTCCGAGAACTCTCTTGGATCGGTCCAACGGAGCTTTTCGCCGCTGGGAGCGTAGGCAACTTGCCGCGATGTCCTCGCAACTGATCCGGCCGAGCTCGCCTCTTGCGTATGGTGGGCTGCGGGGGCCTGATAAGCGAGTGCTGTGGCAGGGAGCGAAGCATGGACCAAGCGGAAGCAAAACACTTGTTCGAGCCGACCGGCGATTTCCAGTGCCTGCACGAGTTTCTGCCCGCGGCGCGGGCCAAGCTGTCCGATCACATCTGGGGTTACCTCGTTGGTGCCGCGGAAACCGAGACGACGCTACGGCGGAACCGGCTGGCCATCGACTCGCTCGCGCTGCGGCCGCGCGTCTGCGTCGACGTGTCGAAGGTGGAGCTCGGGACCACCCTGTTTGGCCGCAAACTGCGGCTGCCGGTGATCCTTGCCCCGGTTGGCTCGCTGGAGTCGTTCCATCCGGGCGGTGCGGCAACCGCCGGGCGGGCGGCGTCGGCGTTCGGTGTGCCGATCATGGTCAGCTCCGTCACCGCGCCGGGGCTGGAGGAGAGCGCGGCGGCGGCGACCGGCCCGAAAATCTTCCAGTTGTATGTGCGTGGCGACAAGGCCTGGATTGATGACGTGGTGAAGCGGGCGGTCGATGCCGGATACGACGCCTTCGCGATCACGGTCGATACCGCGGCATATTCGCGCCGGGAGCGCGACATCACCGGCCGCTTCGTCAAGCCATGGCGTGCGGTGGCAACGGGGCAGAGCTATCAGGCCAGCTTCAGTTGGGACAACGTCAAGCATTTCAAGGACAAGCACAGCATCCCGCTGATCCTTAAGGGCATTGCAACCGGCGAGGACGCGGCGCTTTGCTGCGAGCACGGGGTGGACGGGGTCTATGTCTCGAACCACGGCGGGCGGCAGCTTGATCACGGCCGCGGGTCGATGGATGTGCTGCCGGAGGTGATGGCCGCGGTGCGCGGACGGGCGAAGGTGATCGTCGACGGCAGCATCTGCCGGGGGACCGATATCGTCAAAGCGGTCGCGCTGGGCGCCGATGCGGTGGCGATGGGCCGGATGTACTGTTACGCGCTGGCCGCCGACGGTGACGCCGGCGTGCACAAGATGCTGGAACTGCTGGAGCACGAGTTCGGCGTGGCGATGTCCCTGTCCGGGGCGCGCGGCCTCGCGGAGCTGCATCCGGGATATGTGTTCCGCGACGCGCCGCAGGTGACGCAGCCGCATGCGCACAGCGCGTTTCCCTTGCTCCAGACCACGCCGGAATTCCGGGGCTAGGGATTTTACCCCGATCCGGTCTAGGATATTGTTACCGGGCGTGGGGCGGGGCTTGTCGCGGCCACCCACACCATGGTGGGGTTCAGGCATCGGGTGGTGATCGAGTCGATCCTGGCCAAACAGATCAGCGGAAGGGACCGTCCGGCCTCCCACCGATGCAACTATGCGATGATCGCGACTTTAACAGGCGGCTTGACCGTCACCGAGAGACTCGATGCCCCGTACCCGTGCTGTTCCATCCAATCGTATCCCCCTGGCATCCAATCGTAACCCCCTGGAGATTGACCCCGACCGCGAGCAGCGCGTCCGCGAGCGCGCCTACCATCTCTGGGAAGATGACGGCAAACCGCATGGCCGCGACGTCGAATACTGGGAGCGGGCGCGCGAACTGGTGGGCATGGAAGACAGTGCCGGCAGCGGCCTGCTGCCAAATCCGCAGACGGCGCCTGAGCAGCCGCGCCAGACCGGCATCGAGGAAGCCGCGATCCAGTCCAACCTGGGTGAGTTTCCGGGTCGCCTGACCGATCAAGGCGACGTCAAACCGGCACCTGCGCCGAAGCGCCGCGCTCGGGCGAAACCCAAAAAGCCTGCCTGAACCGGCGCCGCCGCAAGGGCACGGCGTGAGG
>JBEKLE010000098.1:0-16639 GCA_050010355.1 Rhodopila sp. | reverse complement strand
CCTCCCCAATCAAAAAGCGCGATCACCTTAACCAAGACGTGGGAAAGGGGAATAGACACATGGTTACCGGAGCCAGCACGCCACTGCCGGTCGATCTGACCGGATACAAAGTGGCGATCTCGGCCGGCGCGAACGGCATCGGCAAGGTCATGGCGGACAGTTTTGCTTTCTGCGGCGCGCAGGTGTTCGTCAGTGACGTCGACACAAGCGCGCTGGAGGCCTGCGGGCACGCCGGCATGACAGCGGATGCCGGCGACGCGGCGCAATGCGAGGCGTTCATCGACGCCGCCATCAAGCGCCTGGGCGGTCTGGACGTGCTGGTCAACAACGCCGGCATTTCCGGGCCCACGGCCTTGGTCGAGCACGTAACACCCGAGCAACTGGACGCCACGCTGCGGATCGACATCGCGTCGATGTTCCACATGTCGCGGCGCGCGATCCCGACGCTGCGCGCGAACGGCGGCGGCGCGATCGTCAATCTTTCATCCGCCGCCGGCCGGTTCGGCTTCGCCTTGCGGGCACCTTATTCGGCGGCGAAATGGGGCGTGATCGGCTTCACGAAGTCGCTGTCGATCGAGCTTGGCCGTGACGGCATCAGGGTCAACGCGATCCTGCCCGGGCCGGTGGATGGCCCGCGAATCCGAGCGGTAATCAAGGCCAAGGCCGCCGCGGCATCGATCTCGGAAAACGAAATGACCGAGCGGACGGTGGCGACAACAAGTCTGAAATGCTTCGTCACCCAGCAGGACATCGCCAACATGGCGCTGTATCTGGCGAGCCCGTTCGGCTGCACAATCAGCGGCCAGGCGATCAGCGTGGATGCCGACATGCAGAGCACCATGTAAACCCCGCTCGCTAGGCGATTTCCCGAGTCTGCTGCTATCCTCCGCTGCAACGGCAACCCGGGAAACGCCACCATGAGCGCCACGACGATCGACTACGGCAAACTCTACAGCAAGGGGCTGCCCGCTCCGGCACCGCGTTGGGCGCCATTCGCAAAATACCACTTCATCGGCGGGAACAATGACCCCGAACAGATACCGGTCGAGGGCTTGATCGAGGCTGCGGCGTCCGTGTTGCGCCGTGAGGGGCCAAAGCTCGCGATCTACAACCTCGGTCTCGGCCCGCAGGGTTATCCGGGCCTGCGTCAGTTCGTCGCCGACAAAAGCCGCCGGCAGCGTGGCATCGAGGCGCCCATCGAAGACATCCTGATCACGACCGGTTCCGGACAGGGTCTGGACATGATCAGCAAGCTGCTGGTGAACCCGGGCGATACTGTTCTAACCGAGGAATACTGTTACCAGGGTGCGATGAACCGCTTTCGCAAACTCGGCGCGAAACTGGTCGGCATGAAGCTGGACGCCGATGGGATCGTGATCGGCGAACTGGCGCAGCAACTCGCCGACCTTAAGCAACAGGGCATCACCCCGAAATTCATCTACACCATCCCCACGATCCAGAATCCCACAGCCAGCATCCTGCCGTTGGACCGTCGCCATGTTTTGATCGCGCTCGCCCGCGAGTACAACGTTCCGATCTTCGAGGACGAATGTTACGCCGACCTGCTATGGGAAGGCATCGAGGCACCACCTGCGTTGTACGCACTCGATCCGGGCTGCGTCATCCATATCGGATCGTTTTCGAAATGTTTGGCGCCGGCCCTGCGGCTGGGCTACCTGATCGCAGGCTGGGACCTCATGAGCCGGCTGTTGCCGCTGAAAGGCGACAGCGGCACCGGTGCGCTGGATCAGATGGTCGTCGCCGAGTATTTTACGAAGCACTTCGATCACCACCTGCAAAACCTGAATACAGTCCTGCACAGCAAGCTCGATACCATGACCGAAGCAGTCGCCCGCGAATTTGGATCGGCGGCCGAATGCTGGGCGCCCAAAGGCGGCATCTTTCTGTGGATCAAATTACCCGCGGGCGTCGATGTCCGCACGCTCGTGGCGCCGGCAGCCGACGCAGGGATCGTCTTCAATCCCGGGCCGGAATGGGCGGTCAGCGCCGATAATTCCAGCAATTGCCTCCGCCTTTGCTTCGCCATGCCCAGCAAGCAAATCATCCGCGACGGCGTAGCTGAACTGGCGCGCGTCTGCTATGAACAGACGGGCATTCCGGTCCGCAGCGGCAACCTGTCTCGGACTTAAGGCCCGAGGAGCAACGCCTCCTGATCCTGTGTAGCTCTACCCGGCGAACGCCCGCCCATTCGGCAGGTTAGAAGACAGCCGGACAACCCGGTTCAGTACCCCTGCAAACCCGCCTGCGACGCGGCACGAGAAGGAGAGCAGGACATGGAACTCAAGCGCGAACACCACATCAATTTCTGGTATATCATCGTAGCGATCTTCGCGGTCATGTGGATCCAGGACTTCCTCATCGAGTACACGCAGACCAAGATCATCCCTTACAGCGAATTTGAGCAGCTCGTTAGCCAGGACAAGGTCGCCGATCTGGTTGTCGGCAAGACCGAGATCACCGGCACGCTCAAAGATGCCGATCCGAAACAGCCGTCGCATTTCACAACCTATCTCGTGCCCTCGGATGTGGCGGACAAGCTGACCGCCGCTCATTTGCCGTTCTCCGGCGCCGCACCCCCCGGCATCCTCGCATCAACGCTCGGCTGGCTGCTGCCATCCATCGGCTTCCTGCTGTTATGGATGTTCATGATCCGGCCAATGGCCGGCGGCGGTGGCCTCGGCGGGCTCATGGCCGTCGGCAAAAGCAACGCCAAGATCTACGTCGAGACCGACACGAAGACCACGTTCGCCGACGTCGCCGGCGTAGACGAGGCGAAGGATGAACTCCAGGAGGTCGTCGAATTCCTCAAGGACCCGGCCGGTCACAGCCGTCTTGGCGCGCGCATGCCAAAGGGAGTTCTGCTGGTCGGCCCGCCGGGCACCGGAAAGACGCTGCTTGCACGCGCTGTCGCCGGCGAAGCCGGGGTGCCGTTCTTCTCGATCTCGGGCTCCCAGTTCGTCGAGATGTTCGTCGGCGTCGGGGCCGCGCGCGTCCGGGACCTTTTCGAACAGGCCCGCAAGAACGCGCCGGCGATCGTCTTCATTGATGAACTCGACGCGCTCGGCCGAGCACGTGGAAGTTTTGCGACGGGGGGCGGTGGACACGATGAAAAGGAGCAGACCCTCAATCAGCTTCTCAGTGAACTCGACGGCTTCGATCCATCCAGCGGCGTCGTGCTGATCGGTGCCACCAACCGGCCCGAGGTTCTCGATCCGGCGCTGCTGCGCGCGGGGCGTTTCGACCGGCAGGTCCTGGTCGACCGGCCCGACAAGATCGGGCGGGTGCAGATCCTGCGGGTCCACCTCAAGAAGATCCGGTTTGCGCCGGTCGTTTCGGTCGAGGAAATCGCCGCGCTGACCCCCGGCTTTTCCGGCGCCGACCTGGCCAACCTCGTCAACGAAGCGGCCCTTCTGGCGACCCGGCGAAACGGCGAGAACGTTACGCTGGAAGATTTCACCCAGGCGATCGAGCGCATCGTCGCCGGGCTGGAAAAGCGCAGCCGCATCCTCAACCCGCATGAACGCGATGTGGTCGCCCATCATGAAATGGGTCACGCGCTCGTTGCCATGTCGTTGCCTGGTGTCGATCCGGTGCAGAAAATCTCGATCATTCCCCGTGGTATCGCCGCACTTGGCTACACACTGCAACGGCCGATCGAGGACCGGTTCCTGATGGACCGGGCCGAACTGGTCAACCGGATGACCGTGCTGCTCGGCGGCCGCGCCGCCGAGAGCCTGATCTACGATGAGGTTTCGACCGGTGCCGGCGACGACCTCGTCAAGGCGACCGATATCGCCCGAGCCATGGTGGTCCGCTACGGAATGGACCCGACACTCGGGCAGGTCTCATACGAACCCGAGACCGCCCCTGTCATGCAGACCCCAGGCGGAAGCTGGCGGCCGCGGAATTACGGCGACGCGACCGCCGAAGCGATCGATGCCGCGGTTCGCAAACTCATTGACGGTTCGTTCCGGCATGCGGTCGCGATCCTGGCCGCCAACCGTGCTTTACTCAACGAGGCGGCGGAAGATCTGCTGCGGAAGGAAACCTTTCTGGATGAGGATTTGAAACAGGTCGCACGAAAGCTGCGTCCAGTCACTGATCTTCCGCGGGAAGGGCCACGAGTGCTCGTCGATGGCACGGCCGGCACTCCGCCCACCGTGTAGCCTTCGACGTCTCAGCCCGGCAGTCCATTGAAGAACGCTGATCGCTGGCTCGCACCGCCCACGATGTAGCTGTGGTCGCCGCCGGTCAGCACGAAGCGCGCGCCCATCGCAACATAGCGGGACGCATTCTCCTCGTCGTACACGCCGCCCATTCCGAGGATCTTGCCGTGCCTGCGGCAGGCGTCACCGACCTCCTGGTAGGCATCGATCACCAGCTTATGTCCCATCTGCCCGGAAATCCGCAGTTCCGCGGTCAGGTCCGAGGTGCCGATCAGCAGAACATCCACGCCGTCCACAGCCGCGATCGTAGCCGCGTTTCGCACCGCCTCCGGGCTTTCCAGCATCACGACGGTCAGGATTTCGGCATTGATCGCGGCCTGTGCCTCGGCCGTTGAAGGCGGCTCGTAGCCATACACCGCGGGCGGTCCACCCCAGCTTCGATGTCCCATCGGCGGGTAGTGAAACGCGTCGGCGATCCGCTTCGCGTCAGCCGCGGTGTCCACGTGCGGCACAACAATGCCCAGCGCGCCATTGTCCAGCGCCCTCGTTGCCTCGTCCAGCGCGCCGGCACAAACGCGCACGATAGGCGTGACACCGGTCGGCAACGCGGCGATGCAAAGCTGCGTCATCTCCTGGATGGTGAAGGCCCCGTGTTCGCCATCGATGAAGATCCAGTCGTGCCCGGTCGCTGCGGCTAGAACGGGTGCGGCGACCGTGCGCAGGTGATGGACGCCGAAGCCCAGGGCCATCTTGCCGGCCTTCAGGCGCTGTTTGGTGGTGTTGGTTGTCAGACCCACGGCTTCCTCCCGACGGTTTTTCTCAAGCCAGCATGAGCGAGGCATTCGGTCAATCGGCGGCTTCGCGGTCTTCCACCAACGCCATCAGCGTCTCCAGCCGATCCGCCTCGGTCGCTGGCTTGTCGGCGCGGATGCGCGCCAATCGGGGAAACCGCATTGCCACCCCTGATTTGTGCCGGTTGGACAATTGGACTGCATCGAAGGCCACTTCCAGCACCATCGACTTCTCCACTTCCCGAACTGGTCCAAACCGAGCGGTTGTATGGTTGCGGATCCATCGGTCCAAAAAGGCCAGTTCCTGGTCGGTGAAGCCGAAATAGGCCTTACCCACAGGAACCAGTTCCTCGCCGCGCCATACCCCGAACGTGTAATCGGAGTAGAAACTGCTGCGTTTGCCATGACCGCGCTGCGCATACATCAGCACGGCGTCGACCGTCAGCGGATCGCGCTTCCACTTCCACCACTGCCCCTTGACCCGGCCCGGGAGGTACAAGCTGTCCACGCGCTTCAACATCAGCCCCTCGATCGAGGCCGCCCGCGCGCCGTCGCGCAGCACCATCAGTTCCTGCAGCGTCGAAAACCGGATCAGCGGCGACAGGTCCATCCGCGCCGGCTGCTCGCGGGCCATCCACGCTTCCAGGCGGGCGCGACGCTGGTCAAACGGCAAACCGCGCAGGTCTTCGGTCCCGTCGAACAGCAGGTCATACAGCCGCACCCCGACCGGAAACCGCTCCATCAGCTTGCCGGTCACGGTCTTGCGGTTCAGCCGCTGCTGAAGGTCGGAAAACGGGGCAACCACGCTGTCTCGCAACACCAGTAATTCCCCGTCCAGGACCCCATGAAAATTCATCGCCGCGACCAGTTCGGGAAACGCGCCGGAGATATCGTCGGCGCCCCGGGAAAACAGCCGCCGCCCAACGGTCGTCGCGACCAGTTGCACGCGGATCCCGTCCCATTTCCATTCCGCCCGCCAGTCCGGCGGATTAAGCCCGGCAAGGTCAGCCGCTTCGAGCGGATGGGCAAGCATGGGCGGGCGGAACACCGGCGCATCGGCCGGATCGGGCTTGGGTCCCCTGCCCTCCAGCCAGGCGAACAGCGGCAGGTACGGCGGTTGCAGCCCGTGCCAGACCTCCTCCACATCGTCGGCCGAGACCCCGCCGATCTCCGCCAGTGCGATCTTCGCCAGCCGTCCGGAGGCCCCAACCCGCAGCCCGCCGGTGATCAGCTTGAGCAGCGCCAGCCGCGTAGAGGCATCCGCACAGTCGAGCCACCCCGCAACCAACTCCGGAAGCGCCACCTTCGGCGCCGTCTCCAGCGTCTCCACCACGTCCGCCAGGCTCGGCGGGGCGGCCTGCGCAGCCGCCGCGGGCCAGATCAGCGCAACTGTTTCCGCCAGATCGCCGACATAGTCGTACGACCAGTCGAACAGCACCGGATCAGTCCGGGACGCCGCCAGCTCTCGGATCAAGCCCGGTTTGGCGGCGGTGAACGACAACTCGCCGGTGATCGCGGCCAGGCCAATGCCACGGTCCGGGTCCGGCTGCGTGGCAAAGTACCGCCGCAGCAACGCAATCTTGGCGTTGCGGGACGGGGTGAAAACCAGACGCTCCAGCAAGTCGGCGAAGGCGATCATACGGCCCCATGTTGGACCGATTGCGGCGAAGCGCCAGCCCGGCGCCCATCACGCGGTCAAGCACGTGCATTGCGGTTACGCGGCGAAGTTGTTAAACGAACCCTTCCCCAAGGTCGGAGCGTAGCGCAGCCTGGTAGCGCATCAGTCTGGGGGACTGGGGGTCGTGGGTTCGAATCCCGCCGCTCCGACCATTATTTCAATGGGTTATGATTCGTCACCCAGTGTGCGTCGAAATGCTGGGAACCAAGTAGCGACCACAGCGGGGCACAAGGCCCATTGTCAAATCGCTGCCTCGGGTGCGATTTCCCCGAACCTGGTTGGCCGCGCGGTGAGGAACCGACCGTCGGCGGCGGGATGCTGCCGCCAACCGCTCGAGCGCGGCGGGCATGGTCGGACATCAAATGCCCTTCCTCAATCTGGCGTGACCACCAGCAATGAGTCGATGCCCTTGCCTCACTGCAACGACTGAAGATAGGCGATCACGTCTAACCGCTGGGACTCCAGATTGAGGCCTTGAAAGAACATCTTCACGCCGTGCAGCGTGCCGCGGGGATTAGACAGATAGACATTCAGTTCCTCCGGCGTCCAGGTCTGGCCCGAATCTTTCATAGCCTCCGAGTATTCGAAGCCCGGAACCGACCCGGCTTTTCGGCCGATCACATGATACAGGCTCGGCCCGACCTTATTGACGCCGATATGAATGGAATGGCAGTTCTGGCACGTTCGATTGAAGATGGCCTCACCAGTGGCTGGATCAGCGGCCGCCTTCACATCACCCGCAATCAGCATTCCGGCCGCCAGCATCAAACCTCCGATGGCCGCTTGTAGCATCTTTCTGGCATTCTTGGCTGAGGGAACCGCGGCGGCGCGGGCGCCCGGCAGCGGGCCATCATACCCGGCGGGATCGCAGTCCAGTTTCATATGCTATCTCCTGCTCAGTACGCTCGGTCCCGTTCACGCCTTCTTGGGTGAGAAGGCGACGCACCACCCATTCGGATCAATGATACCGTCGACAATCTTGCATCCGTTCGGCGGTTCCCAACTCGCACAGCCGGAACATTGCAGGTTATTTTTAGGCGTTGCCTGATACATGACAGCTTTCTGCGCAATCTTGTGTTGCTGCGCCTCGGCGCTGCGGCCAAGGATGGTGCTCGCCGTCCCGGCGGCCAGCGCAGCTACCCCCGCCTTCAGCACCGCACGGCGGGCTGATACTTCGCTTTTCCGGTCCACTTTACTCCGCTCCTTCTTGATTCTGCCATTACATGGCTAAGAGGAAAACTTGGAATGCATCCGCAACATCGGGGCATCTACGCGTCGCCATGCGACACGGGCCCGGCAGCCGCGAGTGCCGCCGACTCTTCGTCGCTGAACAGGCGCGACCGTGTCAGGAAACGCACGCCTTCCGGTGCCTCCAGCGAGAAACCGGCACCGCGGCCCTTGACGACGTCGATGATCAACTGCGTGTGCTGCCAGTACTCGAACTGTGCCGCTCCCATGAAGAACGGGCAGCCCGCCACCTCGCCGAGCCGCACGTCCTGAGCGCCCACCCGGAATTCGCCGAACGGGTAACACATCGGTGAGCTGCCGTCGCAGCAGCCGCCAGATTGGTGAAACAGCAGCGGGCCATGGATCGAGCGTAAATGCTCGACCATGGCAGTCGCCTCGGGCGTTATGATGACACGCTCAACCATGGTACGCGCTCCTACGGGCCGGGACGGCGTCTTCGCCATCCTGGCCCGCTTGGCATCAGAAGAAGCCCATTGCCTTCGGGCTGTAGCTCACCAGCATGTTCTTGGTCTGCTGGTAATGGTCCAGCATCGAGCGATGGTTTTCGCGCCCGATCCCGGACTGTTTGTAGCCGCCGAAGGCTGCATGCGCCGGGTAGAGGTGATAGCAGTTCGTCCAGACCCGCCCGGCCTTGATGGCACGGCCGAAGCGATAGGCGCGCGTGCCGTCTCGGGTCCACACGCCGGAGCCCAGGCCATAGAGCGTGTCGTTCGCGATCGCGAGCGCTTCCTCGTCGTCGCGAAAGCGGGTAACGGAGAGGACGGGCCCGAAGATCTCCTCCTGGAACACCCGCATCTTGTTGTTGCCTTCCAGTACCGTCGGCTCGACATAGAAGCCTTCCGCCAGATCGCCCCCGAGATTGGCACGGTGACCGCCGACCAGCACCTTGGCACCTTCCTGCTTGCCGATGTCGATATACGAAAGGATCTTCTCAAGCTGGTCGTTCGATGCCTGAGCGCCGATCATGGTTGAAAGGTCGAGCGGATTGCCCTGTTTGATGGCGCGTACGCGTGCCAGCGCGCGCTCCATGAAACGATCATAGATGCGCTCGTGGATCAGCGCGCGGCTCGGGCAAGTGCAGACCTCGCCCTGATTGAGGGCGAACATCACGAATCCCTCGATCGCCTTGTCGAAGAAATCGTCATCTTCGGCTGCAACGTCTTCGAAGAAGATGTTCGGCGACTTGCCGCCCAGTTCCAAGGTCACCGGGATTATGTTTTCGGACGCGTATTGCATGATCAGCCGGCCCGTCGTCGTCTCGCCGGTGAAGGCCACCTTGGCGACCCGCTTGTTCTGGGCGAGCGGCTTGCCCGCCTCCACGCCAAAGCCGTTGACCACGTTGAGAACGCCCGGCGGCAGGAGATCAGCAATCGCCTCGACCAGCACCATGATGCTCATCGGGGTCTGCTCAGCCGGCTTGAGGACGATGCAGTTCCCCGCGGCCAGGGCCGGAGCAAGCTTCCAGACCGCCATCAGTATCGGGAAGTTCCACGGAATGATCTGCGCCACGACGCCCAGGGGCTCATGGAAGTGATAGGCGACGGTGTCGTGGTCGATCTCGCAGGTGGTGCCCTCCTGGGCGCGGATCACGCCCGCGAAGTACCGGAAATGGTCGACGGCAAGCGGCAAGTCGGCCAAGGTCGATTCGCGTATCGGCTTGCCGTTGTCGATCGTCTCAACCAAGGCGATAGTTTGAAGATTCTCCTCGATGCGGTCGGCGATCTTGTTAAGGATGCGCGAACGCTCGGCGTACGAGGTCCGGCCCCAGGCGTCCTTCGCCGCGTGCCCGGCGTCCACCGCCAGTTCGACATCCTCGGCCGTCGACCGCGCGATGGTGGACACCACTTTGCCGTTGATCGGGGAAATGTTGTCGAAATATTGGCCACGCACCGGCGGTACCCACTTGCCGCCGATGAAGTTGTCATATTGCTGGCGAATCGCGATACTCTTGGCGACCTCGCTCAGGATCTTGTCAACCATCGTTACTCTCCATTGTATGCCGCCGGCTGATCCGGCAACGGTCGGTTTCCCCAATGGCACCCGGGGCGGGGCATTGAACTCAAGGCGTCTGGACTGTCTGCAGGTAGGCCAGGATGTCGGCGAACACCTGTTCGGAAAGCACGCCACTCCAGTTCGGCATGCCCTTGTCTGGCCGCCCATGCGTCACCGTGAACAGGAAGACCTCGTCCATCCGGTCCCCATAGCGGTGGTGCAGCAGGCGCAGGTTGATCCGCCGTTCGGACTGCACGGCATCGGGGCCGTGACAGTGTGAGCAGGTGCCGTTGAAGGCCTCATGCCCGGCGTCGGCGTCGCCCGCATGCGCGGATGGAGATTGCGCTCCCTCCGCCGGCTTGGCGTCCAGTGAGGCTTGCGCAGGCGCGGGCGTGGATGCCGGCGTCTGTTGGTCGGCAGTTGTCGTCGCGGCGACCTTGATCAGGCCAACCGCCTGCTCGCCGCCGGCCAGTACTACCGGCGCCGCACTCGGGAAACCGTACTTCGCGGCAAGTCCTGCGACGGCGTCACCCTTTGCGTCGAGTACCTTGTCGACCTGATCACGCAGCGCCCCGTTCGCCTTCGCAAAGCCAATGGCAACCGGCCACTGCATGCCCTCGCCGGCGATCGGAATCACCTGATAGGCACCGTTCAGGGTCGTCACGTTGACGTTGCCGGCCGTCGGCCCCCAGATGAACGCCGCATCCACCTCGTGCCGGACAAGCGCCTTGGCGGCTTCATCGGGACTGAGGAATGTGACCACGCGAATGTCGTCGCGGCTCGACAGACTGAGGTGGGGCGGCGTGGAGAACTGTACCGCGACGCGTTTCCCCCGCAGGTCGTCGAGCCCGGTGATCCGTTGGCCCGGTGGCGCCATAATAGCATAGCCGATTTGCAGGAACGGCTTCGAAAACACCAGCCGCGGCCCCATGAACCCCGGGTCGTCCGGCAAGCCGATATAGGCGTCGCACGTGCCGGCGAGCAGTGTCGTCCGCACGGTGCGCTTGCCGAAATAGCTGACCGACCAAACCGGCGTGAACGGGCGGCCGAGGGCGTGAGCCAGCTCCTGGCCTAATTCCACGTAGAGCCCGGACGGTCCTGACGCCGAACTGCTGAACGGTAGGTTGTCAGGATCGGCGCAGACCCGGAATGGTTGCACCACCGGCTGCGCCGTCTGACCGGTCTGCGCCCGGCCCCCTGCCGGCACCGCGAGTGCGATGCCGGCCGCGAGGGCGGAGACGAGACGACTGAGTTTCTTGCCTTCACGCATGGCTCTACTCGCTGAACACGAAGAGAGTTCCGCCCTCCGGCGTCGCCGCAGTCATCTGCGCACCGACGGCGCCCAGAAAGGCCGGGATGGCGGCGGTTCTGCCAACGACGATGGCCACGTACTGCTTGCCATCCACGGCGTAAGAAACCGGTCCCGCGCCGATTCCGCTGCCAAGCTGCATGTGCCAGAGCGGCTTGCCGGTCTTTGCGTCGACCGCGTTAAACACCCCCAAAAGGTCACCGTAAAAGACCACGTCGCCGCCCGTGACGAGCGTGCCACCATTGAACGGCAGCGGCTCCTTGATGTCCCAAACGGCCTTTTTCGCCACCGGGTCCCATGCGACGATGTCTCCGAGATAGCCGCCAGGACCAGGTACCGCCGTGAACTCCTTGCCGAGATACATGACACCCTTACGGAAGTTGGCCTCCTTCGACTCGGACATGTCGTTGCAGACATTATTGGCCGGAATGTAGACGAGGCCGGTTCGCGGGCTGAACGACATCGGCTGCCAGTTCTTCCCGCCGATCAGATTGGGGCAGATGTTCTTGGCCGGGTGGTCCGGGCCGGGCCGCTTATCCGGATTTTCCACCGGCAGTCCGGTCTGCATGTCAATCTTTGTCGCCCAGTTTGTCGGCACGAACGTGTCGGCCGAAATAAGCTTTCCGGTCTCACGGTTCAGCACATAGAAGAAACCGTTGCGGTCGGCCTTCATGGCCACCGGCGTATCGGCGCCGCCGAGCCTGACGTCGGCGAGCACCAGTTCGTTGACGCCGTCATAGTCCCAGGCATCCGCGGGCGTATGCTGGTAGGCCCACTTCATTTTGCCGGTGTCGGGGTCGAGTGCGACAGTCGAGGATGTATAGAGATTGGTCAGCTTGCCATAGCTCGAGTTTCCGGTGCTCCGCACCACGGACGCCCAGGGGCTCGGGTTGCTGGTACCGTAAAACAGCGTATTGGTCTTCGGATCATAGGAGCCGACCAGCCAGGCCACACCGCCACCATGCTTGTAACTGTCACCCTTCCAGCTTTCGCCGCCCGGCGACTCCGGATCGGGCACGGTGAACATCGTCCAGACCAGTTTTCCGGTCTTCACGTCATAAGCCTGAAGGCTGCCGCGAGCGCCGTACTCGCCGCCACCAAAGCCGGTGATCACCTTGTCGCCCACCACGGTCGGTGGCGAGGTGATGACTGATCCCTGGGTGTAGTCGACAACATCTGCCGTCCACAGCTCTGCCCCGGTCTTTGCATCGACCGCGGACAGCTTGCCATCGAGGCGCCCAACGAAAATTTTCCCGTCGGCATAGGTCACGCCACGGCTGTCAACATCGCAGCAGGCGAATTGCAGGACATCGTCCGGAATGTCCGGTTCGTATTTCCACCGCACGGCGCCGGTCTTCGCGTCCAGCGCGTAGACGTATTTCGGCCCCCAGGAGCTTGAGACATAGAGCGTGTCGCCGATCACGAGCGGGGTGGATTCGTTGGAACGCAGCGAGCCGAGCGAGAATGCGTAGGCCAGCTTCAGGCCGGATACATTTTGCGCATTTATCTGATCGAGCGGGCTGTAGCGTGTGTTGTCGTAGCCCCGACCATACATGGCCCAGCCATTCGGATCGTCGGCCGCTCGCGCAGCACCCGCCCCGAACACCAAACCGCTCGCCAGCACCGCGCTACTCAGCAATCTCAGCTTGGCCTTCATCTTTTGCACTCCCCTTGCTTCGTCGTACGGCCGGATTTTCCAGCCTTGATTATTCACTTGATTCCGGGCACGTAGGCGAATGCCACACGTCTCCCACACGATTTGAACCGCTTTCGTCTCCGATGTTTCTGACCCGTGTCGGTTGGGCTAATGCCCCCGCATCAGCTCTTCAGGCATTCATTTGCACAGCCATAACATTTGGTTCATGCGACTGTTGCCGGCAAGCCCAGGCGTTCGGTTCGACGCCAATGCGGCCCGACAAATCGTCGAGGCCGGCGAAGTCGGCCGTCGTTCCCAGCGCCATGCGGTGGTCATGACCCGCATCCTCCTTCTTCCGCTGCTTCCGCCACCTAGGTTTTTCACGCCGAGGTGGCTGTGCGCAATTTCCAGAATCATAGCGTCTTGTTTGCAGGCGCGATATTAGACGAAGGTCGAATGGCGGCGGCGGTGGTTAACGATGTATGACAAATCGGGCGTCCATGGGGAGGACGGGCGGTGCTGAAGATACTTATCGCGGACGACCATCCACTGTTCCGCGCTGCGCTCGGCGACCTCATTGCGCAGTTCCTCGGAATCTGCGGCAGGCCTTTCATCTGCCTGGAGGCAACAGATACGCCGGAACTGTTCGATGCAATCGAACGTGAGGACGAATTCGACCTGATACTTCTTGACCTGTTCATGCCCGGCGCGAATGGGCTTGCGGATCTGGTGGAACTGCGGAACCGGGTGCCGTCAACGCCGGTCGTCATCGTTTCTTCGCTAAGCGATCCGGCCACGGTCCGGCAGGCGATGACCTGCGGCGCCGCTGGCTACATCCCCAAATCCTCGCCCAAGGAGCTTGTGTTCGATGCGCTTCAGGCGGTGCTGGCGGGGGGCGTCTACATCCCCCCAGACGATGCTGAGCGAGCGCGGCGGGCGACACGCAACGGCACCCGGGGCGAGCCGCTCACCGCACGCCAGGTGGCGGTGCTTACACTGCTCGCGAAAGGCAAGTCCAACAAGGAGATTGCGAACGCCCTTGTTGTCACCGAGATGACCGTCAAGGCGCACATGACAGCCATCCTGCGCAAGCTCGGCGTCGCCACGCGCGCGCAGGCGATCGTCGCCTTCCAGCGTGAGCCCCCCGATGGATTGCCGCAGCCGCCCAGCTGATCAGGCGTCGGCCAGAGACCGCATCAGATAGCTCATCATCGCGCGCAGCCGCGCCGGACTAGTGGGCTTGGCCAGGAATGCGTGCCCCTCGGCCCTCATTTGCGCCCGCACATGGGCCGAGCGATCGCTGGAAATGACGAGCGCGGGCAGGTTGTCGCCGTAGCGCGCCCGCAGCGCCGCGATTGCCTCGGTCCCGAAGCCGCCGTCTTCAAGGTGGTAGTCGGCCACCACCAGGCTCGGCGCCAAACCGCACGCCGACAGGGTCACCAGCGCCTCCGACGCCGAACCGGCACTGACCGGCCGGCATCCCCAGGTCTCGAGCAGCGCCGCCATGCCGGCCGACACGCCCTGGTCGTCGTCGATCACCACGACACAGCGGCCACGAACGATGTCCAACGGCGCATGTTCAAGCGCCGCGTCGCCCGCGTCGATCGGTGCGAGGCATGTGCCGTAGGGCACGCTTACCGCGAAGCACGATCCGCGTCCGACCGCACTGCGCACTTCAACAGTCAGTCTGAGCAGGCTTGCTATCCGATCTACGATCGTCAGGCCAAGCCCGAGGCCCTTGCCCTCGCGGCGCGGTGTCTTGCCGAGCCGGTGGAATTCCTGAAAGACCAGAGGAAGCTTCTCGTCGGGAATGCCGACACCGGTGTCCCACACCTCGACGCGCAGATGATCGCGTCTTCGCCGGCAACCGATCAGAACGCGGCCGGAGGCGGTATACCGGATGGCGTTGCTGATCAGGTTCCGCAACACCCGCTCGAACAGCTGGCGGTCGGTGTGTATGATCGCACTGCAGGGCACGACGCGAAGTGCCAGCCCGACCGCCTGTGCCTGCGGTTCGTACTCATCCGCAAGCCGCCCCAGCAGCGGTGCGATCGGCTGTCCGGCCAGGGCCGCGGGCCACGCACCGGCGTCCAGCTTGGAAATGTCCAGGAGAGCACTGAGCAGATCGTCCACGGTATCAAGCGCCGAATCGACATGGTTGAGCAGTTCCTGTGCCCGCTCGCTGCTCACCTCATCGGCCAGCGCGCCGAGGAACAGCCGCGCGGCATTCAGCGGCTGATGCAGATCGTGGCCGGCCGCGGCAAGAAAACGGGTCTTGCTGAGATTTGCGTCCTCCGCCTCCGCCTTCGCCGCCAGCAGCGCCTTTTCTGCGAGGCGACGCTGCGAGATCTCCTGCATGAATTGATGTGTCAGGCTGTTCAGCTCGGCCGTCCGTTCGCTGATCTTGGCTTCCAGCGTGATCGCCGTGCGAAAAAGCGAATAAGCGTTGCCGCCCTGCGAATCCAGGTCGCGTTCGATGCGGTCCATCAACACGCGATTGATCTTGCGCAGTTTGCGCAGCTCCTCCTCCATCTCGGCGACGATCGGGTCGGGGAGGCGCACCTTTATTTTCCCTGTTCCTCGCTGATGAAGACGCCGGTGAAGGTGTGGTTGACGTGCATCGCCGCGAGTTGCTCACCGTAAGTACTGAAGCCAATGACGTTGTTCTCCGCCAGGATCTTGCTGGCTAGATTCCGTATTTGCCGGCTCTCGGCTTCCAGGCTGCGCAGCACGCAGTCGAAAGCGATCACCAGCATCGGTTGGCCCATCTCGGCGCGGATGTCATGGAAAAAGCTGCGCAGGTCCTCGACCATGTCCGAGCGGCGGGCCAAAGTCAGTACCAGGCCCTCATCGATCGCACTGAAGAAGGTCAGGCTGCGGTCGGCGTTCGCCTTCTGGATCGAACGCACGTAATAGTCGCCGCCGACCCGAACCATGACCGGGAATTCGGCGAACACTATCGGACCCAGCACATGGTAATCGAGGCCGACAATGCGCGCGTACTCCGGCCCGGCAGGTTCGGCGTCGATTTCGGTCACAACGCGCCGAATCGGATCGGCGCCGGTGACAACCATGCGTGTATTGGTCGGAGAAAAGTGCTGGCGGCGGAACACGCGGAAGCGATGGCTCGTCTGCACCAACGTCAACACCGCGGCGTCACAGTGGAAGCGGCCACCGTGGAGCACGAAAGTCTTCTCAAGCCGCATGTCATCACCCGCGGAGCCGCCGAACAGCACGATCGGGTCAAGACGCCGGTGTAGCGACGTCAGCACCGCCTCCTCGGTCGAACACATGCCGTCAATCAACAGCATGGCGAATGTATCGCGTGGGTCGATGGCACGCCCGCGTTCGGCGAATGCGGCAATCAGACGGTCTACGACGGCGAAACCGCGCGGGATCTGCAGGTTGGATATATCGGGAATCAGGTCAGTGACGACGGTAAAGCCGCTCCCGGCCATACTGAATCCCGAGATCACACCTTCCATGTATCCAATGGGAGTGATTTCGCCCGCGGTGGTGCAGCCGATAACTGGGGTCTCGCCGAAGCATACGGCGATCTCACGACCCAGACGGTCCAAATCGAAAGCCGCCTTGCAGAACACGACAACGAGTTGCAGGTCAGGTTGGAACAGGCCCGACAACATCTCCCGCGCCGCGGTCACGGGCGACCGTGACGTTGAGTAGGCACGACGGACATTAGCCGTTTGCAGCACGCCCGGTCCCCCCTTGTCGCAATCGCTTTGGTTCGTCAGCGACTGCTGCCACATTACCGTCGGGTTAGGTGCGCTGGCAAATTAG
>JBEKLE010000097.1:0-16677 GCA_050010355.1 Rhodopila sp. | reverse complement strand
TCCCGCCGGACGGTAACACAGGATGGAAGCAACGATTACACCGCATCGTTCAGACCGCCGGCAACCCCTACCAACGGGTCAGCCACGGCAGCACGAGCCGCGCAAACCCCGTCACGAGGCCGCACCCCACGGCATACCACACGGCGACATAAAGCGGGTCGTCGTGTGGACAGGCGAACACAAACACGAATGCCCCCCAGGCTGCCGCGGCAATCCCGACCGCGAGCGCGGTGCCGCCCGAGTCCGTCGGCGCGCCACGGCGCATCAGCAGGCCAAGGCCCACCACCGGCGGCACCGACAAAATGACCATTTTATAGACACATCGCAGGCCGGCGTGCCAATCGACGCGCGCCACCAGCGCCTGCGGTCCGTCCGCGGAGGCATCTATCAGCCAGCCGATCGCCAGGCAAATAGCAACGATCCCGAGCAGCCAGTGCAAACCTCGACGGGGCGATTCGACCGGATCAAGGGACATAATCGCAACCGCTGCGCCAACCAGCGCGATCAGCCCGAGACTACCGAGCTTCCACCAGAATGACGGCACTGCCATCACCATGGTCATGTCGGGTCGCGTCGGGCCCAGAACCGCGAACAGGGCCAGTTCGATCAGGCAAAGCGACGCGAAGATCAGCGCGTCGCCCCTGAAGCTCCGGCGCCGCACGGGCTTGAGATCGGTGACGAGGCGCTCGAGCAGCTGATCATTCAGCATCGGACTGGCTTTTCACCATGGAGGCCAATCGCCCCAGCCCGCGATGGATGTTCACCTTCACCAGCGAGATCGACTGCCCGGTGCGAGCCGCCGCCTCTTCGATGCTGAGCCCTTGCAGCTTGACCAGCCTGATCACGTCCGACTGTGCCGGCTTGAGCTCCCGCAACAACCGCTCGAGCGACCATGCGCTCGCCACCGCATCGCCATGATCAGCGACCGCGATATCCTCGGTCAGCGCCTCCGCCGGCGACGACTTCATGGCGCGCAGCCGGTCGATCCATTTGTAGCGTGCGATCGCCGCGAGCCAGGGCTCGAAGGGCCTCGACGGATCGTAGGTGTGACGCTTCTCGTGGACCGCCAGCAGGGTATCCTGAACCGCATCTGCAACCATCGCGTTCGGAAGCCGGCGGGTGTAATACCGCCGTAGCCAGTCACCCACCTCAGTCAGCAGACGATGATAGAGCCGGGCGTTTCCCGCCTGGGCGGCGACCATGAGCGCACCCCAGTCGCTACCGGCCATGCTGCCCCCCAAGGACCTCGACTCCAAGGGTCTTGAGCCCAGTGGTCGCAGGCCTCGCAGCGCCCAAACCATCACTTGGGGCCAGACCGCCACCGAAATGCCAGCTGACATTGCCACCTCTGACGCCATGTCTGCTCATTCGCATGGGCCAGGGATGTGGTTACTGTCGCCCTCGATTAAATTTGATGCCAAGCAACTGGTCACCACCTCTCACCTCACCGAACGCGGGGGTCGGAACGGAGTCCAGGCGGCAGTTGGACCGATCCGTGGTCTGGAATAGGTCCCGTTGGTCCGGATGGCAACATCCGGCTCGACGCCCCGTTCACGGCATGAAAGTTCCGCCGTTCACATCAGTGATGGTGCGGCGACAGCCTGACATGCCACACCGGATTCCGAAACCCCCACTACGCGTTTAGAAACGCCTCAAACGCCGTCCTGTAGTCCGGATGCCAACGCGACAGCGCGGGGCGGTTCTCCGTGATGTCCTGTGCGGCCCACAGGATCCGCCGGCTGTCGATCGCGCGGGTCACCTCGTTATCCGGGCAGATGATGTAGAAATCGCGCTGGTTCATCCCTTCGATCAGCATGTCCACCACCTGATCCGGCGCCCATGCCCCCGGCGGCTTCTCCGTTCGGCCGCGGCTCGTCATGCCGGTGAAGGTCGACCCAGGCACCAGCAGATGCGCCGAAATCCGCGCGCCCTGCTCATTGCGAAGACTGTGCGCAAGCGCCTCGGTGATCACTTTCACGCCCGCCTTGCTGACATTGTACGCGGTGTCGCCCGGCGGGCATGTGATCCCTTGTTTCGACCCCGTGTTGACGATGGCGCATTCGTTACGCTGCGCCAGCATCGACGGGGTGAATGTCTGCACGCCGTTGATGACGCCCCACAGGTTGACCTCCAGCACACGCCGCCAGCGGTCGATATGCTCCCAGGGTCCGCCGCCCGGCGCGGTGCCGGCGTTGTTCATCAGCACGGCAACCTCGCCAAACCGAGCGTACGCGGCGTCACGCAGGGCCTGGACCGAACCCAACTGGCTGACGTCCGTGGCCACCGTCAGCACCGCGTCCCGTCCGGACGGCGATGCGGCAATGACCGCTTCGGCGGCACGCGCCAGCGCCTCGGCCGACAGGTCGGCGAGGCAAACCTTCAGTCCCATCGCGGCGAATCGCGTAGCGGCAGCGAGCCCTATGCCACCGGCCGCACCGGTGATGACCGCCACGCGGCCGGCGTGAAGGGCAGGATGCTGATCCATCGGAATGCCTCCTCAGAGGGGGAAAATCAATCGAACCTTAAAAAGGATGCCCTCGGTTATCACTGATGTTTTTTCGTCGACTCGGTGCGGGAGGACATTCCTTTTCAAACTCTCAGTCCGGCAAAAAATTCATTGCGACGCCGTTGATGCAGTAGCGCTGATACGTCGGCGGCGGGCCGTCCGGGAACACATGTCCGAGATGGCTGCCACAGGTTACGCAATTCACCTCGGTTCGGATCATGCCGTAGCTACGGTCGACCGTCGTCTCGACAGCCCCCTCGATAGGATCATTGAAGCTCGGCCACCCAGTCCCGCTCTCGAATTTCAGTTTCGTCTCGAACAGCGGCGTGTCACACCCGGCGCAGGTGAAGCGGCCCGGCCGCTTTTCAGTCAGCAACGCACAACTGCCCGGCGCCTCGGTGCCATGGGTTCGCATCACGTAAAACTGTTCCGGCGTCAGCAGGCGGCGCCACTCCGCATCGCTGCGCGTGACGGGATAGGTTTTGTATAACATCGTTCGGTCTCCTCTCGCGACGCGACGTTACATTGCTTCGGTCCTGATCTCGCTACAAGCCGCCGGTCTTTTCAGCAAGCGCCTGAAAAACGCGGTCCGGTTTCAGCGGCAATTCGCGGCATCGCACCCCTGCCGCGTCAGCCACCGCGTTGGCCAGTGCCGCCGCCACCGGATTGAACGGGGACTCGCTCATGGACTTCGCACCGAACGGTCCGACGCTGTCGGTGGTGTCGGCGAATAACACTTCGGTGCGAGGCAGGTCTGCCCAGGCGGGAATATGGTAGCCACGAAAGGCTGGGTTCTCCACACGCCCGTTCGCGTCGATCCGAATTTCCTCATACAACGCCGAGCCGATGGCCTGGGCGGCGCCGCCTTCGACCTGGCCGCGGCACTGCATTGGGTTGATGACGCGCCCCGCATCGGCCGCCTGAACACTTTGCAGGATGCGGATTTCTCCAGTCCCAGGCTGCACCGCCACGCGGAACCCGTGCACGTTGAAGGCGATTGACCGCGGCGTGCCGTCGCTGCTGCCAAAGCCAACCGCGTCCGGCAACGAACCGACCTTAACGCGAAACCCACCCGCAAGGACGGAGTCTCCCGACAGCCCGCAGTCCGCCCGATCCACACCCAGCTTCCCGGCACACAGATCCAGCAGCCGGTCACGCAATTCCACCGCCGCCCGCTCGGTTGCCTGCCCTGCCACCACGCTGCCGGCGCTGCCGAAGGCGCCGGTGTCGTGCCCAATCAGCGCGGTGTCCGACTGGCTTATCCGTATCGCCGCCGGACTGGTGTTCAGCACCGCCGCTGCGATCTGCGCATGCACCGTCGTCGTGCCGTTGCCGAACTCCGCGGTGCCGACAGTGAGTTCATAGCCGCCTTCGGGCCGCGGGACGATCCGCGCCTGAGCGAAATGACCGCGCGGCGGGATGGTGTGGATCATCGCCAGCGCCATGCCCTCACCGATCTTCCAGGAGGCGTCAGGCGCGGTTGTATCGTTGCCCCGCCGCAACGCCGCCTCCACCAGGTCCAGGCACTGAGTCAATCCATAGCTGCCCATGACCAGATCGTCGTGCATCTCTTCGTCCGCCGCAATGATATTACGCCGGCGCAGTTCGAACGGATCGATGCGCAGGGCACGGGCCAGCTCGTCCATCGCCGATTCCACAGCGAACACCGTCTGGCTCAGCCCGTACCCACGGAAGGCGCCAGCGGGCAGCGTGTTGGTATAGACGGCATAGCCCTCGACCCGTTTGTTGGGGCAGCGATACACCGCGATGCACTCGCCGCTTCCATGGAACAGCACGCCGACGCTGTGATTACCATAGGCGCCGGCGTTGGACACGACCCGGAGCTGCATCGCCGTCAACGTGCCGTCCCGCCGCGCGCCGAGCGTCACCGCAACGCGCATGGGGTGGCGCGAGGGCGCGCTGGTGAACTGCTCCTCGCGGGTGAATTCAAGCCGCACGGGACGCCCGGTGCGCAACACCGCCAGCGCAACGATATCCTCGGTCAGCATCTCCTGCTTGCCGCCGAAGCCGCCGCCGACCCGCTCGCAGAACACCCGCACCTGGTCAAGCGGCCGACCGAACAGATCGCACAATGCGCGGCGCGTCAGGAACGGCGTCTGGGTGCTGCTTCGCAGGACAAGGCACCCTGTCTCGTCCAGCCAGCCGACCGCCGCATGGGTCTCCAACGCGGCATGCTGAAGCCGCTGCGTGGTATAGATCCCCTGATGCACCAAGTCCGCCTCGGCGAGGCCGGCCATGGGGTCGCCGTGTGACAACTGGACCTCGGCCACCACGTTGCGTTCGGGGTCGTGGATCCGTGCCGCCGGCCCCTTGTCGCCGTGCACGAGCGGCGCACCGGGCTGCATCGCCGCCTCCGGATCGAAAACCGCCGGCAGCACCTCGTATTCGACCCGCAAGGCTCTGCATCCCGCTTCGGCCGCCGCTTCGCTGTCAGCGAGCACCGCGGCGACACGTTGGCCGATAAAGCGCACAACGTCGTCCAGAACGCGGGTGTCGTCCGGATCATCGAGCGGGTTCTCATGCCGGGCGGTGGAAAAGTGCGGCGGCGGGGAATCCGCCGATGTCAGCACGCTGTGAACGCCCGGCACGGCCAGGGCGGCAGTGGTTTCAATCGAAACAATCTGGGCATGGGCGTGCGGCGAACGAAGCAGTTTCAAGTGCAACAGTCCGGTCGGTGGGGTAATGTCCAGGGTATACCGGGCTGATCCCGTGACCACGGCGGGACCCGCCGGGGCAGGCACGCTATGTCCGAACCCGGCGGCGGGGTCGTCCGTGTGGCGGACGCCGCCGATCGCGTCCTCGATGGCGCGATATCCGGTGCAGCGACACAGGTTGCCCTTCATGGCCGTAGGAAGATCCTGGCGCTGTGCCTGATCCAGACAGGACGCCGTCAGCACCATGCCCGGCGTGCAAAACCCGCACTGAAAGCCCTGCGCCGCCAGAAAGCGACGCTGCATCGGATGAAGTTCGCCGTGGCCGGCAAGGCCTTCGATCGTGGTGACCGCGCGCCCGTCCGCGCGGAAGGCTGGTGTGACGCAACTGTGCACGGGCTGACCATCGATCAACACGGTGCAGGCGCCGCAATCGCCCGCATCGCAACCCTTCTTCACGCCGAACCAGCCCAGTTCACGCAAAAACGTGCGCAGGCACTGGCCGGGCGCGGGCTCCGCGGCGTGATCGACCCCGTTGACGGTCAACGTCATGACGACAACTCCTGCCGGATTTCTTCCGCAAATCGAAACGTCATGTGCCGCCGCCAGGCGGGCGCGCCATGCAGATCGTCGTAATACAGCGCATCGGGGATCGCCTGGACCACGGCCTGATGCACCTCGGTTTCGCTCGGGATGCCGTCGAAATCCAGTCGTACCGGCCGGCGCGTGGCGGCTGTCACGGTCAACGCGAAGCTGCCCCCTGGCGCCCGCGTGCCAACCAGCAGCGCAGCCGAACGGCCCGCCGGGGTCAGGGAGATCTGCCGGAACGTGGTGCGCAGCCGCAACGCGGCCAACGGCAGGTCGACCGCACGCAGCAACTCGCCTTGCGTCAGGACTGTCCGTTGCGGCCCCAGGATGAACTCGGCCGCCGGCACGCTTCGTTCCCCGCCCGCTTGCGTCCAGATGATGCAGACGCCGTCGAGTGCCGTGACCAGCGCGGCCATCGGGCCGGCCGGGAGTGCCATGCACAGGTTGCCACCCACCGTCGCCGCATTCCAGATCTTGAACGATCCCAGCAGCGCCCGGCAGCACTGCCGGAACAGCGGTGCCGCGCGCCAGTCGGCCGGAAATTCGGCCGCCGCAAGCTGCGCGAGCGTGCAGGTGGCGCCGACCCGCAGCCCGTCCGCGCCCGGTTCCAGCGCCGGCCAGCCCAGTCCGAACAGATCGATCAGCCGTGTCAGCGCCGGTTGTGGTTCAGAGAACAGCCAGGTGCCGCCGGCAAGCCAGGCATCGCCCACGCGCCAGGCCTGCAAATCGCCCCGGCCACCCGGACGGCCGATCTCTGAGACAGTGTTGAGGTCCATTATGCCGATTCCGCTGCGCTTCGACAGCGGCAGCATGCAATACAAGTGCCATGCCTGCCCGAGGTCCGCAAATGATGATGTTCCGACGCAATCTGCTGTGCTGCTTGCCCATGGCGCGGGCACGCCCGGCTCTGGCACGCCCGGCCCAGGCAGAGCCCGCACCCGTGCAGATCTACGCCGCCATGACGTTCCGGCCTGCGCTCGAACATGTTGTGGCGGCCTATCGTGAGGCCGGCGGCGGCGCCGCGGTCGCCATCTACGCGCCAACGCCGGTGCTGATACGCCAGCTTGCCGGGGGCGCCCCGGCGGACATTCTTCTGACCGGCGATCTCGCCTGGATGGATGAGGCCGCCCGCCAGGCCCTCGTACAACCGGAAACACGATCGAACCTGATAGCCAACGATCTCGTGCTCGCCGCGCCCGCCGGCACCCAGACCGCCGCGACGATCACACGGACTTTCGCGCTGGACGCGCTGTTGAACGGCGGCCGGCTGGCCATGTGCGATCCCGATCACGACCCGGCGGGGCGCTATGCGAAACAAACTCTCCAGTCGCTTGGCTTCTGGCAGGCGGTCGAGCCGCATATCGCTATCGCTGAAAGCTCACCAGCCGCCGTTGTACTGGTCGATCACCATGAAGTCGCGGCGGCGATTTGTTTCGTGACCGATCTTCATGGCGATGCGCAGGCTGTCGCCGTTGGCACCTTCCCATCCGATTCCCACGCGCCGATCATTTATCCCGTGGCACTGGCCAATCCCACCCGCAACCCGCTTGCGTCCAGTGCGCTGGCGTTTCTGCGCTCGGCTGAAGCACTGAAGATCTTCTTCAGCTTCGGCTACACGCCGGCGATATGACTTCCGCCCACTAACCAAAGTGCGAAATCACATCCGAGGCCAGCAGTTCATGCGTTTCAATGTCGTTCCGGAATGCGCTGCTGATAAGAAGCTGCACGCCGGCATCGCGATACTGTCCAGCCAGGTCAGTCATTTCGGACACCGTGCCGGCAAAACCGTTGAACGTTCCCGGAACCCCGAGCCGCACGCGCTTCGCCGCCAGCGCCGCCTCATCCCGCGCCAGCAGCAGGCCGGTCACGGTGGTCCGCTCAATCGCCTCGTACGGACGCGCTTCGGCGTTGCAATGGCCGCGCAATATCGCGAACTTCCGCTTCACCTCAGCTGGATCGCCGAACACGTTGCAGGCGTCACCCAGACGGGCGACCACACGCAGCGTAAGCTGTTCGCCGCCGCCGGCGATCATGACCGGCGGGTGCGGCTTTTGCACCGGCTTCGGCTCCAGGATCGCGTCCTCGACGTGAAAATACTTGCCGTGAAAGGTCGTTCGCTTCTCCGACCACATCGCGAGGATCAGCCTGACCGCTTCCTCCAACTGACGGATACGCACCGCCGGCCGCTCCGGAAATTCCCAGCCATATTGCCGGTACTCCTTGTCGAACCAACCGGCACCGATACCGAACGTAAGCCGTCCCCGGCTGATCAGATCGACCCCGGCGGCGATCTTCGCCAAGTGCGCCGGATTTCGGTAGCCCACGGACGATACAAGCGTGGCAAGCCGAATCCGGCCGGTGACAGCGGCCAGCGCGGACAACACGGTCCAGCCTTCGATAAACGGTTCGTCGGGCTCACCCACAAAAGGGATCTGGATAAGGTGATCCATCACCGAGAACCAGGTGAAGCCGCGGTCTTCGGCCCACCGCGCCTTCGCCTTCACGCCTTCGAACGCGTCCGCCGGATCGGCACCGAAAATCCAGGACGGGTTGTGAATACCAAACTTCATGAGGCGGCCTCTAGGTTGGTTTGCCGGCGAGCCTGCCGAGCACGAATGGTAGCATTCTTTCTCAGGCCCGGATAACAGTTTCAGATAGGCTCGCCGGGCGCTTTGTCAGTCGGTCTTGATCCAGACCGACTTCACGTTCAGGTATTCCTCCAGATGCTGCACGCCTGATTCGCGGCCATAGCCGCTCATTTTATATCCACCGAACGGCACGGCTGGGTCCATTGCCTGATAGCAATTGATCCAGACTGACCCGGCCCGGATTGCCCTCGCCAACCGATGCGCCTTGCCAACGTCCCGCGTCCATACGCCGCTGCCAAGACCGAACTGCGTCTTGTTGCCCCGCTCGATCACCTCGTCGATGTCGGTGAACGGAATCGCTGAGATCACCGGCCCGAAAATCTCCTCCTGAGCGATCCGCATATCGTCGCGCACATCGGCGAACACCGTCGGCGGCACGAAGAACCCTTTCGCTAGCGCACCATCCGTCAGCCGCTCCCCGCCCGACAGCGGGCGCGCACCTTCCTGCCGGCCGATGTTCAGATAGCCGGTGACCCGGGTCAGTTGCTCCTGCGAAACCAACGGACCGACCTGGACCTCCGGGTCGCTGCCGTCGCCGACACGCAACGTCTTGCTGAAGTCGGCGACCCGGCCGACAAACTCCTCATAGATCTTCTTCTCCACGAACAACCGCGTTCCCGCGCTGCAGATCTGCCCGGAGTTGGCGAACACCGCCATACCGGCGCCGGGCACCGCCTGGTCGAGATCTGCGTCCGCGAAGACGATATCCGGCGACTTTCCGCCCAGTTCCAGCGACACCCGCTTCAGGTTCCCCGCCGACGCTCGGATGATCGACTGCCCGGTCAGGTGCGATCCGGTGAACGCAACCTTGTCCACATCCGGATGGGACGCCAGCGCGGCCCCGGCGGTCTCCCCAAAGCCAGGCACCACGTTGACGACACCCGGCGGCACGCCCGCTTCCAGACACAACTCGCCCAGCCGCAACGGGGTCAGCGGCGCTTCTTCGGCCGGCTTCAGCACCACGGTGCACCCGGTCGCCAACGCCGGCCCGATCTTCCAGATCGAGGCCCCGAGCGGGCCGTTCCACGGGATGATCGCACCAACGACGCCGACGGGTTCCTTCAGGGTAAAGGACACAAAATTGCCCGGCAGCGAGTTGTCGATCGTTTCGCCGTGCAACGCTGTCGCCATCCCCGCATAGAATCGCAGCATACCAAGCGCACGGGCGCGATTCGCCCGGGTGCGGGTGATCGGTGCGCCCATGTCGAGCGTATCGAGTGCCGACAGTTCCTCGATGTCGCGTTCCACCAGTTCGGCAAGTTTCAGCAGGACGAGTTGGCGCTGCGCGGGTTTGAACTTGCTCCAGGGGCCATTGAAGGCGTCACGTGCCGCGGCGACGGCGCGGTCGATATCCTCGGCGTCGCCCTCGGCGACATGGGCGAGAATTTCGCCTGTCGCGGGATTGCGGGTCTCGAACGTTTTGCCGGACGCGGCTTCCAGCCACTTGCCGCCGATCAGCATGCGTTTCGTCTTGCCATCCAGGAAAGGATGAATCTGCGTCATGACGTTCATTGGTCCGGACCCTCCACGCTATTCCTGTCCGGATATAGCGCATCGCACCTCAGGAGTCTACTTGCGGTCCGGTTTCAGATCGATGAGCGGTGTTCCGTCAAGACAGTCCAGCCCGCGGACATGCAGCGTCGTGCCCTCGATTCCCACCAACGCAACGACCGACGAAGCGATCGGGTTCGGCCGCACCGGGGATCGCAACGCGAAGCTTCCTGTGGTCTGCCCGGTGCGAATCGGCGTCTGCAACACAAGGTCCCGCCGCGCACGATGCATCCAATACAGCACCTGAACGCGCGGATGATCGCCGATATCCGTCAGCGCCTGCAGCCATCTTTCATCCACGACAATGGAGCAGACCGGTCCGTCGTCGAGGCTGCCCCGCTTGGGACACTCCCCACGCACCCGCCACGGCGTGTGAATGACGCCGATGAAATAGACGCCTGCATCGCTAGCCGGGGGAAGCGCGACCGCCACTTCCCCCAGGCGCAGTTCATTTTCGTCGGTCATGCAGAGAGGGTGCCACCCTGCCCTGCCGCACGTCCATCACAAAGCCGCGGTGACGGCTTTGACCTCGGTGTAGTTGTGGAACACTTCCGCGCCCATCTCGCGGCCCCAGCCGGACTGCTTGTAGCCACCGAACGGCAGCGACGCGTCGAACACGTTGTGGCAGTTGATCCAGACCGTGCCTGAACGGATCCGGCTGGCGAGCCTGTGCGCCTTCCCGCCGTCGGCGGTCCACACGCTCGCCGCAAGGCCATAAATCGTGTCGTTGGCCCGCTTCGCGATCACGTCCAGATCGTCATCGTCGAATGGCAGGGCACAAACCACCGGTCCGAAGATTTCCTCCTGGATCACCGTCATGTCCGGCGTGGTTTTCTCCAGCACCGTCGGCGCAACGAAATATCCCAGGTTGCCGACCCGGTTACCGCCCACCGCAACCTGCGCCCCCGACCGGCGCCCGTCCTCGATGTAGCCGGTGACGCGCGAGAACTGCTCATCCGAAACCAGCGGTCCCATCTCGGTCAACGGATCGAGCCCAGGCCCGACTTTGATCCTGCCAGCGATGTCTGCAACGCCCGAGACGACCCGGTCATACACCGATTTGTGCGCGTAGAGACGCGACCCCGCACAGCAGCACTGCCCGTGGTTGAAGAAGATCGCGTTCGCCGCTCCGGCTATGGCCAGATCGAGATCGGCATCCGGCAGAATGATAGCCGGTGATTTGCCGCCGAGTTCCAGCGACACTTTCTTCAGATTACCCGCCGCCGCATGGACGATCAGCTTGCCGACCTCGGTCGACCCGGTGAACGCCACCTTGTCCACGTCCGGATGCCCGGCAATGGCTGCTCCCGCGGTTTCGCCAAAGCCGGTCAGGATGTTCACCACGCCCGGCGGAAATCCTGCTTCCTGGAACAGTTCGCCCAGCCGCAGTGCGGTCATCGGCGTCTGTTCGGCCGCCTTCAACACAACGGTGCAGCCCGCGGCCAGCGCCGGCGCCAGCTTCCAGACAGCCATCAGCAGCGGAAAATTCCACGGGATGATCTGGCCAACGACGCCCACAGGCTCCCGCACCGTATAGGACAGATATTCGCCCGGCAGTGAAAGCGGCATTGTCGAACCGGTGATCTTCGTTGCCCAGCCCGCCATGTAGCGGAACATATCGACCGCCAGCGGCAGATCGGCAACGCGCGCGACCGCGTAAGGCTTCCCGTTGTCGATCGATTCGAGTTCGGCGAATTCCTCCAGGTCGCGCTCCAGCAGGTCCGCCATCTTCCACAGCATCTTGCCGCGTCCGGACGGACCGATCTTCGCCCAGACCCCGTCGTCGAACGCCCTGCGAGCCGCCGCAACGGCCAGATCGACGTCGGCCTTCTCGGCCTCCGGCACGTTGGCGATCACGGTTCCGGTCGCTGGATTATAGACGGCAAAGGTCTTGCCGGATGCGGCCTGCACGAGCTTCCCATCAATCAGCATGCCGGCGGTGCGGCCCAGAAAACCGTTCGAATGACGGAGTCTCGAATCAAGCGCGATCGTATCCATGTGTGTTCCTCCTTGCTTTGCCGGCCGCGACGCCAACCCTGTTTCCGCTTGGCAGATGCGGCGTGATCAGCCACTATCGCTGTAGCCGATCATATACTACGGCGGGGAGCTATGCGAGTCGATATGTCCCACCGGAATCAACGGGAATGAGCGGACCGGGGCCTTCCATCTCGTGTAAGCACGCCTCGGCGCTGCCGCGCGCGTTCGACTTCCGCGCCATCCCGCCAACGCTGATCATCCGCGAGACGGCACCAAGGCGCACGAAGATCTGGGAATTCAATACCAACCTGCACTGCTCGATCATCGGCACCTGCCTGTCCAACGCTGAACTGCGGCAGGTTCTGAAAAAGTTCGGGATGGCTTCCCAAGCCTGCACCGACCACGAACTGCACAGCACCGCCGTCAGCCTGGCCGGACGGCATGACGACGCCGCCAGACAGTTGCACAAGGCGCTCGATCACCGGCACAAACTCGCGGTCAACCAGTTCGCCCGCGCGGATTCTGAGGACGCGGTCCGCGGCCTGTGGCGGGACGCGGTGCGCCGCGGGGAAATCCCCGGCGCCTACTGGGCGACGCTCACCCACCCGCTCACCTGCCAGGCCTTGATCCGCGAAGCGTTCGGCGAAGTGCACATGTTGTCGCACCTCGTTGGGTCCGCCAACCGAGCCGACATCAGGCGCCTGTGCCAGATGGAGGCCGAGAACGCCGCGCTGCAAGCGAAAGTCGAACGCCAGCAACAGGCGCTGCATGAAGCGGTCGTCACCCGCGACGCCTTGATCCGCGAACTGCGGCAGGCGCTCGCGGATCAGATCGTTTCGGACGCAACCAACTCCGCGCCGGCCGACAGCGAGGCCCTGCGGGCTCTGATGACCGACCGCGAACGCCGCCTCGCCACCGAGGAACGCCGCCGAACCGCGCTCGAGCAACGCCTTCGGGTCGTCCAGACCGAACGCGATTCCGAACGGGCCGCCCGGGTTGCCGCGGAACGCACCGCCGAAGCCCTGCGTCAGGAACTGGACGCGGTCGAGGCATCCCTCGCGCGCGCACCGAACGACGCCCCACCGACGCGGCTCGACGGGGCCGTGCTGCTCTACGTCGGCGGTCGCCCCAACCAGGTCGCGCAGATGCGCCCGGTCGTCGAGGGCCTCGGCGCGACCCTGCTCCACCATGATGGCGGCGTGGAAAACCACCAGAACCTGCTGCCGGGCTTGGCCAGCCGCTGTGACTTTGCGCTGTTCCCGGTGGACTGCATCAGCCACGACGCGGCGAACACAGTAAAATCGCTCTGCCGTCAGGCCAACAAACGTTTCATCCCGCTCCGCTCCGCCAGTGTCACCTCGCTGCTTGCCGCGCTCCACAGCGAGGCCCCGAGGCTCACTGAAGCCGCCGACTGATAACGAACCGGCCGAGAGCACGCGACGGTCGGCCGGCTGGTATCTCATTCATTTTGCGCGCAGCCGCTCCACACCAACCATGCGCGCTTGGACCACTGCGTCTTCGCGTCTATACCGTCCGCATGACGATGCTGTCGCCGGAGGAATGGGAGGCGGTCTGGCTGACGCTGGCCGTCGCCGCGCGAGCGGTCGGTTTCGGCCTGCCCGTGGCTGTCCTCGCCGCCTGGTTGCTGACGCGCTATCGTTTTCCCGGCCGAGCGGTGCTGAATGCGCTGGTGCATTTGCCGATGGTGCTGCCGCCAGTCGTTACGGGATGGCTGCTTCTGGTCATCTTCGGCATCCGCGGCCCGGTCGGCTCGCTGCTGCAGGACTGGTTCGGGATTCGCCTTGTGTTCACCACTGCCGGCGCCAGCCTCGCTTGTGCGGTCATGACCTTTCCCATCATGGTGCGCTCGATCCGGCTGGCGCTCGAATCGATCGATCGCGGCCTGGAACAGGCAGCCCGCACGCTGGGGGCCGGGTGGCTGGACCGGCTTGTGACGATCACCCTGCCGCTCGCCTCCCCCGGCATCCTGGTCGGCGCCATCGTCGGCTACGCGACCTGCCTGGGCGAGTTCGGTGCGGTCATCACATTTGCCGCCAACATCCCTGGCCAGACCCAGACTCTGCCGCTGGCGATCTACGCCGCACTGCAAGTTCCGGGCGGCGAGGCAAAGGCCGCGGAACTGTCGATGGTTTCGCTGACTCTGGCACTGATCGGCTTGCTGTTGTCGGAATGGATCGGCAAGCGACTGAACACCATACTGGGTCGATGACCTTATCCTTCGCACTCCGTCATCGGTTCCCCTCAATCCAGATGGATATCGCCTTCGAGGTCCCCTCACCTGATGTGACGGCGCTTTTCGGCCCGTCAGGTTCGGGGAAATCGACCATCATCAATGCGGCTGCCGGTCTGTTGCACCCCGACAACTGCCGCATCGAGGTCGACGGCACCGTACTGGCCGACACCCGCGCCGGTGTGTGGCTGCCACCGGAAAAGCGCCGTGTCGGACTGGTGTTCCAGGACTCGCGGCTGTTCCCGCACATGTCGGTCGCCACCAATCTTCGCTACGGCATGCGCCGCGTCGCCGCCGGAACGGTTCGTTTCGATGAAATCGTTGATCTGCTGGGCATCGGCGCGCTGCTCGAACGCCGTCCTCACACGCTGTCGGGCGGCGAACGCCAACGCGTCGCGATCGGCCGCGCGCTGCTGGCGCAGCCGCATCTGCTGCTGATGGATGAGCCTCTCGCGAGCCTGGATTCCGCTCGCAAGGCCGAGATCCTGCCGTTTCTGACCCGGTTAAAAACGGCGCTTCGTCTGCCGGTCCTGTACGTCACTCACGACCTGGACGAGGTCGCTCGGCTGGCGGATTCCATGGTGCTGATCAACGCCGGGCATGTCGTGGGTTTCGGTTCGCTGTCCGAGGTCGCCGCCCGGGCAGACCTGCCGCTGGCACGCCGCGACGACGCCGCGGCCCTTCTGACCTGCCGGGTCGAGGAGAACATTCCCCCCCGGGCCTTGTCTCGCCTGCAAGGCGGTGGCGCGACATTCCTGGTTCCCCTGCTGGATCGTCCGGTCGGATCGCGGTGCCGCGTCCGGATCCCCGCGCGCGAGGTGATCCTGGCGGTCAGGCCACCCGAGGCCATCAGTCTGCACAACATCGTTCCGGGAACCGTACGCCGAATCGTCGACGACCCCTCTCGCCGCTCGGCTGTCGTCGAGATCGGATTACCGGACGGCGGCCTGCTGTCACGGGTGACGCCGGATGCCGTGGCGCGGCTGGGGTTGTCGCCCGGGGAGCCGGTGCTGGCGCTGATAAAATCCACCTCGATCGAGGTGCTGGGGCACTGAAGAGCCCCCAGCCGTGGTTGCACCGCCACGCTATATCCCGTTGGATATGACGTAGCCCTTTCGACGAGAGCTTTGTCCTGATGAATGCGCCCTTCGATCCCTCCTTGCTCAGCACTGAAAAATTCGCCGTCGGGCAACCGGTGTCACGTAAGGAGGACCCGGTGCTGCTGCGTGGGGAGGGGCGTTACACCGACGACCTGAACCGGCCCGGCCAGCTTTACGCGGCGATGGTACGCAGCCGCATGGCGCATGGCATTATCAGCAGCATCGACGTCGAAGCCGCGCGCGACATGCCCGGTGTGCGCCTGGTGATGCTGGCCGACGACCTCGACGCGGCCGTGATCGGCAACATGCCGGCCGCCGCGAACAAGAACCGGGACGGTTCAGCGACCCCGAGATCGCCGCAGCGCCCGCTGGCGACAGGCCGCGTCCGTTATGTGGGTGAACCGATCGCGATGGTGGTGGCGGAAACCGGCAAGCAGGCAAAGGATGCGGCGGAAGCGGTGTTCGCCGATATCGATCCGCTGCCGGCGGTTACCACGGCCGGTGAGGCGGCGGCGCCGGACGCGCCCCTGGTGCATGACGACGCGCCCGGCAATGTCGGCCTGGACTTCCATTACGGCGACACCGAGAAAGTCGCCGCCGCCTTCGCCGGAGCGGCCCATGTCACCCGGCTGTCGTTACGTAACAATCGGATCGTGGTGTGCCCGATGGAGCCGCGTTCCGCCATCGGCGAATACGACGCAGACAAAGATCGTCTGATCCTGCGCCTCGGATGCCAGGGTGTTTTCGGGCAACGTGCGTCACTCAGCGGGATCATGGGCGTCCCCGTCGAAAAACTGCAAGTGCTGACCGGCAATGTCGGCGGGTCCTTCGGGATGAAAGCGTCCACCTACCCCGAATATGTCTGCCTTCTGCACGCCGCGCGCACACTGGGTCAGCCGGTGAGATGGACCGATGAGCGTTCAGAGAGCTTCATGTCCGACAGTCACGGCCGCGACCATGAGATGCTGGCCGAACTGGCGCTGGATGCACAGGGAACATTCCTGGCGCTGCGTGTCACGGGATACGGCAACCTCGGCGCATGGCTGAGCAACGCAACGACCATTCCGCCGACGCTGAACACGGTCAAGAACATCATCGGCGTCTATACAACGCCGCTGGTTCAGGTCTCCACCAAATGTCTGTTCACCAACACGACGCCCGTGGGGGCCTATCGCGGCGCCGGCCGGCCCGAGGGCAATTACTACATGGAGCGCCTGGTTGAAACCGCCGCGCGGGAAATGCGGATCGACCCCATCGCGTTACGACGCCGCAACTACATCCGGCCGGAGCAGATGCCGTACCATGCGCCCTCCGGCATGGTGTACGACGGCGGCGAATTTCCCGCTATTCTGGAACAGGCGCTGATCGTTGCGGACTGGAACGG
>JBEKLE010000096.1:0-17412 GCA_050010355.1 Rhodopila sp. | reverse complement strand
GCGTCCTCCTGCTCGATGACGTCGAAGCCGACGTGCCGCAACATGGCCGCCACGGCTGCCGCATCGTTCGCAGGGTTTCTGAGCCGCCCGACGCTGAGGTAGTTGCCATTCCCGATGACGAGCGCGACGCGCTGTTCGGTCTGTGCCGCTGCCACGCCGGCGCTCAACAATAAGGGCAAGATCGCCGTAAACAGAGTTGTCCAAACGGCCATGCCGGTTCCCGTCGGATTGCACCATGACCTTGCGATAGTCACTCCGGTTCCTGCTCCCTGCTGTGAACCGAATCACAGGGCGGCAAGGCGGTGAGCGGAGCGCTTTCGCCGTTAATGCCGCGAGGTTCAGCATACGGTCTGCACAAACGGGCGGCTAGTATCGCGCGTCAGAGAGAGGGGCTAGCTCGTGGTTTGTCCGGGTTTCTCCAACAGGATCATCCCATGAACAGCGATTGGGTCGCTTGGCTGATCGGCGTCGTATCGGGCGCTCGGCGCACCTATTGCCGCGCCGGCGCCGGCGGCAGAACGGTGACAACAGATCGGCCATGGCCCGAGGGCTTCGAAATGATTGCGAATTCATCGTCGCCGAAAAAAGCTGGAGAGGGCGTATAATAGACCGCGCTCCCCTCGATAGTGACAGAGCCATGACTTGGCGGCTTGGACAACGAAAGACTTTCGTACGGTATCCCCTTTCGGTACCATATCTGCCCACCACACCGATCGCCGGTATTTGCGACCCGGATCGTTGCGTATCCTCCGGCGCCGGTCTCCATACCTGCGAAGAGCCGAATTTCGCAGAATGGGACTGGTCGGGATGATTCCGGCGGCGCCGCAGGCGCGGTCGGGGCTGGCTGCGTCGGGGCCGGCGGGAGCGGCAGGACGGTGACGACAGCTCTAAGATGCCCGTATGGTGTCGAAACGATTGCGAATTCATCGTTGCCGACAAAACCCGCTGATGGCGTGTAGTAGAACGCGCTTCCGTCGATGGCGACCGAGCCATGACTTGGCGGCTTGGACAATGACAGACTTGCGTATCGTGCCTCGGCGATACCGCCAGTCGTGCCCCCGTTTTGCCACCCCGACTGGTAATATAAAAAGCGTCCACATCGGTCGCCCGTATTGACGACGCGGATCGTTGCGTATGCCCCAGCACCGGTGCCCATGCCGCCGAAAAATTGAATGTCGCAGGATCGGGCTTGCTGGGATGATTCCGGCCGCGGCGCTGTTGCCGTCGGGGGTGGCTGCAAGGCGTCCGGTGGGAGCGGCTGTAGAGCGCCGGCGGGTGGCGGCCTAACCATAGCTTCCTGGGCCGGCTGCGGGATTGGGGTCTGAAGCACAGGTGCAGATGTGGCTTGCGAACTTCGCGTGGGCGCCGCGGGGGCAGCGGGTGGCGGCACGGGGTTGGGTTGGGGCTGCCGTGTGGCACTGGTGACCGCCGGTGGCAGTGTTGCAGGTGGCTGAACCGGTTGGACGCGCGGCGCCAGCGAACTTGTCGTCGTTGCAACAGGGGGAACCGGTTCAGGCGGCGGCGCTTTTCGGCTGACCGGCTGGTCGGTGGCAACGGGTTTCGGCGCGGCGACAGGGGCCGGGGATGGCTTTGGATCTTTGACTTCGGGCGGCCTCGGGTCCGGGGCCTGTGGCGGTTGAGCGGGGTTCGGACGGGTGGCCAGGGATGCCAGCCGGATCTGGGCTAGCGCGGCGAAGCTGCCCTGGGGAAACTGCTTGAGATAGGCTTCGAAATCGGCCGGATTGGTGGAGCTCGCGATCGACTGCCAGAAGACGATCTCCGCCGATGTGGTGGGCATCGGAGGGTCGGGCGGCGGAGTGATGGTCACGGTTGTCGGCCCGGTGAAGTAGAAATCGCCGCGGAAGGACGAGTTGATCCAAGGTGTCTGCACGTTCCCGGTCTGGCGCTCGACCGCATCGGTGACGTGCTCGAACACATCGAGTAATTTGTCCGGTTTCCCCATGGCCTTCAGAAGTTCGGCGGTGAAGACGCTGTGGTCCCCGCTGCCGTCCTGAGCGACTTTCCCGGGCGCGGTGGCATAGGCTATGACGGTTCCGGCCGGTGGATTGATCATCGCGAGGCCGCTTGTGGCCGAACGAAATACCCTGAACGGATTGTCGCGGCAGGCATCGAGGATCACGATGCTCAGCCGAACCCTGGCATCGTCGAGTTTGTTCAGGATGTCCTGCAGATCAAGCGTTTCGTATTTGAGGTCGTCTTCAACAGCCAAACTTGCATCAACGGGCACCAGGTAGTTGGCGCCCTGCGACTGGATGCCGTGACCGGCATAGAACAGCAGCCCGATTCCTCCCGGAGAGAGCTTTTCAGCGAAGGTGCGCGTCGCCTGGATCATTGCGCGTCGTGACGCGTCCTCCTGCTCGATCACTTCGAAGCCAACGTGCCGCAACATGGCTGCCACGGAGGCTGCATCATTCGCAGGGTTTCTCAACCGCCCCACACTGAGGTAGCTGCCATTCCCGATCACGAGCGCGACGCGATGCTCGGTCTGTGCTACGGCCACGCCGGCGCTCATCAATAAGGGCCAGATCGCCGTGAACAGAATTTTCCAGATGGCCATGCCGGTCCCCATCGGATTGCACCATGACCTTGCGAGATTCACCCCGGCTCCTGCTGTGAACGGCCAACAACGGAACGGTATCGAAATCGCCGCCGCGAGGGATCAGCATACGGCCTGCATAAACGGCCGGCTAGTATCGTGCTCCGCACGATACGGTGCTGTTGCCTGGAAGTATCCGGTTCATGCGGCGACCCGCGGTCGCCTCCCGGCTCACGCTTGTCTGCGAGCGGATTCCAGGGGGGGGGCGTGACGGCAAACAGCGGTTTGCGGTCACGATGGCTGGAACTGCTGTCCCCGGCGAAAAAGGGGAAAGACGTCGGTGACCGGGCCGAGCTCGGTGATGACACGCAGGGGAAAGTCGTGAGCCGCCGGCGTCTGGGCCGGCGGTGACAGATTACAATTAGCTGACGACCTTCAATCCGGCCAAAAACCGCTTTGCCAGGTCGCGGTACACCACGGCGTTGCGGTCGAAGCGGGCGCGTTCCTCGGCGTCCATGACGCGGCGGAGTTTGGCGGGGGAGCCGGTCCACATCTCGTTCGGGCCGATGATCTTGCCGGGGGTCAGAAGGGCTCCGGCGGCGAGCATGCCGCCTTCCTCGATCACGGCGCCGTCCATGACGGTTGCGCTGATGCCGACGAAGGCGCGGTTTTTCAGGGTGCAGGCGTGGATGACGGCGTTGTGGCCGACGGTGACGTCGTCGCCGATGTGAGTGTCAAATCCGCCGGAGTCGATATGGATCACCGTCGCGTCCTGGATGTTGGTGCGGGCGCCGATGCGGATGATGCCCATGTCGCCGCGGACCAGGCAGTGGAACCAGATGCCGGTTTCCGAACCGATCACGACGTCGCCGATCACCGCGGCGGTCGGGGCGATGAAGGCGTCGTCGGCGATCGTCGGGGTGACGCCGTTGAGGGAGAAGACGGTCCCGTAACGCTCAGGCATCGGCAAGCTCCCGGGCGCCGACGCCGGTGTGCAAACCGAGCATCAGGGCGATGTTCTGGACGGCGGCGCCTGAGGCGCCTTTGCCGAGGTTGTCGAGACGGGCGACCAGCACGGCCTGATGGTATTTGTCGTTAGCGTGGACGGTCAGTTCGAGGCGATCGGTGTTGTTCAGCGCCTCGGGTTCCAGCTTGCCGTCGGCGGGGGACGGAAGCACGCGGACCAGGTCGCATCCAGCGTAGCGGGCTTCCAGCGCGGCACCGAGGTCGGTGCCGGTGGGTTTGCCGGGCAGGGTGTCGAGGTGCAGCGGGATGGAGACGAGCATGCCTTTCAGGAAGTGGCCGACGGAGGGGACGAAGATCGGTCGGCGGGTTAGGCCACCGTAGAGCTGGGTTTCCGGAATGTGCTTGTGCTCGAGGCCCAGGCCGTAGAGTTCGAAGGCTGGGCCGTGGGTGGTTTCGTGCGCCTGGATCATCGCCTTGCCGCCGCCGGAGTAGCCGGAGACGGCGTTGATGGTGACCGGGTAGTCGGCGGGTATCAGCCCGGCATCGACCAGCGGGCGGATCAGGCCGATGGCGCCGGTGGGGTAGCAGCCGGGGTTGGCGACGTTTTTCGCCGCGGCGATGCGGCCGGCCTGGCCGGGGAGCATTTCGGCGAAGCCGTAGACCCAGTCGGGGGCGACGCGGTGGGCGGTGCTGGCGTCCAGCACTTTCGGTGCGGCGTTGCCCAATGAGGCGGCCAGGGCGGCGGATTCGCGGGCGGCGTCGTCGGGCAGGCAGAGGACGATGAGGTCGGCTTCGGCCATCATGTCTCGCCTCGCCGATGGATCGCGACGCTGGTCGAACGGGAGGCTTTTGAGGGTGATCTGGGGGATCGCACCCAGGCGCTCGCGGATACCCAGGCCGGTGGTGCCGGACTCGCCGTCGATGAAGACCGTTGTCATGCGTCGGGATCTCCTTTGCGGGATGAAAGGTCGCGGGGCGGCGGCGGAAAAGCAAGAGGGGTTCGTGCCGCGGCGGCCGGTCGCGCGTCGCTGTCGTGCTTGACAGGGGGGAGGCGGGCCACTACCTAGCGCGCCTTGCAGTTCCGATGGGTTAGACAGCGCGTGTCATGAGAGTCCGTAACAGCCTGCGTTCCGCCAAGGTGCGCGACAAGAACTGCCGCGTGGTCCGTCGCCGTGGGCGTGTTTATGTGATAAACAAGAAGAACCCGCGCATGAAGTGCCGGCAGGGGTAGCGTCCGGCTTTTCGCGCCGACGACGTGGTACTTCGGTTGGAACTCGCCAAAGAATTACCGCCGCATCAAGGATCTTTCGATACTCGGGCGTCGTCACGTCCTGGGTGGCCGGGTCATGGCACGCGGGACACGTCGCGGCGTGAGATCGCAGCCGACCCGCTTGGTTTTTGGGCGCCGCCTTAGCGCGCGCCTGATCCGGTCGGCAGGGTGGTTCGGCGGCCGTCACCGCTGACGGTTGCCGCCAACGGACAGCAGCAGAGTTTCCAGCTTTTCTGACTGGATGCGGGCATTCAGGGTAGTGGCGGCTTCGCGGAAGCCGGCGGCACCGAGCATTTCCCGCAGCGTGGCGTCCTGGGCGAGGCGCTGCATGGCGCTTGCAAGCGCCTCGGGGTTGCCGGGAGGGACCAGAAGGCCGGTTTTCGCCTGACTTATCGCCTCGGTGATGCCGCCTTGATTGGATCCTATGACGGGACAGGCCTGAGCCATTGCCTCGGGGATGACGCTGGGAAGCCCCTCGGCGTCGCCGTCGGCGGCGATGATGCTCGGCACGACCAGGGCGATGGCGTCGCTCATGCGGGCGCGGACGGCGTCGGGCGGCAGCCAGCCGGCCAGGGTGATGCCGGTGACATCGCGGGCCAGGGTTTCCAGGATCGGCCGCATGGGGCCGTCGCCGACGCAGACGAGCGGGGTTTGATCGCCCCGGGCTCGCAGGCGGCGGAGGGCGCCGGCGAGGATGTGTATCCCCTTTTTCTCGACGAAGCGGCCGGCGAACAGGTATGCGGCTGGCCGGCGGGGTGGCGGGTGGCCGGAAATTTCCACGCCGATTGGCAGGATGACTAGTTTCTCCGCCGGCACGCCGTGGCGGGCGGCGACCTCGGCGACGGCGGCGGAGACGCAGACGAAGCGGTGCGTTTCGCGCACGAGGCTGGGCCACCGCCGCGCCAGGACCGTGCCGCGCCAGTTCTTCTGCTTGCTCACGTCGCCGCCGTGGAGGGTCACGACCATGCGCAGGCCGAGCGCCGTGGCCAGTGGCAGGGCGAGGGCGCCGCCGCGGGCGAACTGGGCGTGCAGAAGGGGGAAGAGGGCACCGCTGTTGCGGGGGCTCGATTCACCGGCGTTGGCGGTGCTGTGCCGCGACGGGAGTGAGGGGTGACGGAGCAGGCTTGACGGCACGATCCCGGCGTGGCGGTACAGCAAGCGGTGGATCGGGCCCAAGGGGCCGTCGCCGCCCAGGCGGAGCAGGTGGTCGCTGATCTGGGACGCATCGGGCAGCAACGTGCGGCCGGTCCAGACGGGGTGCAGGCGAGTGAAGCCGATGAACTGGCGGCGAAGGAAGCCGACCTCGGACGGAACGCCGATGCGGTCTCGGTATACGAGGAAGGGCTGGGTGGCTTGCATCCGAGTTGCGGGCGTGTGGCAGGTCCGCATGTTGTTGGCAAGTTTACCAGGAAACGGCAGGTTGCCGGGCTGCTTCGCGCGTCTGTTGGTATCGCCTATCGGGCGGCTGGTTTTTCCCGGTGGCGGGCGTGAGGCTTGTCACGCGTCGAAGCCGCTCGCCAAGGGCCGTCTGGAGAACGATCTTAGAGCCGTCGAGACCCTGGCACCTGTAACACAGGCAACCAACTGCGCCATTTGATCGGTGCGCGATCTCTGCTAACAGGCTAACCATATTGCAAAAAAAGCATACATGGATCGGCTACCTGGATTTGTGAGGTGAGCGCCGTGGGCGAGGGCACCGGCTCCGGTGCCGCGGAGCTGAGCGGCAGGATTTTAGGTCTCTACGCAAGTCTGATCACGGTCACCATCGTGGTCTGGGGGATCGCCCTGCTGGCGGCGCATACTCACCCGGTGCTGCTCGGCACCGCGCTGCTTGCCTACACGTTCGGCCTGCGCCATGCGGTCGATGCTGATCATATCGCCGCGATCGACAACGTGACGCGCAAACTGATGCAGCAGGGTCAGCGGCCAGTTTCGGTTGGCCTGTACTTCTCCCTCGGCCATTCGACGGTGGTGTTCCTCGCCTCGATCGGCATCGCGATCGTGGCCTCTGCGATGGAAGGGCGCTTCCAGGCACTCAAGTCGATTGGCAGCCTGGTCGGCACCCTGGTCTCGGCCGGGTTTCTGTTCGCCATCGCCTTTGCCAACATCATTGTGCTGATCGGCATCTGGCGCTCGTTTCAGCGGGTCGGGCAGGGCGGCGGCTTCATCGAGGAAGACCTGGACCGGCTGCTCGCCAACCGGGGCGGCCTCAATCGCCTGTTCCGCTCGATCTTCCGGCTGATCGGCAAAAGCTGGCACATGTATCCACTGGGTGTTCTGTTCGGACTTGGCTTCGACACCGCGACCGAGATTGGGGTGCTCGCGATGTCGGCGATGGGTGCTGCGCAGGGCCTGCCGATTTGGGCGATCCTGATTTTTCCCGCGCTTTTCACCGCCGGCATGACGCTGATCGACACCACCGACAGCATCCTGATGCTGGGCGCGTACGGCTGGGCCTTCGTCAAGCCGATCCGCAAACTTTACTATAACCTGACGATTACCTTCGTATCCGTGGTCATCGCCTTCGTGGTCGGCGCGATCGAGGTGCTGGGGATCGTCGGCGAGCGGTTTGGTTTCTGTAACGGAATATGGCGGGCTATCGCCGGCCTCAACGACGATTTTGGCACGCTGGGTTATCTCGTCATCGGCATCTTTGTCCTAAGCTGGGTGATGTCCGGCCTGATCTATCGCCTGAAGGGCTATGACCGGATCGAGGTGACGGACCCGTAAGGCGACGCCCGACGATCAGTGAGCCGGCTGGCGCGTTGGTCCACCAACATCGTGGTGCAGGCGTTCGAGGCGGGGTTGACGGTGATCAATGATCATCCGTCCGAATCTGCGATGCTGCAAATATCTGGGGAATGCGCTGTAACACGCATCCTCCGGTCACACGGCGGAAAACAATCTATGACGAAGCGCCTTTCACTCGATGACGGCGAAGTGCGGGACGGCATCGACACCTGCCCGCACCACGAATTTTGGTACGATCTGACCAGCGGCGGATGCCTGACGGCGCCCGAGGTGCTGTTGCAGGCCGATGCGGTACGCGTTATCGGCACCCGCATCGAAGTGGGGTTTTCCAGATAACATGCGCGTTTCCCTCGCCCCGCGGCACTTGCGCGCCGATCCGTTCGAGGGATCGCGGGCGGAACGACTGCTGGCGCCAGCAGGGCCGTTCGCCGTTCTGGGCGGCAGTGCCGGGCTGCACGGCGTGGTTCTGGCGTGGCCTGACGGACCGCTGTTCGTTTGCGATACCGAGCAGTATGGCCTCGCCGGCAAGGGCGACACCGGCAAGGGCGACGACTGGGCCCCCGCGCAACGCGACAGCCCGTGCTGGCCGTACAGCGTCGCGGCGTGCGGGACGAGATTGGTCATCGCCGGCAACCACGTACTGCTCAGGAACGCCGCGCCATGACCGCGCTGGAAATCCGTGTGCGCGGCCGCGTGCAGGGCGTCGGATTCCGTCCGACTGTATGGCGTATCGCCAGGGATCTGGGTCTTTCCGGCGAAGTGCTGAACGATGCCGACGGTGTCCTGGTGCGCGTCGGCGGGTCGGATCAAGCGGTCGGCGCGTTCATCGACCGGATGGAACGCGAGCCGCCGCCGCTGGGACGTATCGACCGCATCGAAACCTGTGAATTCCGCGGCGCGTTGCCGGAGCAGTTCCGTATTGCGGACAGCATCGGCGGCAAAGGCCATACCCAGGTTTCCCCCGACGCTGCGATCTGTTCCGCTTGCGCGGCAGAAATCTGTGATCCGTTCGAGCGGCGCTACCGCTATCCGTTCACCAACTGCACGCATTGCGGCCCGCGGTTGAGCATCGTTCAGGCCATACCCTACGATCGCGCAACGACGACGATGGGCGCGTTCCCAATGTGCCCGGCGTGCTCAGCGGAATATCGCGACCCCGGCGACCGCCGGTTCCATGCCGAGGCCATCGCCTGCCATGCCTGTGGGCCGAAAGCGACGCTTATTCGCCTGGATGGCCACGCGTGCAGCCTCGGCCAGCATTCCATGCCGGATAGCGCCGATGCGGTGTGCAGCCTGATCCAGAAAGGTGAAATCGTTGCGATCAAGGGGCTTGGCGGGTATCACCTCGCCTGCGATGCGACCAATCCGGAGGTCGTTGCGCGGTTGCGTCAACTGAAGCGGCGGGACGCCAAGCCGTTCGCGCTGATGGCGCGGGACATCGATATCATTAGGGACTACTGCTGGGTTTCCGAGGAAGAGGAGCGCGCGTTGAGCGGAGCGGCGGCGCCGATCGTTCTATTGGATGCTGGCGGGTCGAAGCACCTGCCGGATGCGGTCGCACCGGGGGTGGCGACACTCGGTTTCATGCTGCCGACGACGCCGCTGCATCTGCTGATCCTGCGCCGGACGAACCGGCCCGTGGTGATGACGAGCGGGAATCTGTCGGACGAACCGCAGGTTATCGGCGATGAGGAGGCCAGGGCACGCCTGTGCGGTGTCGCAACATACGCGCTGGTGCACGACCGGACGATCGCAAACCGCGTGGATGATTCCGTGGTGCGGGCGATGGCCGGGCAGGTGCGTGTGCTGCGGCGTGCCCGCGGTTTCGCGCCTTCACCGATCCGTCTGCCTCGCGGTTTTGAGGCCGCGGGCGAACTTCTGGCCATGGGCGGTGAACTGAAGGCCGCATTCTGTCTGGTCAAGGACGGCGAGGCGATCCTGTCGCAGCATCAAGGCGATCTGGAAGACGCCGCCACCTTCCAGGACTACCGCAGAAATCTGGCGCTCCACGCGACGCTTTTTGATCACCGGCCAGCGGCGGTCATTGCTGATCTGCACCCAGAGTATCTGTCGTCGAAGCTGGCCCGCGAGCAGGAAATCCCGCTGATCGAGGTGCAGCACCATCACGCCCATGTCGCGTCGTGTCTGGCCGAGAACGGTCACGCACTCAACGCCCCGCCTGTCCTGGGCATCGTGCTGGATGGTCTGGGATGGGGTGACGACGGCTCGATCTGGGGCGGCGAATTCCTGCTTGCGGATTATCGGCGGTATGCCCGCCTGGGCACCTTCAAGCCGGTGGCGATGCTGGGCGGCGCGCAGGCGGTGCGCGAGCCCTGGCGCAATCTCTACGCCCATCTGATGGCCGAAATGGGCTGGGCCGCGTTCGCGATGAATTTCTCCGAACTTGAGGTTTACCGGGACCTCGTTGAACGGCCGCGGCCGACCTTGGACGCGATGATCCGCAACGGCATCAACACGCCGACGGCGACATCCTGCGGAAGGCTGTTCGACGCTGTCGCCGCGGCTCTGGGCCTCTGCCGGGACCGTCAGGCGCATGAGGGGCAAGCCGCGGCGCAGCTGGAGGCGATCGTCGATCATGACGTGTTACGTAACGAGGACGATGCCATGGCGTATCCGTTTTCGGTGCAGAACCTGCGCGGCTCGGGCTTTCCGTACGTGGAACCTTTGGCCGTGTGGCAGGCGATCCTGTGTGACCTGATACAGAAGACTCCTGCCCCGGTTATCGCGGCGCGCTTTCACAAGGGCCTCGCCAAGGTGATCGTTGCCATGGCGGTCAAACTTGCCTGCCGCGATGACGCACCGCGTTTCGACACCGTCGCGCTATCCGGCGGGTGCTTCCAGAACCGGGTCCTGTTCGAGGAAACGGTTTACCGCCTTCAACAAAACAGTTTTGCAGTTCTCTCCCACTCGCAGGTCCCGGCGAATGACGGCGGGCTGGCACTGGGACAAGCGGCGATCGGCGCCGCCCATTTGATCGGAGCAAACACGCCATGTGCCTCGGAATTCCCGGCCGCATCATGAAGATCGACGATGCGACGAAGCAGCTAGCGACCGTCGATGTCGGCGGGGTGCGGCGTCAGGTGAATGTCGCCTGCATCGTCAGCGAGGACCGTCCGATCGAATCCTGCGTCGGCGACTGGGTGCTGATTCATGTCGGCTTCGCGATGAGCCGCATCAACGAAGCCGAGGCAGCCGAAACCCTAAAGCTGCTGACCGAACTCGGCGAAGCGCAGGCGGAGATCGAAGCGATGCGCCTGACCGCCGCCGGAGAAGCGGCGTGAAATACGTCGATGAGTTCCGCGACCGCGCCAAGGCCCAGATCCTGGTGAGGGAAATCGAGTCGCTGCTTGCAATGATGACCATTCCCGAAGCCCGGCCGCTGCAGATCATGGAGGTCTGCGGCGGTCACACGCACTCCATATTCCGCTATGGAATCGAGGGCATGTTGCCTAAGCAGATCGAGCTGGTGCACGGTCCGGGCTGTCCGGTCTGCGTCCTGCCGATCGGGCGGGTGGACGACTGTGTCAGCATCGCCGAACGCCCCGAAGTGATTTTCGCCACGTTCGGCGACGCGATGCGCGTGCCTGGGTCCCAAAAAAGCCTGATGCAGGCAAAGGCTGACGGCGCCGATGTCCGCATGGTCTATTCGCCGATGGACGCGCTGGCGCTGGCGCGCAACAACCCGGACCGAGAGGTCGTGTTCTTCGCCCTGGGGTTCGAAACGACGATGCCGTCAACCGCGCTGACGATCCTGCAGGCCGAGGCCGAGGGGATCACCAATTTTTCGGTGTTCTGCAACCACATTACGATCGTGCCGACGATTAAGGCGATTCTGGACAGCCCGGACCTGCAACTTGACGGCTTCCTTGGGCCCGGTCACGTGTCGATGGTGATCGGCACGGCGCCTTATGCGTTCATCGCCAAACACTACCGCAAGCCCATGGTCGTCTCGGGGTTCGAGCCGCTGGACATTCTGCAATCGATCTGGATGGTTCTGAGGCAGATCAAGGAAAACCGGGCAGAGATCGAGAATCAATATTCGCGGATAGTTACGGAACATGGCAATTCGCCTGCGCTGGAGGCGGTTTCTCGGGTGTACGAACTGCGGGAATTCTTCGAGTGGCGCGGCCTGGGGTCGATTGACCATTCCGGTGTCAGACCACGCGACGAATTCGCACGTTTCGACGCCGAACGGAGGTTCGCGATCCCTAACGTGGTGATCGCGGACCCTAAATCGTGCCAGTGCGGCGCGGTCTTGAAAGGCGTCATCAAACCCTGGCAATGCAAGCTCTTCGGGTCAGCCTGCACCCCGGAAACGCCGCTTGGCGCGCTGATGGTGTCCTCGGAGGGCTCCTGTGCGGCGTACTACCAGTACGGCGGCGTCAAACACCATGTGGCGGCAGAATGAACGATATCGTCCCGACGCGCCGCCTGGGTCATGTCAACGTCCGTGCCGTCACCTTGGCGCATGGCGGCGGCGGCAAGGCGATGAAGGATCTGATTGACGACGTGTTCGTGCGGTCATTCGACAATGACGCCTTGGCACCGCTGGAGGATCAAGCTCGTTTCGATCTCGCCGGATTCGCCAGGTATGGCGACCGTCTTGCCTTTACCACAGACTCTTTCGTCGTTGACCCGTTGTTTTTTCCGGGCGGCGATATCGGCAAACTGGCGGTCTGTGGCACGGTCAATGATCTCGCGGTCGGCGGTGCCAGACCGCTTTACCTGTCCTGCGCGGCGATCATCGAAGAAGGTGTCAGCATCGACCTTCTGCGCCGGGTCGCCGCCTCGATGGCAAAGACCGCGGCGGAGGCGGATGTCACGATCGTTACGGGAGATACCAAAGTTGTCCCTAAAGGCGCTTGCGACAAGCTGTTCCTCACCACGACAGGCATTGGAGTCATCCGTTCGGGCCTGAGCCTGGGTGCGCACCGAGCACGTCCGGATGATGTGGTTCTGGTCAACGGTTTGCTTGGCGATCATGGCGCGGCGATCTTGTGTGCCCGCGGCGATATGGCGCTGGAAACCCCTATAGAAAGCGACTGCGCCGCACTGTACGATCTGATCGATACGGTGCTGACGGCGGCCCCCGGCATCCGCTTCATCCGCGACGCGACGCGCGGCGGCGTCGCAACGATCCTGAATGAAGCCGCCGGCGCCTCGCACGTGGCCATTGAAATCGACGAGGCAGGAACCCCGATCCGCGAGGAGGTGAAAGCCTTCTGCGAGATCCTGGGGCTCGATCCGCTGTATCTTGCCAACGAAGGCAAGATCGTCGTTATTGCACCGCCGGATCAGGCCGCGTCCGCGCTGCGTGCGATGCAAGGGCATCCGCTTGGAGCCGGCGCTGCGATCATCGGCCGGGTGCACGCGGGAGAAGCCGGCCGCGTAACGATGCGAACTGTGTTCGGTGGCCGCCGCATCGTCGACATGCTGGTTGGCGAGCAATTGCCGCGAATCTGTTGAGGCCGCGATGCATGAACTCGGTATCGCCCGCAAGATTGTGGCCATCGTCGGTGACGCCGCCAGAGGCCGGCGCGTCCTGCGTGTGACGCTGGAAGTCGGGAAGCTGTCGGGCGTGATGAGCGATGCGATCGCCTTCTGTTTCGACGTCGTTTCCGAGGGAACGCTTTGGAAGGCGCCAGTCTAAAGATCGATCAGATCGAAGGCCGGGCGCGCTGCAATGTCTGTGATGCCGAGTTCGATACGGAGACGTTGTTTACTGCCTGTGCGTGCGGGTCACGTCTGGTCACACGCCTGCAGGGTGAAGAACTCGAGGTCAAATCGATGCACCTGATGGAGGCGTCGTGATGTGCGGACATTGTGGGTGTGGCGAAGACGCCAGGACGACCGTCCTCAATCTTCAGAGGGCAGGAAATACCGATGGACCGTGATCACGACCATCATGAGCACGTGCACGCGGATGGAACCCGCCACAGCCACAGTCATCATCACCCGGCATCGACCGGGGAAGTCGTTGCGCTTGAAGCGCGTCTGCTTGAGAAGAACGATGCCCTGGCTGCGCAAAACAGATCCTGGTTCAAAGGTCGTGAGATCCTGGCGCTCAATCTTTTCAGCTCGCCAGGCGCCGGCAAGACGACGTTGCTGGAACGCACGATCCGTGATCTTAAGGACGAGTTGAAGCTACGCGTTATCAAAGGCCATCAAGCGACCTCCAATGATGGCGAGCGTATCAGAGCGGCGGGGGCGCCGGCGGTGCAGATCAATACGGGCTGTCATATCGATTCCGATATGGTTGCGCTGGGTTTAAGGGCGCTAAAGCCGGAACCCGGATCGGTCGTCATGATCGAAATGTCGGGAATTTGGTTTGCCCAGCACTGTTCGATCTCGGCGAGCGGGCGAAGGTCGTCATTTTGTCGGTTACGGAAGGCGAGGATAAGCCGCTCAAATATCCGCACATGTTCAGAGCGGCGCACGTCATGATCCTGAACAAGATCGATCTGCTGCCGCACATTGACTTCGATGTCGCACGGGTTGTTTCGAATGCGGTGCAGGTCAATCCAGGTATCATTGTCCTCCAGCTATCCGCGGTTTCGGGTGAGGGGCTCGAGGCGTGGTATGCATGGCTTCGGATGGAGACCGCGAATGTTCGAGCACCAGCCTTCGGTTAGAGGACTTTCAGGGTGACGTGTGCGGCACCGCCGCCTTAGGGCGGTCGACCGCGGTCACGCTGGCATACGTAGCAGCGGTTGCCCAGCGCGGATTTTCATCCCCTCTTGCACATCGTCACAGAGTCTGAAGCCTTTGGGCGCCAGCAGAATGATTGTGGAGCCATGCTCGAACCAACCCATCTCCTCGCCCTTGCGAAGCGCTGCGTGGCAGGAAAACGTTTGCCGCCCCAACGCGGGGGAACGGAGGGACATGTCCAGGAAGCACAGCCGGATGCCCGCCACCAGAATGGCGGCAACGGGGACCAGCGTCACCGCATGGCGGGTGCCGGATAGCCTGGTCCTGATAACCGCGCGCTCGTTCTTGCAGAACACTTGCTCGATCCGCCGCAGCGTGACCGGATTGACATTCCACGTGTCGCCGGGAAAGTGAGAGACCTCACTGACGCTGCAATCATGCGGGGCGTGAAAGCGGTGATACATGCTCGACGTCAGTCGAAGGGTGACATAGCAGCCATTGCGGAACGTGGCGGCATGGTCAGCGTCGCCTAGCAGATCATCAAGCGCGTAGCCAAAGCCCTTGACCTGAAGCACCTGGCCGTCCGTCACCACGCCTGAGGCACCAACGATTGCATCGCAGGGGCTGACGAGGATATCCGGACGCATTTCGATCGGGCGCGCCCCGTCTTTCAACGAGCGGGTAAAGCAATCGTGCATGCTTTTGAAACGGGATTGTTTCGCGTCACTGAGATCGAGGTCGGCGAAGAAGCCCCAGACCCGCAACGACATGTCGCGGACCAGGGGCTGCTCGACCCGGCTGAACCAACCGATGAACCGGGTCAGCAGGCGTCGCGGGATGCGGTTCGTGAGCAGGAAGTTCAAATCGTCCTGCTGCACAAAATTCATTATGATTGAGCGGACCGTCATGGGATCAATACGTACCACAGAAGGCGGGGCGCTGCGCGCAGATGTTTATGACAGTCTTGTACGCGACTGGTGGGACCGTCGCAGCGGTGATCCTGTTCGTCCGGGTCAAGGCGCGGTTGGAACTGTCCATGGCAAAGCATCGGTCGCTCACGGGACATTCCCGCATGGCGCGGCGAGTGGCCTCGCTGGTCCCGTTCTACGACTTTGACGAGGAGCAATTCTTCCGCTGCGACGATGCCCCGCCTGACGTGGCCGCGCGACGCCGCAACGGCTTCATGGGGTTGTCTCAATTATACCGCCAACGTTTCGCGCGGACGATCGCCCTGACGACGGACGCGGCGGCCGGAATCTCCGATCTCCAGTTCACCGCCGCGTATCGCGTGCCCTTCCAGTTCAGCCGCATTGTCCGCCAGCATCTTCCGACGGGATCGTTTCTGGCGTCGTCGTCGGGGGTGACGGTCACCGATCTCGATGGCAACGTTTTCCATGACCTCACCGGATCGTACGGTGTCAATGTGTTCGGGCATGATTTCTACAAAGACTGCATCGCACGGGGGGCGGAACGCGTGCGCGATCTTGGCCCGGTGCTCGGTGCCTATCACCCGGCGGTGGCCGACAACGTCGTCCGGCTGCGCGAAATCTCCAGCCTGGACGAGGTATCGTTTCATATGTCGGGCACGGAAGCCGTGATGCAGGCGGTTCGGCTCGCGCGCTATCACACCGGACGGTCGCATCTGGTGCGGTTTTGCGGCGCCTACCACGGCTGGTGGGGGGACGTTCAGCCGGGCATCGGCAACCCCACGCCCGCGCGCGATACCTATACGCTGGCGGAACTGTCGGACCGCACGCTGCGCGTCCTCCGCCGACGGCAGGACATCGCCTGCGTCCTTGTCAACCCGCTTCAGGCGCTGCATCCGAACGCTGGCGCCGCGGCAGATTCCGCACTCGTCGGCAGCGGACGGCACGCGGGGTTCGATCGGGAGGCCTATACGGACTGGTTGAAGAAGCTGCGAAGCGTATGCGACGAGCGCCGGATTGTTTTGATCTTCGACGAAGTTTTCGTTGGCTTCCGCCTGGCAAAAGGTGGCGCGAAGGACTATTTCGGGGTCCAGCCCGACCTCATTACCTACGGCAAGACACTCGGCGGGGGCCTTCCGGTTGGTGTGCTTTGTGGCCGCAGCGGGCTGATGAAGCGTTATCGTGCTGATCGTCCGGTTGATGTCTGCTTCGCCCGCGGAACGTTCAATTCGCATCCCTATGTGATGGGAGCAATGCAGGAGTTCCTGCACCGCCTCGACTCGCCGGCGATCCAGGAGCTGTACCAGGATCTGGACCGCATCTGGAACGGCCGCGCGCGTCGCCTGAATGGTCGTCTCGAGTCGGCGAATTTCCCGGTCAGGGTTGAGAATCTATCGTCGATCTGGACCGTGTGCTACACCCGGCCTTCACGCTACAACTGGATGCTGCAATACTATCTTCGCGCCGAGGGGCTTGCACTTAGTTGGGTGGGAACGGGGCGCCTGATATTCAGCGGTTCCTGCGGTCAGATCGTTGGTTCGCTCACGGATAGAATTCCTCGGTTTCATGCGCTGGGTCCGGCGACAGCGTCCTGGCGATCATGCCGCCACGCACGAGTTGGAGGGGCGCGCGGTAGTAAAGCTTGATGTCATGAAAGGGATCGGTGAGGATTTTCGTCGTCCAGGCCAGGCCCGTCAGGTAATCCTGGGTCAGAAAAAGTTGCACGGTCCGGAACAACAGACCGCTGACGCCCACCGCGAACCACAGATACCCGAGATGCCTGGCAAATTGCATCCAGGTCCTGGGTGCGGCCACGAGCCCCAGCATGGTCGGGTCAACCAGAAGAACGAGCGGCGACAGGGCCCAGACCGTCATCAGCACGATCTTGCGCCGGATGTTGTAGCCGACCTTGATCGCCTCCTTGTACTCGTCGGTGGCCTGATTGATGACGTCGTAATCCCTCGGTTCGAAGAAGAAATGGCCTATCTGGCGGCTGGTCATCGACACCAGCCATCCGATCAAGGCCGCGAGCCATGGATCACCTTTGAATATCAGAAGGTAGGCGCAGACGAAACTTACGGCGCTCAAGAAGTGCAGCGACTGATTGACCAGGCTGTGGTGGTAATAGCGATGGTCATCCCAGCGCTGGATTTTGAGGAGGTCGAGAAAGCTGAGCATTGATGTTCCTTATGCATTCAGGGCTTAGTGGGTCGAGGATGGATCAGGGAAGTCCCGCAACGGGATCAGCCAGGCGGGCGTATCGCAGGAGCCAG
>JBEKLE010000095.1:0-16960 GCA_050010355.1 Rhodopila sp. | reverse complement strand
TTGCAGTAAACGATCTTGGTCTTCTCCGGGTGCAGCCGCAGCCGACACGCCGCAAACCTCTGTTCCAGCGCCTGACGTAGCTCAAGCGCCTGGGCTTCGCTCGCGCAGTGGCAGATCGCGTCGTCAGCGTAGCGTTCGAACGGGATGGTCGGATATTCCCTTTGCATCCATAGATCGAACGCATAGTGAAGAAAGAGATTCGCCAGCAGGGGACTGACAACAGCCCCTTGCGGCGTCCCGCTCTCCCGGTCAACCAAGTCCCCATTCGGCATGCTCACAGGCGCCCGCAGCCACCGTTCAAGGTAGAGCAGTACCCATGGGCAGTCCGTGTGCCGTCGCACCGCTCGCATCAGAAGGTCCCAGTCGATCTCGTCGAAGAAGCTCTTGATGTCGAGGTCGAGCACCCAGTCATGCGCCCAGCAACGCTGCCGAGCTTTGACGAGGGCGTCGTGTGCGGACTTCCCGGGCCGATATCCATAGGAATCCCGGTGAAACACCGGTTCCAGGATCGGTTCCAGGTGCCGCTTGACAACCATCTGGGCGATCCTGTCGGCGACCGTCGGAATCCCGAGAGGCCGCGTTGCTCCAGTATCGCCTTTCGGTATGTCAACCCGGCGCACGGGTGGCGGAAAGTAGCTTCCGGACGACATCCTATTCCAGATCCGGTAGAGATTCTTACTCAGATCCCTATCGAAGTCCTCGATAGACTGTCCGTCAACCCCAGCCGCCCCTCGGTTGGCCTTCACTTGCCTATACGCTTCCCACACCTCGCGTTTAGCAATACAAAACGGCTTTGCTCTATCCATAGCGGTCATCCCCTTGCGGGTTGCCACCAGGATAGAGCCGGATGACGACGCCCCTTCGGTCCGGTCCCATTACAGAACCATCAACCCTACTACGGGCGCCCCCGCCCCTGTGCCCCGCATCGGTACTCAGACCCTCACGGCTACTGACCGCTTGGGTTTCTCCCTTCACATCGGGACGACAGGTTCCTGCGTTCCTTACCGAAGCCTGTCTTGAGGTCACGCCGCCTTCATGCCGGACGCCAGTTGGGCCGTCAGCAGGCATCGCCCAACCCTTGCTCGCGGGATAGAAGTCCAGATCCCGGTTTCGACGTCGGTTGAATACGTTACGACACGTCATCAGCGGTTCACTCGCATTCGTCTCCTCAAGACCCACCTGACGGAATAGCTTCCGCCTTTTCCAGCAACGCTCACCACGAGGGCTCTTTACCCCCGCAGCTTGTGGCGGTTTGAAGTCTGCCCCTGCAGGCCGCCTTCGGGGGGCCGTCCCCCATCTCCGGTAAAGCCCCGCTTCGTCTCAAGCGGAGACGAAGCGTTCACAGCACACCACTTCCTCATATTTCAGGCTGCGCCACAGCCGCTCGATAAAGATGTTGTCTAGGAACCGCCCTTTGCCATCCATGCTGATCCGCACGCCCGCAGTCTCAAGCTCGTCCAGAAACGCGGCGCTCGTAAACTGTACACCTTGATCGGTGTTGAAAATTTCCGGCCGGCCATGTTTGGCCATCGCTTCCTGAACCGCCTCGACGCAGAAGTCCGCTTCCATCGTGATCGACAGACGCCACGCCAGAACCCGCCGGCTGAACCAATCCATCTCGGCGTTTCGGCACGTTCACGTGCCGTGAACGAAACGCCAGATCACCGCCACCAGGTAGACAAATCCCTTCGCCATCGGAATGTAGGTGATGTCGGCGCACCATACCTGGTTCGGCCGATCGATGATCAGACCCCGCAAGAGATAGGGATACACCTTATGATCCGGATGACCCTGGCTGGTGTTCGGCTTTTGGTAGATCGCCTCCAGCCCCATCACCCGCATCAGCCGCCGCACCCGTTTGCGGTTGATAACCACGCCCTCGCGCCGCAACACCGCAACCATCCGGCGTGATCCGTAGAACGGCGAGGCCAGATACAGTTCATCCATCCGCCGCATCACCGCCAGATCGTCCGTGCTGACCGGCGCCGGACGGTAATACAGCGTCGAGCGTGCGATCTTCAGCAGCCGGCACTGGGCCACGACCGACAGAACCGGGTCATCACGGTCCACCAGTGCGCGCCGCTCAGGCGGGCTCATGGCCCAGACCTTTTGCGAAAAAAATCCCGCTCCACCGTCAGTTGGCCGATCTTCTCATATAAAGGCGCCATCTGAGCCTCGGCCGCCGCCTCGCCACCATTGGCCGCGACCTTGTTTGCCGCGAACAAACCGGCGGTCCCGTCCAGCACGGTCTTCTTCCAGGCGTGAATCTGGCTGGAGTGAACGCCAAACCGGCTCGACAGTTCGGCCACCGTGCCTTCTTCCCGCACCGCCGCCAACGCGACCTTCGCCTTGAACTCAGGACTGTGCTTCTTCCGTGAACCTGCCATGTCTCACCTCCGGCCAAACGGCCGTTCCAGGGGGAGACTCTCTCTTAGCAACCTGTCCAGTTTTCGGGCCAGTCGTGGAAGCAATGACGTGCGGTTGTCCGGTGGTTGCAAGCCAAATCCCGGCACTGCGGGAGACCTGCGGCAATGCCGCGCCGCTCCGCCTTCACCGCAAGTTATAGCTTTGGCGATGCCGAGGTCCGCAAGCTCAGCCACGTAGGCGCGCAGGCAGCTCACGAATGCTCGTCCGGCCGGGGGCACGGTTCGCGCACGCGGGAGGATGAGACCTGCCGGCCGGTCGGGCGCCGTGACCGGCAGCGGCACCACGCGGAGTGTGCCGCGCGTGAGGTCGCCGACGACCATAAGCCGGGCCATGACCGATATTCAGTCCCATACTCTCAACCGCTGGTCGAGGTACCGTTGTGGCGCCACGTTCCGCTCGATCCGCTCGAGCGCCAAAGCCGCCGGGGTGGCGCGAATTTCGCGATGTTTGAGTGAACGAGGAGCGGCTGGAACAAACCTGCTTAGGCGTGCCAATATCCGTGTCTGTGTCGGGGATCAGAAATTGGGCGAGATATTTGAGCGCGTGATACCGGAAATACCTCTCGAATGGACGGGGGAGCGTTTGACATCCGCCACTGCCGGGCAGGTTGAGATCGAGCATTTGCATCGATATTTTTTTGCTCGCGATCTGTGCCGCGGGCTGGATGTGCTCGATGTGGCAGCGGGCGAGGGATACGGCACGGTGCTGCTGGCACAGGTCGCGCGGTCGGTCGTGGGTGTCGAGATTTCGGCGGAGGCTGTGGAGCATGCTGCCAAAGTTTATCGCGGGTTGAACTTTTCATTTCTTCAGGGCGATGCCCGTCGTCTGCCGCTGGATGATGCGTCAGTGGATGCCGTGGTCTCGTTCGAAACCATCGAGCACTTTTACGAGCACGACCAATTTCTGGCCGAGGTACGCCGCGTGCTTCGAACCGGTGGGCGTTTCATCGTATCCTCACCGGAACGTGATGTTTATTCGCCATCCGGCAGCTGCGCAAATCCATTTCATATACGCGAGCTGACCCGGGCGGAGTTCAGCATGCTGCTACATGGCTCTTTCGCCCATGTCCGCCTTCTGGGGCAGCGGCCGGTGCTTGGTTCCGTACTGGTGTCTGATGGAGGAGGGCCCGGCCGCACGCTAGTCTTTGAAAAGCGCGGACCGCGTCATTTCGAAGCTTCTTCGGGGTTACCGAGGCCTGTGTATTTCGTTGCTGTCGCCTCTGATCAGCCGGTCTCTAATGTGCCGGACTCGTTTTACATCGACACGGCGGAGATTGGGCCGGTGCTGGCCATCGCAGGTGCCGCCGAGGCAACGGCTGTCGAGCTATCGGCGCTGCGGGGGCGGCTAAATGCGGCTGAGAGCGCCTGGGCTCAACTTGTACTTACAGCGCAAGCCGATGCAGCGGCTGCACGTGCCGAGGCGACGGTTGCGAAAGCCGATGCAGCGTCTGCACGTGCCGAGGCGACAGCCGCTTGCTCCCAGAGCGACATCTCCCGCATCGCTGCGCGTCGCGCGGCGGCTGCCTCCGAGAGGCACTGGCGCTGGAGGGTGGAGGAGTTAGATCGTCGAGCCGGCGAGGCGGAACAGCAGGCCGCCGAATGGCAGCGACGAGCGGGCGAGGCGGAACAGCAGGCCGCCGAATGGCAGCGACGAGCGGGCGAGGCGGAACAGCAGGCCGCCGAATGGCGATACCAATACGAAGGACTGCGTGCCCGGGTGGACAGGTTCCTACGGCGTTTCGGTATTCTACGCGCCTCCCGGCTGATCCCCGGGTCTAGCCGGCGCTTCGTGCTGGATAAATTGCTGAAATGGGAACGCCAGTGAACGTTCCGGGCGACATGCGATCATTTGCGGTAGTGAAGGAGGATCGAGACCTGCTAGCCATTTCGGGCCTATTGGATGATACGCGGTATCGCGCGCGTCTGGGTTTATCCGATAAAGTTGACGCAGCCGCGCACTATCTGGAGCATGGCTGGCTCCAAGGGTTAGACCCGAGCGACGGTTTTGATGGCGGGTTTCTGGGCCCGTATTACGAGGCGACCGGCTGGCGCGGTCCACCGATTCTGACTTGGTTGGAGTTATCGGTCATGTCCGGTCGGCGTCCCCCAATGAACCGTGAGGAGGCCGAAGGCCTGGCGAATCAGGTTCGTATCAGCCAATTCTTTGATGCTGAAGCCTATGCCAGCCGGTTGGGTGATAAACTTGATCCGGCTATCCATTATGTTGTGATCGGCGAGCTGCTGGGTTGGCGTCCATCGTCTAAGTTCGACCCGATCTTCTATCTCGAAACTTACGAAGACATTGCGAGAAGCACAATTTCACCGCTCGGCCATTACATCACTTCTGGCCGTCAGGAGGGACGGCGGGCCGTACCTTCGACAAGCAGTTTGGCGTTTCCGCCTCTGCCCGATCGTCAACGACGAACGGTGGTGCTCATAGTACACGAAGCTTCACGCACCGGCGCACCGATATTGGGCTGGAACATCATTCGGCGGCTGGCCAGGTCATACAACGTCGTGTCTGTATTAATGCGTGGTGGAGTTTTGGAAGAGCATTTCACCGCTGCCTCCGCTGCGACCGTCGGGCCGATTGACTGGGAAGAGTGGCTGCCCCCGGAAACGGCGCGCGTCGCTGACCGTCTGGTCGCCGCCTATAATCCACTTTACGTTATTGCCAACAGCATCGAGACGCATTGGCTGATACCGGCGCTGGCCAAACTCGGCGTGCCCTCAGTCGCGTTAGTGCACGAATTCGCCGCGTACACCCGGCCTTTGGTTAAGATGAAGGACGTATTCGATTGGGCAACTCATATCGTGTTCCCGGCCAATCTTGTAGCGCAATCATCATATAAGGCCTTCCCCGCTTTGGCTGAGCGTCGCGGCGTCCACGTAATGGCGCAAGGACGCGTCGAGCTGCCGGGCAGTGCCCCGGAGCCTGCGGCCGGTGTTAATGTTGACCATGACGGCAATATCGGCAGTCGCATGCGGCCCAACGATAGTGTCGATACGTTTGTAATACTTGGGCTAGGCTCCGTTCATATCCGCAAGGGCGTCGACCTGTTCCTCGGGACGGCGGCCTGCGTCCGACGCCTGGCTCCGGATTTGAATTTCCGCTTCGTCTGGATCGGCGAAAACAGCGACGCCGCTGGCGGTAGTAACTATTCAGTATACCTAACGGAACAGATTGTCCGATCAGACCTGGCTGAGACGGTCATGATGCTCGATGCGGTCGAGAATCTTGATGCAGCGTACGCCAGCGCGGATATGTTCTTTATGTCTTCCCGTCTCGATCCGCAGCCGAATGTTGGTATTGATGCGGTGACACGTGGCATTCCGACAGTCTGCTTTGACGGAGCCTGCGGCACCGCGGAAATTTTGTCGGCCGATCCTGAAACGCGCCCGCTAGTGGTTGCGCACCTAGATACGCATGCAGCAGCCGAAGTGATCTGCTGGCTTGCCCGCGATCGTGCGGCGCTGGTGGCCATGCGGACGGCGACAGCGCGAGTTGGGGCCGCGGCCTACGACATGGGAGCCTATGTCAGCCGAGTTGACGATTGGGGACGGGCAGCAGCAGCGGCGCTGTCCATGGAGGATCTGCGCACCCTGGCGGACGCTCGAATAGTGGATGCGGAGCTTGCCCTGCCGCCGGGTGTACTCGCTCCGGGGGCATTAGGAGTTGAGCGGCACGTGCTACAGCAATGGGCCGTGGTCGGGGCCAGCCCGGGTCAAGTTTCAAACCCTCAGTTCAGGCGCCCCTGCGCCGGTTTTAATCCGCAGGCCTATGCCCGAGCCCACCCCGAGGAGTGCGGCGAAGGAGGCGCGAATCCGCTCGCGCACTGGCTGCGTGCCGGCCGGCCTCGGGGGCGCTGGGCGCGTCAGGTTTTTTCGCCGCTTGATGCGCCACCGTGCCCATCCGCCCCACTTCGCGTCGCCCTGCATGCGCATTTCCATTATGTGCTCAACGCGCGTGATCTCGCCGCGCGGTTGGCCGGCAATAACACCTGCTGTGATTTGTTGCTGTCGACGGACACCGATGCTAAGGCGGCTCAGTTACGGTCTGCTTTCGCCAGACACCGCGGCGCGGTTGAGATTCGGGTTATGCCAAACCGTGGCCGCGACATTGGCCCTTTCTTAACCGGCTTTGCGAGCGAAATTGCCAACGGCCACTATGATGTGTTCGGCCACGTCCATGGAAAGCAAAGCCTGAGTGTGGACGCGTCTTTAGGTCACTTGTGGCGTGAGTTCCTGTGGGAGAACCTAATTGGGGGCGCATACCCAATGCTTGATCTTGCCGTCGCTGCCTTTGCGGCTCAGGCAGATCTTGGTTTAATAATGGCTGAGGATCCGCACCTTGTCGGCTGGGACGGAAACCGGATGATGGCGGAGACACTTGCAGCGCGGATGGGTATGGTCGGGCCGCTCGATGATTTTTTTGATTTTCCCCTAGGCACTATGTTCTGGGCCCGGCCAGGCGCACTTGCACCGCTGCTAAGCCTCGATCTGGCATGGGAGGATTATCCGCTTGAGCCGCTTGCATACGACGGAACCCTGCTACACGCGCTGGAGCGCCTTGTGCCCTATGCCGCACGCCATGCGGGTCTGGATGTCGCAGGCATCCGCGCGCCACAAACGACCTGGTGATCTGGGCACGACAAACCATTTCCAACGACCCGTCTAGCGTCGTTATCCCGCCTACAGAAGAGTTCGGCAGTCGAAAGGCTTGATCAATGCATCTGATTCTACACCATCATATATTTAAAAACGCGGGATCAACGCTTGATTTTTCTTTAGCTGCCCAATTCGGGACAGCGTTCGCTCACCTGGAGAATGAGAGAAAATACATCCGTGAGAAAGAATTGGGTGACTTCGTTGACCGCAACATTCACATAAAAGCTATTAGTAGTCACAATTTCTATGGAGCAGGATTTGAGCAGGCGCTCGGGGTTCGTGGCTATTGTGCATTCAACCTGGCGCTTGTTCGTCGTCCGTTTCAGCGTCTGCTATCAATATACAAATACTTCAGGAGAATCCCTGTCTCCTCAGACCTCATCCGTGCGGCAGTTCAATTAGACTTCGCTGGTTTTGTACAATTACTGATCGATCAATACCCGCATATGGTTGATAATCCTCAAGTCAACACTCTAGCAAACCATGGTTTTTACCGGCGAGCGGTGAGCGAAGATGACCTGGAAGTTGCATGGGCCCGATACAATCAATTTGCTCTTTGCGCGCCTGTGGAACGATATGACGATGCTATGGTCGTGCTCGAATACTTTAATTCTCCTGTTTATGCTCCGGGAGGGCTTAATATGGCATACATCCGTCAGAACGTAAGTGAGGCCCTTTCGGGTACGAACGAGGTGGATCAGTTGATTCTGGGTGAGGATCGTGAATGGCTAATAAAAAGTCATCGCTTTGATCAATGCATATGGGAGCTGGCCAATACCGAGCTGGATCGCAGGATCGCTATTGTACCAAAATTTGAAAGTAGACTCGCGGATTTCAAAGAACGTTGCCGGCGACTGGAAGGCACGGCAACGAGAAACAGTGACGCATCACGGTTACCCGCCGGCGGCGGTGGATGATCTGCTGGCGGGCGGCGCGACGGCGATGCCGCCTCCATTATCCTGATGCTACTGGCATCCCGCTCTGGATCGCAACACGCCGCTGCCAATCAGACATGACATCATTCAGCGTCTGCTCCCACGGTATCCGAGGCACCCAGCCCAACAACCGACCAGCCAGGCCGGCGTTGCCAACGGCGCGGTCTATGTCTGTCGGGCGCAACCGACCGGTATCGATCCGAATGTCGGCATGTACACCAGCCAGGTCCAATAGTGCCTGCAGCACATCACCGATGCGGCGCGGCTGGCCGGACGCGAGGTTCATGATCAAGCCCGGTGTGAGAGTGTCTGCATGTGCGATGCAGGCTGCATAGGCAGCACAAACGTCGCGCACGTCGAGGAAGTCTCGGTAGGGCTCAAGAGCGCCCACATGAATAACTGGTTCCCGCAGGCCGGCAGCTATACTGGCAACCTGCCGGGCAAACGATGGTACAGCGTAATCATCGGTTTGGCCCGGCCCGGTATGATTGAAGGGTCGCAACCGAACAGCCCGCAGGCCCTCCGACGCCATGGCGCCGAGTGCCAGGTCAGCCGCGGCCTTGGTGGCGCTGTAGGTGTTCAGCGGCGACAACGCTGCCGATTCGTCCAGCGGATGATCCGCCCGGAAAGACGAGCCGTAGGCATCCGCGGTGGAGGCAAATAGCAGAGTGCAGGCGGGCGCTGCCGCCAGGACAGCCCGGGCCAAGTTCAGCGTGCCGTGTAAATTAACCTGCCAAGCCAGATCCGGCTGCAGCCGCGCCGAGCTCACGGCCGCGATCGCCGCCAGGTGGAGCACGGCGTTGGGCCGTATCTGTTCAATTGCGCTGTTGACCTCCTCCGCTTTGGTCACGTCGAATCGAGATACGGTGATTTCGGCGCCGGGAAACTGTTTATTCAGGATTGGCAACAGATGCCGGCCGACAAATCCTCCCGCGCCCGTAACCAGAATGCGCGCAGATGACACTTATTGCCTCAACCGGGCTTTGTGCCTGGCCAGATCCGCATCGACCATCTCGGCGACCATTTCCTCCAATCCGACCTCGGGCGACCAGCCAAGACACTCACGCGCTTTCGACGCATCCCCCTGCAGCAAATCGACTTCGGCCGGGCGCAAAAAGCGCGGATCGATCCTTACGTTCTCCCGAAAGTCCAGGCCCACATAGCTAAATGCAATCCGACAGAACTCACGGATGGTCCTGGTGGTGCCGGTCGCGACCACGTAGTCATTCGGCACATCCTGCTGCAACATCAGGTGCATCGCGCGCACGTAGTCGCGTGAATGGCCCCAGTCCCGCTTGGCGTCCAAATTCCCCAGCGCCAGATCTTTTGCAATACGAAGCTTGATGCGAGCGACCCCGTCGGTGATCTTGCGAGTCACGAACTCGATGCCTCGCAGCGGGCTTTCATGGTTGAACAGAATACCACTGCTGGCGTGCAGGCCGAAGCTCTCGCGATAGTTAACGGTCATCCAGTGGGCGTACAGCTTCGCTACGCCATACGGGCTGCGCGGATAAAATGGCGTACGCTCGGACTGGTGCGCCTCCTGGACAAGGCCGAACATCTCGGATGACGACGCCTGGTAGAATCGCGCCTCCGGCCGGGCCAGTCGTACCGCCTCCAGCACATTCGCCGCGCCCAGCGCGGTGACGTTTCCGGTCAGCAGCGGCTGCTGCCATGATGTAGCGACGAAGCTCTGTGCCGCGAGATTATAGACCTCGTCTGGTTTGTAGACCTGCATGGTGCGTATCAGGTTGGAAAGATCGGTAAGATTGCCGTCAACCAACTCCACGTGATCGAGCACGCCCAGCCAACGTAACCGTTCTCCCATCACATCGGACGAAGCGGAGCGGCGGACAAGGCCCACGACTCTATACCCGATTCCCAGTAAATGCTGGGCAAGATAAGCGCCGTCCTGGCCGGTGATTCCGGTGATCAATGCTGTTGGCATACGCTGCGCTCAGGTTTAATTGGGTTGGTCGGGGTTATACTAGCTAGATTGTCATGTCCATCCGTCATCGCGCGCCTAGAGCGCACGGTGGTCAGCCCTCCCGGCAGGTTCTCACGCACAAAGTCGTGGTGGCGGTGACCGAGGTGGGCTCCGAAAATGGGCGGGCGGGATAGCCCCAACCCGATCTGAACGCCCGGCATCCGGGTCCAGGTAGCGGCCGCATTGGCAACCTCGGTCGCCTCGGTCTGGCTGGTTTGGATCGACGGGCATCGCCGATCACGCGCTTGTGGCCGATCGACGCCTCAACCCTGGCCCGCAGATTGTAACCGCTGGCTTTTACTACGAGCCGGCTTGCCCGAAGATCGCCCCGCCGGTTCGATCTAACAGCCCGCACGCGTCAGATAACAACAATTTGCTCCTACTATTTGCTGATAGGTAAAGCCCGAGGACCAAATGCTGAAGGATGTTTCATGAGTACACCTCCACGATTTGCTGCATTCACGATTTGTTCAAACAATTACCTCCCTGCAGCTCGGACATTGCTTAGTTCGGTGCACACACACCATCCTGAAGCGGATCTTTTTCTGTGTCTGGTCGATGAGAGGCTTGATGTCCCGGAGTTGTATGATTCGACGTGGACGCTGGTGGAGGCCGCCTGCCTCTCAATCCAAGACTTCATGTCGTTCGCTTTTCGCTATGATATCATGGAGATGAATACGGCGGTCAAGCCTTTCATGTTCCAACACCTACTTGACGAACTTGGCTATCAGGTGGCACTTTATTTCGATCCGGACATAGAGGTTTTCCGACGGCTCGACAGCGTCCTTGGTCCGCTCAGCGAAGGGGCTTCTCTCGTTCTAACCCCACATCTATGCACCCCATGCGAGTTAGAGGACGAGCCGAACGATCTCACGATGATGCGTTCCGGGGTCTACAATCTCGGCTTCCTGGGCGTGTCGAGTTGCACTGAGTCGCGCAAGGTCCTCGCATGGTGGGCGCGCCGGTTGCGCTACGAATGCTTCTCGGCTGTAGAGCAGGGTATCTTTGTCGACCAAAAATTTATGGATCTGGTGCCGGGCTTTGCGCCGCAGGCGCATATTTCGCACGACACGAGCCTGAACGTGGCTTACTGGAACCTCGGTCAGCGTCGTCTTGAGGGACCCGAAGACGGATGGCGCGTCGACGGCCGGCCACTGACCTTCTTCCACTACAGCGGTTTCGACCCGCGACACCCTGAGAAGCTATCGAAGTATACGTGTCGCTACGACGGCGCCATGACGGAACCGCTCCTGCGGATCACCGCCGATTACGCGGCCCATTTGCAGGCGAACAAAGGCCCTGAACTGGCCGACTGGACCTACGCTTACGGCCGGTTTGCCTCTGGGACAAAAATCCACCCTTTTGTCAGGAACATGTTCCGCCAATGGCACATGAGCTGGGGGGACGACCCCTTCCAAACCTACGAAGCATTTCTTTATCAGCGGTTTCCAGGGGCTTCAACCCGCTCACCCGGCCATATCGTTTCGAATTTTATGAAGTACCTTTATGATCGCTTCCCATGGTTGCATATGCGGTTGGATTTGGCCAATCCGCAGCATGTCCGCGAGTTGGTCGAGTGGTACTGGGCGCATGCTGAGCGCGAGTTGGGCCTGGACCCGGCGATGATCCATCCGGAGAGGCCGCGTCTTGCTTCTGTAAAGGAATTGCAGGGTCGACCCATCGCCTGGAGCAAGCCGGACGGTCCAGCCAGGGACGTTACGGTGATCGGGTATCTGCGCGCCGCCAGTGGTGTGGGCGAAGTGGGCCGCCAGACATTGCGCACGCTATGGGCCGGCGGCGTGGCAGCCGAGGGATATGATGTGGATCTGAACGTGGCCACTGCCCGCGATGACCAAAGCTGTTCGCATCTCCTGGTGCGAACCTCTACCGCGCCGGTGCAGATATTTAACATAAATGCCGACCAATTGCCGCTTGTCATCCAGCACTTGGAGCCGCACCTGCGGCCCGACTCAATACGTATCAACATTCCGTTCTGGGAGTTGAGCGAATTTCCAGATGCGTGGCTTCCAGGACTTTCAACAATGGACGAGATCTGGGCACCGAGTCGCTTCATCGGTCAAGCCATAGAGAAAAAACTGGGCAAAAAGGTGGTCCATATGCCGGTCGCAATTGAACTGAGGCCGCCGCCTCCTGCGTCGCGCGCGAAATTCAACTTGCCGGAAGGCCGCTTCTTGTTCTTTTTCGCATTTGATTTCTTCTCCTTTATCGAGCGCAAGAACCCCCATGCCCTCATTGCGGCCTTCCGAAAGGCGTTTCCGAAGCGAGGGCAGGCTGGGTTGGTGCTGAAAAGCATCAACGGTGCGATGGTGCCAGACAAGCTGGCTGCCTTCCGGGCAGTACTGGCCGACGACCCGGACATCTTTCTGATCGAAGAGACCCTGTCCCGAACTGAGACACTGGCGCTCATCGCCAGTTCCGACGCGGTCGTCTCGCTTCATCGCAGCGAGGGCCTCGGGCTGCTGATCGGCGAGGCGATGCTTCTGGGAAAACCGGTGATCGCCACCGACTACTCCGCAAGCCAGGATCTGCTCTCCGCCGACACGGGGTACCCGGTGAACTTTACGTTAGTGCCCGTACGCAAAGGGCAGTATCCGTTTGCCCAAGGCCAATGGTGGGCCGAACCAGACGTGTCCCACGCTGCCCGGCTAATGCGTGATCTGTGCCATGATCCATCGCGCGCCGCGCCACTGGTATGCCGAGCGCGGGAGCAAATGGAGGCCCGCTTCAGCTACAGGAACGTCGGCCGTCTGCAGGCGGATCGCCTTCGCGAACTATCTGCCGAGCCGTCAATCCGGCATGCAAGCTGATCGTCGATTTCGGTTCGGATGCCGCCCCAGACTGGGTGTTGCGATCCGAGTCCAAGGACCCTGAACCAGATGCAAAACGCAGCCTCGCCGTTCATCTCCTACAGCATCAACCACGAGGACGTGCTGCTTAACAGGGTTTTCGGCAGCCGCGATAGCGGGTTCTTCGTGGATGTGGGCGCCGCGCATCCGGTGTTTGAAAACGACACCAAGGCGTTGTCTGACCGCGGCTGGACAGGTATCAACATTGAGCCCAATAGCGCCTTCTATCGCGACCTTGTGGCGCAGCGTCCCAGTGACCGCAATCTTAACGTTGCCGTATCAGACAAGCCAGGCTTGATAACTTTTCACGAGGTTGTGGGCACTGGCCTTTCCACATGTGACCCGGACGAGGCCAAGCGTGCCATTGACCGTGGGTTCGAGGTCGTGCAATACGAAGTCGAGTCGTTGCCGCTCAGCCAGATACTGGAATATTCCTCACCGCATCAGATCGATCTGCTTAAGATTGACGTCGAAGGTTTCGAACTCAAAGTCTTGGCCTCCAACGATTGGGAACGTTTCCGTCCCGGACTCATCATGGCTGAAGCCACATTTCCGGAATCCCCGGTGCGACGCCCGGACCACGTTACTCCTTTCCTCGAGGAGCAGGGTTATCACCGCATCTACTTCGACGGATTGAACGATTACTATGCCGAGCGGGACTTCCGGGTGCCCGAACACGCGTTCGACTGCCCACTGAATATCTTTGATAATTTCGTTCCTTACACTCAGATCCTGCTGACCCAGGCGCGCGATTCGTTAGCCCGGGATGTCGAGACACTTACTCAGGAGCGCTGCCGGGCTAACGCTTATGCCGAGACGCTTACCCAGGAGCGCTGCCGGGCCAACGCCCATGTCGAGGCACTTACTCAGGAGCGCTGCCGGGCCGATGCCTGTGTCGAAAAACTCAAGGAAGAGCGTAGTCGAGCCGACGCCGATGTCGCGTCCCTAACGTCTGCCAACGCCGCGCTCCGCCAGTCGCTGGACCAACTCGACCGACACAACAGCTTATTGGCGGAGAGGGTGCGTGCTCTTGAGCTCGATTTGGGCCGTGGCAATCGGGAGATCGTCAAGCTGCGTCATCAAATAACGGAATTGATTTCTGCCGAAACGCCAGAGGTCTCCCCGCCTGTTGTCACGCCCGCGGAACTGGTCCGCCTAAAGGACGAAATGGCGGCGCTTCGGGCGTCGACTTCGTGGCGCATCACTGGCCCGCTAAGGGCCCTTAAACGCCCGCGCCGAACCCTGAGGATCCTTTTGGGACAGGCTCCCGGCGGTATGCCGTGACGTCTTTGCGTCTGCCATTCATCGAGTTGGTCGTGGTTGTTATACGACCTGGGCTGCTACGCGCGGGGTGCCCAATCTTGATGTGTCTCATGCTTCGCCTCCGCAAGCTTGCGGGAATGACCGACGAGCCTGTGCCGGTCCTCTGCTTTAACCTCTATCTGGGACATTAGCCCGAATGGTCGTTCAGAACCATGCGATCTTCACCATTTGTTCCAACAACTACGTACCCATGGCAGCAGTCCTGCTGCAGAGCGCTGGCGAGCATCACCCCAATGCCACTTTGTATCTTTGCCTCGCGGACAAACTGCTGCCCGAGCCAGGGTTCTACCCTCCGGGCTGCCAGATCATCACGGCCGAGGATCTGGACATTCCCGAGTTCAGGCAGTTCGCCTTCCGATACGATATCATGGAATTTAATACCGCCGTCAAACCATTCATGTTTCTTCATCTACTGAAGCGCAAGCATGACGCAATACTGTACTTTGACCCCGATATCGAGATATTTTCCCCGTTGGATGATATTGTTTGTAGACTTTATAATGGTGCCTCCTTTGTTGTTACCCCCCATTTGCTATATCCCTCCGAGGGGGACTCCTATCCCAATGATGTCGACATCATGCGTGCCGGCACCTATAATCTGGGCTTTCTTGGCGTAGGTGCCACAGCTGAGGCTCCTGCAATTCTCGACTGGTGGGCTCGGCGGCTCCGCTATCAATGTATTAGCGACCAGAGGCACGGCCTTTTCGTGGATCAAAAATTCTTCGATCTGGTTCCGGGTTTCGCCGATGAGGTGCACATCGTGCGCCACTCTCGCCATAATGTTGCCTATTGGAATCTAGCCCAGCGACGTTTGGAGGCGGACGGCTCGGCATGGCGAGTCGACGAAAATCCGCTTGGCTTTTTTCACTTCAGTGGCTTTGACTGTTTTAATCTTAACTGCCTGTCAAAGTATACGGATGCCTTTCGCGACGGCGCCATCTTTCCGTCGTTGCGGTTGTTGATGCAGCACTACGCCGAGCGTGTCATTTCAAAGGGCTATGAAAAAGCGCTAGGCATTCCGTATGGGTATGGATATTTCGGCTCGGGCGCGCAGATTTCTGATCATGCCCGGCGGCTATTCCGCTCCCGCGCCCAGCCATGGTCGGGCGACCCTTTCACGTTGTTTGAGGCGCATGTCCCGCCGCTAAATTCAACATCTAGACTGTCGGCAGATGCCGAGGAACTCGCCCTCCAGGTGCAGGCTATCTATGCCTCGACTTCCTGGCGGCTCACCCGTCCGCTGCGAATGCTGAAGGAGCTGCTTATGGGCTAGCGGCCAACAAGGCTGGGGCTCATGAGCGGAATGGGCGGTGGCAGGCGACCAAAAGGTGCGTCGTCTTCGGGTAGCGGCACGACAGGTTCCCCGTCTGACAGCCGGCGGATGTGCAGCAGCCATTGGAATCCACGCAGCGCTGGAGGCTGTGCGCGCACCACCCCTAAACCAAGGTTTTGCAGGCTTGATACAAGCCACTCACGGTCAAAAATGACGGCATTCCAGGGATCGGCAATGTTGATATATAGTGCATTTTGGAAATCTTGCATCATCGGGAAGTAGCGTTTCTCAAACAAGAAGAAGCTGGCTAACAGGAGGCCATTTGGCCGCAGCACCCGTGTCACGTCCCGCAGGTAATACTCAGCGTCCTCCTGCGTCGTATGAGTAAAGACTGAAAGTGCGATCACGAGGCTGAACAACCCGTCGTTTCCCGGCATTGGCAGCACCTGTGGCTTTCCCATCCCCGGGTTGAATGAAAAATTGGCCACGTCGTGATGCACAAACTTAAAGCCAGGTGCATGGGGGGTGAGATTCTCGCGACACCAACGTATCATGCCGGGATGGAGGTCGAACCCGAGGTATGACCGCGGTTGGGCGTGTTGCTGAATCATCTGCCGCGCGAGCCGTCCACAGCCGCAGCCGAAATCGAGCACGGTATCGAACTGCGATTCAGGCAAGCCGAAGATCGGTTTGCCATCCGGATTTTCGAACGCCGACTCGTCTGTGGGGCCGACGAGTTGACGCATCTCGAAGGGTGGGATGGGCAGAGCCCCTTTAACGGCCCTAGGTGCTTCCTTTGTCATGTGCTCGCCTTCAAATCCCGGGTGCTCGTAGATTAGGTGATCCGGTCCGTTTCCTTTAGCACTCTTGCTATCTCCCTGGGGCCGCTGTTCTGATCAACCATATGTCGGACTTTAACAGTTACCCGCTCAAAATGGGGGTGGAAGCCGCACTCTATTGGGAAATCTGGATTTGGCTGTTTTCGTAGTGCCAAGACGATCGCGTTCCTGCCTTGACCTGCCTTGACCAACTGTTCCGCGACAGCTCTGATGGCCGGTCGGCGACACGAACGGATGGCCGGTCGGACTGGCCGATTGTTGGGCTAGCCCGACCGTAGGTTTTAGTGTCTGTTTGTAGAAGTCAGGCGCTCAGCTCCTCGGTGACGAGGCGCCTCATACGCCGAGAGAGGCTCGAGATGAACGCAATCGCAACGAACGCGACGAGGTGTTCCTTCGAGCGCTCGAAGATGGTGTTCAACCGCCGGTAGCGGCTCAGCCAGGCGAAGGACCGTTCAACAAGATGCCGGCCGGGACGAACCGCCCGTCGCGGCCGCGGGCAATCGCCTCGACGGTGATGCCAAGCGCCTCACCGACGTTGGCCAGCCGCTCGCCTCGGTAGCCCAGGTCGCCAAGCGCCGCACCTTGGAAGCCACCCTCGGCGAGCGTGCGCAGAACCGGCACGATTCCTTTGGTGTCATGCCG
>JBEKLE010000094.1:0-17283 GCA_050010355.1 Rhodopila sp. | reverse complement strand
AGCGGCAAACAAGACAATGTCCGCCTCCGTGATCGTCTTGGCAAAGCTCGCATGCATCCCGATTTTCAGATCTTCAATGTCATAGCCGTCGAGTTCGTTCATGTTTTTTACCTGAGGTTGTGGTTTGGGTGCAGTGCGGGCTCCAGAGGCAGGCTGTTGACTGTTTCTCCATGATACCGACCATCGCGTTATAGACAGCGGATGGGCGGGAGCCCCGTCCAGGTTTAGTCAATAACCGCCTTGCCGCCATCAATCGGTCAGATCGATGCCGGTGCGCTCGCAACGCCGCAAACGTGCTCGCAGACTTATCAAGCTATCATCTTCGCCTGTCATCCGGAACCGCCTGCCCATGCCGCTCAGCCGCTCCACCCGCGTCAACATCCTGATTGGCAACGGGCATTTTCTCTCACACTTCTACGTGCTGTGCCTGCCGCCGATGTTCCTGGCCTGGCAGAGCGCGTTCGATGTCAGCTTCGCCGAACTCGGCATGACGATCATGCTGATGTCGGGGACGACGGCGCTTCTGCAGACACCGGTGGGATTTCTGGTCGACCGGCACGGGGCGCGTCCGTTCCTGGTCGGCGGCGCGCTGCTGATGTCGCTGTCGATCGCCGGCATGGGCCTGGCGACCCAATTCTGGCAGATCCTGGTGCTGGCGACGCTTTCCGGAGTGGGCAATTCGGTCATTCATCCGGCTGATTACGCGATCCTGTCCGGGTCGGTGGACAAGGACCGGATGGGGCGGTCGTTCGCCCTGCACACGTTCAGCGGCAACCTGGGTTTCTCGGCCGGACCGCCGGTGGCGGCGTTTCTGATGGCGCTGGTGGGCTGGCGCGGGGCGCTTCTTACGGTCGGTCTGCTGGGCGTGCCGGTGGTGGCGTCGCTGCTCCTGCAAAGCCGGGTCCTGAACGACCAGGCGCGCGAGGTGGCACACGAGGCGGCCCGGATGTCGGGACGCGAGCTGCTGACATCCCGCACCATGATCCTGTTCTTCCTGTTCTTCATGCTCGGTGCGATGGGGGCCGGCGGGGTGCAGTCCTGGCTGGTGACGGTGTTGCACACCGTCAGGGGGATCGACCTGCCGGTGGCGGCGACCGCGCTGACCGCATACATGCTGGGGTCGACCGCGGGTGTGCTGGTCGGCGGCTGGTTCGCGGACACGTTCAAGCGGCACATCCTGCCATTTGTGACCGGCCTCACGATTCTGTCCGCGGTGCTGATACTGGGCGTGAACTGGCTGACCGTGCCGGTGGTGGTGATCGTCGGCATGACCTTCCTGTCCGGGCTGGCACTGGGTGCAAGCCGGACCCCGCGGGATGTGATGGTGAAGGACGCGGCGCCGCCGGGGCAAATCGGGAAAGTGTTCGGGTTCGTCAGCGCGGGGTTGCCGCTGGGCAGCGCGGTCACTCCGGTGCCGTTCGGTATGCTGATCGACAAGGGACATCCGGAGCTGGTGCTGGTCCTGGTCGCGGTGATCCTGTTGCTGAGCCTGTTCTGTGGCGGGTCCGCCCGTGTATCGGCCCGGGCGGAAGAGGCGGCGCTGCTGCCGGCGGAGTAGGGTTGCCCAGGAATTACCGCTTCATCAAGAACCCAAGGATCTTTCGTTAATCATGCGCCGGCAATTCGTGGGTGACCGGGCCAAGCCCCGGTCATGACACATGTGGCACGTTCGGCGCGCGATTTCAGCCGACTCAATTGTTTTTGTGCCAACACAATTGGCCGGGGAAAGCTGGCGCAGGTCGGGGTTGACGGTCCGTCGAGCCATGCGGGGCGTGCCCCGACGGGGGTCGCCAGGGCTTGTCCCGTTGTGTTCTAATACCGGCGCCTAACGGTTGATCGATTGCAGGAGGCTGAACCAGCGTGGCGCCCCGCCGGGACGCAACTCCACTGGACGTGTCCGGGATGGCCGATGCAACGGCGACCGGGCCTGCCCCGGAACGTGGTGCTCGGCCTCGGCGGGCGCGCGACCTGTCGCTACGGACACGATTGCTGCTCCTGGTCGCCGCCAGTGTCGTGCCCTTGGTCTGCATGGGATCCGTTCGCGAATACCGGGACTACACGGCGGAACAGGACAGGGTTTACCAAGGGCTGCTGATGATCGCCCGCGGCATGGCTGTCTCGGTCGAACGCGATCTGCAGCTTCGCGTGTCGGCGCTGGAAACACTGGCGTTGTCCCGGGATTTGCAGACCGGCGATCTGGACCAGTTCGACAAGCAGGCCGAGGCCTTCCTGGCTCGGCAGCCGCCCGGGTCCGTGATGGGCCTCGCCGGATCGGACCTGCGGCGCCTGCGGTCCTACGGATTGCCGCCCGCCCTGGTCGTGCCGTTGCGGCATCGTGAGTCGTTCGCCGCAGGCAATCAGGTGTTCGACACAGGCCATCCGATCGTGACCGATATGCATGTCGGCCGGGTGACGGGGCAAAGCGGATTCAGCGTCGACGTTCCGGTCTTCCACGATGGCCGGGTCACGTATGACCTCTATATCAGGCTTCTGCCGACCGTGATGTCGGAGCTGATCGCCCGTCAGAATCTGCCGCCGCGCGCTGTGCTGGCAGTAGTGGACACAGCGGGTGCCATCGTCGCCAGAATTCCGGATCAGGCGCGCTTCGCCGGCTCTCCCATTGTTCCGGATCTGTGGGAGACCGTACGCTCCCATTCGGAAGGGTTGACCAAGGCGTCTACCCTGGAAGGCATCCCCGCGGTCGTCGCCTATACGCATGTCGCACCGTTCGGCTGGGCCGTCATCGTTGGCGCACCCGAGGAGGTTGTGTTCGGGCCGGTGCGGGCAGCGATTCTGCGCATTGCCGGACTTGGGACGATCATCCTCGCGGCAGGTCTGGTACTGGCGGTCTTCGCGTCCCGGCAGATCATGCGGCCTATCGAGCAGCTCCGCCGGCTCGCGGCACATGACGACCAGATCGACCCGGCGGGGTCTGCAGCGACCGGCCTGCCGGAAACCGACATGGTCGCCCGCGCGCTGGTGACCGCGGCGGCCGAACGGCAAAAGGTCACCCGGGAACTGGCGGAAAGCGAGCAGCGGTTCCGCGCGTTGTTCGAGCAAGCGGCGAGCGGCACGATACTGCTCGATCCCGAGACGACCCAGGTGGTCGACTGCAACGCGGTCGCGGCCGGCTACGTCGGCTGCACCGTCGAGGAATTCCGCGGATGCCCGATCACCCGCTTCGCGCTGGAGACGAGTCACGAGCGGATACGGGAAATCTGCCGTGCGGTCGTCGACGGTCAAAGTTTCCGCTACGAGGCGCTCGTGAACGGCCGGCTCGGTCCCCGCAATCTACTGATCGCGGTCGCGCCGGTGCAGGTGTCCGGCCGGACGATGGTGCTGATCAACCAGATCGACGTCACCGATCTGCGGCGTGCCGAAGCCGGATTGCGGATCAACGAAGAACGGCTGGAACTGGCGCGGGAGGGGGCCAACCTCGGGATCTGGGACTGGGACATCGCAAACGATACGCTGAGCTGGAGTGAGCATCAGTGGCGCCTGCACGGGATGGAGCCACAACCAGGCGGACCGACCCCGGAGGCCTGGCGGCAGGTGATGGACCCCGCGGACGTGCGGCGCACGGAGGAGGATCTGGTGGCGGCGCTCAAGTCGCCCGGCCTGCGGTTCGCGGGCGAATACAGCGTGACCCTGCCGGACGGGTCGGTCCGACGGCTGCTGGCCCGGGGGCAGACCATCCGCGGGGCCGATGGCCGCGCGGTTCGCATGGTCGGCATCAACATGGATGTGACGGCGCGGTACGAAGCCGAAATCGCACGCGACCGGCTGATCCGCATGCTGGAAACCGAGCGGAGCCGGTTGTCGGAGGTTATCGAGGCAATGCCGATCGGCGTGGGGATCGTTGCCTCCGACGGGCGGGTTTTGCTGGGCAACGCCGTCCTGGACCGTGTCAACGGACCGGTGCTCCACTCCATGTCGTTGGCGCCGCGCGGCGAATGGATCGCTCACGATGCGGACGGCAAACGTCTGGAGCCGGAAGACTTCCCGGTCCGACGTGCGCTGCGGCTGGGCGAAACCACATTGCCGGGCGTCGAATTCCTGTTTCGGGACGAGGATGGCCGTGAAACCTGGTTCAAGATCGGCAGCACTCCTCTGCGTTGGGAAGGGGGGCGCCGGGAGGACGGGAAGGTTCAGGAAGCTCTGGCCGTCTGCCTGGACATCGATGCCGAAAAGCGGTTGCTGACTATCCAGCAGCAGATCAATGCGGAGCTCGAACAGCGGGTGCGCGACGAGATGGCGGCGCGTGAGGCGGCTCAGCAGCGCGCTGCCCACGCGGAGAGGATGCATGCGCTCGGCCAGATCGCCGGCGGTATCGCGCACGACTTCAACAACGTGCTGCAAGCGGTGTCGGGCGGCGCGGCGCTGATCGAGCGGCGTCCGGATGACCCCGAACGCGTCCTGCGATATGTGCGGATGGTGATGGATGCGGCCAGGCGCGGTGCCGCCATCACCAGCCGATTGCTGGCATTCTCCCGCCGCGGCGACCTGCGGGCGGAGAATGTGGACGCCGCCGCGCTGCTGACGGACATGGCGGAGGTGCTGACCCACACCCTGGGCGGGTCGGTGGTGTGCAGGGTGGATTTGCCTTCCGACCTGCCGCCGCTGTTCGCGGATCGTGGCCAGTTGGAGACGGTGCTGGTCAACCTGGCCGCCAATGCGCGCGATGCGATGCCCTCGGGCGGCACGCTGACGTTGGCGGCGAATACCGAGACGGTGTCGACCGGTTCGCCGCACCCGGCCCGCCTCGCACCGGGCCGATACGTGCGGATCGTGGTCAGCGATACCGGCATCGGCATGGACGGTGCCGTACTGGCCCGCGTGACCGAACCGTTCTTCACCACCAAGGAACCCGGCAAGGGGACCGGGCTCGGGCTCGCCATGGCGAAGGGTTTCGTCGAACAGAGCGGCGGCAGCCTGGCCGTTGACAGCACGCTGGGACAGGGCACGCGCATCGTCCTGTGGCTGCCGAGAGCTACGGGCACGGCGCGTGTTGTGCCCGGCATCGAGGCCAGCGTCCGCGCGCGTCCGGACAAGCCGAGCGTGCTGCTGGTCGATGACGACGCGGTGGTCCGCAACGTGCTCACTCTGTCGCTGGAGGATGCCGGGTATGTCGTGCTGCCGGCGGACTGCGGAGCGGCGGCGCTGGGCCGGCTGGGTTCGGGCGAGCCTGTCGACGTCCTGGTAACCGACCTGACGATGCCGGCGATGGATGGGCTGGCCTTGATCCGAGCGGCGCAGGAGCGGCGGCCCGGGCTGCCGGCCGTGCTGCTGACCGGCTATGCCGGCGACGGCGCCACACTGGCGGTTGGTGGTGCGATCAGCGGCACATTTTCGCTCCTGCGCAAGCCGGTGTCGGGGACGCAGCTTGTCGACCGGATCAATGCGCTGCTCGCGTCGAGTAAGGAGACGAGCAGCGTGTAGTGGTGCGCTGGTTTTACGGTCTCCGGAACTGGATTGCCCGCAGGTCACCCGCCGCCCATCGCCGCCAGCCCTTGCTTCAGGTCGGCGATCAGGTCGTCGACGTCTTCCAGCCCGATATGGATCCGCACGACCGGTCCGGAGAACACCGGGCCGCCGGCGCTGCGGGTGATGAACCCCGTCGTCGGCACCGCCAGGCTCTCGTAGCCACCCCACGATGAGCCGATGCCGAACAGGTCCAGCGCCTCGACAAACCGATGTGTCGCCGCGGTGGTGATCTCGCGCTTGAACTCAACCCCGAACAGGCTGCATGCGCCGGTGAAATCCCGCCGCCACAGATCGTGTCCGGGTGCGCCGGGCAGAGCGGGATGCAACACCTGGGCGACCTCCGGCTGCTGACGCAGCCAATACGCGACCTGCATCGCCGACTCCATCTGGGCCTGCAAGCGCACCGCCATCGTTCGGATTCCGCGCAGTGTCAGCCAGCAATCGTCCGGGCTGGCATACTGCCCCAGCATTCGCCCGGCTGCGTGGAGCACGTGCCAGTCGGCCTCGGTGTTCACCGTCACCGCCCCGATCAGCACGTCGGAATGCCCGGCCGGATACTTGGTCGCCGCCTGGATCGACACGTCCACCCCATGGGAGAATGGCTGGAAGTGATGGATGCCCCAGGTGTTGTCCATGAACACCTTGGCCCCGCCGGCATGGGCCGCGCGCGCGATGGCGGGCACGTCCTGCACCTCGAAGGTGTGGCTGCCCGGGCTTTCCGTGTAGACGATCCTGGTGTTCGGCCGCATCAGCGCGGCGATCCCCGCCTCATCGATTTCCGGCAGATAGAATGTCGTCTCGACCCCGAGCCGCCGTAGCATCCCGGAGGCGAAATTGCGGGCCGGGCCGTACACATGATCCGGCATCAGCAGGTGGTCGCCGGCTTTCAGCCACGCCAGCAGCGGGGTCGTCACCGCTGCCAGCCCGGTGGAGACGATGTAGCAGCGTGTGCCGCCCTCAATCGCGGCGATGGCATCCTCCAGCGCCCAGTGGGTGGCCGAACCGCCGGTGCCGTAGGTCAGGACTTGTTCGCCGCGCCTGGCCGCGAGGGCCTGACGTTCGGCGACAGTCGGAACCAGCACGGTGGAGCCACGCAGCAGCGGCGGATTGACGAACCCATGCTCCCGCTTTGACGGCCGCCCGATATGGGACAGGGTAGTGCGGAAGCCGCGCTTCCGGGTTTCGTCAGTCATACTTAGCCAATCTCCACCGGGGTATCGGAGCGTCCGCCCCATTCCGTCCATGAACCGTCGTAAACCGCGCCCTCCGGGAAACCGGCCACGCGCAGGCCCAACGTCAGGATGCAGGCGGTGACGCCGGACCCGCAACTGGTCACCAACGGCTTTGTGCCATCGACGCCGGCGGCTTCGAAGCGGCCGCGGATTTCGCCGGGCGTGCGGAACGTGCCGTCGGCGTGCAGCAGGTCGGTGTAGGGCAGGCTGATGGAACCCGGGATGTGGCCGCTGCGCATACCCGCCCTTGGTTCCGGTATGGCGCCGCTGAAGCGGCCGGCGGCGCGGGCGTCCAGCACCTGCTCCGACCGGGTCAGCACATTTCGCAGCATATCGCCGACGCCACGCAACAGGGCCGCCCGGTAATCGGGACGGAATGGCTGCGGCGTGGGTTCAGCCGGTTCGCCGTCCTCGGTTGCTCGATCCTCCCTGACCCATTTTGGCAGGCCGCCATCCAGTACCGCGGCCTCGTCGTGCCCGAACAGGCCCATCAGCCACCAGCCGCGCGCGGCTGAGGCCAGGCCCTTCTTATCGTAGAACACGATTATTGACGTGTTGCGGACGCCAAGCTGGCCCATCAGTTTCGCGAACCGGCCTGGGGTCGGGACCATGTGCGGCAGATCGGTATCAGGATCGGCGATCTGGTCGATGTCGAAATACCGGGCGCTGGGTATGTGAGCGCGTAGGAACTCGGTCTTGCCGTCCTTGGGCTCGTTTGGGAGGTACTTCGTCGCGTCGAACACCACGAGGTCCGGCTTGCCCAGTTCACCGGCCAGCCATTCCGTTGTCACGAGAGGTCCCATCTTCATTCCCATCGCCGAAAGAGCAGTATCCTAGAGGGTGAGTGTGCCATGTCCAATGGCTGGCAAGCCCCATGGGGCTTGCCCCGGGCAAGCGGGTGAAAGCAAAACGAGTCTGGGTGTGGCCGCCCGTTTTCAACCCGATCACCCCGGCTTGCCCCCTGGCTTGCCCCTTGGCGCGCTTGACGCCGGCATCCCCCCGATGTCCCATTCCGGCATGATTGCCGAGGCCGCCAGCGGCCGGATCGAGGAACCAGTTGCATGACCCGGGGAATGATTTCGGCCGCAGAGCCCGAGGCCGCGGAGGCAAGCGCTGACATCCTGCATGCCCGCGGCAATATCGTCGATGTGGCGGTCGGCGCCGCGCTGGTGCAGACGGTTGTCGATCCACAGATGTGCGGGATGGCGGGCATGGGTGCCTGCAGCTTTTTCTGCCGTCGCGCGGGACCCACACGACGCTCGACTTTCATGGCCGCGCGCCCGCCGCGACCCGCGCCGGCATGTGGGAGGACCGGATCGCCGCGGCCAACAAGGTCAAGCACGTCGGCGACCCCCCGGTTCGTTGATGTGCCGGTGCAGCGGCCGACCTCCAAGGAGTGCGCCCGGGAGATGGCAGAGCGGAGCCGGCGGCGCGAGAAGGTCGCCGTACCATGACCCTGCCTCCCGGCTGGCTGGGGCTTAATCTGGCCAACTGGAATGAGCGGGTGGCCGTTCACCTGAACGCGCCGGTCCTGCGTTACAAGCTCGACGGCCTCAAGGCGGGGACGCAGCGGCTGGACCGGATCGCGGACGAAACGCTGGGGCCGGTTGACGGGCTGCGCGTGCTGCATCTGCAATGTCATTTCGGCGCGGACACGCTGACCATCGCGCAACAGGGGGCGACCGTCACGGGTCTCGATTTTTCACCCCCCGCGATTGCCGCGGCACAGTCGCTCGCCGTCGAGCTCGGTCTTGCGGACCGGGCGCGGTTCGTGGAAGCGGCGGTCCATGACGCTGCCGCGGCGATCAACGAGCCTGCTTCATTCGACCGCGTCTTCGTCAGTTGGGGCGCCCTGTGCTGGATCCCCGACATCGCCGCCTGGGCGCGGGTCGTGGCGTCCTTCCTGAAGCCCGGCGGTTTCCTGGCGCTCGCCGAAGCGCATCCGGTCGCCTACGTGTTCGACGGTATGAATGCGACGCCGGACGGAAGGCCGGGGTGGTACAAGCCCTATCTGGGCCGGGAACCGATGCTGGAGGACCAGCCGGAGGATTACGCCGATCCGTCCGCGCGGCTGGAGAACAGCCGGACCGTGGAGTTTCTGCATCCGATCAGCGACGTCATCATGTCACTCATCAACGCCGGGCTTCGAATCGACCGGTTCCACGAGCACGACAGCATCGTATGGCGGCTATACGCCCATCTGGTGAAGCGCGGGCCAGGCGAGCATGTTTGGCCGGACCGGCCTTGGCTGCCGTTGTCGTATTCGCTGCGGGCGGCGAAACCATGACCGGGGCGGCGCAGCAGGCCGCCGCCGGCGATTGACCCGCCGAAATGCCGGGCCGCTCGGATGCCTGTACAGGTCTGGGTTAACGTCAGCCGGCAGCCTCTCCAGCCACGCGGCGATATGCGGCGGAATTTGGTATTGGCCGCCGGCCGAACGCCGCCCCCAGGTTTCGTGAATTCCGGGGCGATGGGCCAGACCGCGTTGGGTCCAGCCGATGGATTGCAGGCAGGCGCGGAAGCTGTCGGGGGTCTCGCCCGGCCATTTCAAGAAGTGTTGGATGATCTGCCCGATAGCCGCGGCGACAACGCCGCAGAGCAGCGACGACACGATCAGCCATGCAGCAAGGTGACGGTCGCGTCACAGCTTATCGTGCTCGGCATCGTGGCCTCTGGGAGAGCTTGCGCTGCTCGACCACAAACTTGGTAAACTAAGCCTGCTTCCGCTCGATCAGACTGCGGCGGATCTTCCGCCCCCGCTCCACCTTGTCCTCGATATACGCCGCATCCCCCCAGCGGACCGCGCGGGCCATAGCCTGCGCATCCTCCATGAACCGCTGCAGCATCTCCAGCAGCGCCTCCCGGTTATTGAGGAAAATGTCCCGCCACATCACCGGATCGGACGCCGCGATACGGGTAAAGTCGCGGAATCCGGAGGCGGCAAAGTTGACTACCTCCTGCCGGCTCTCATCCGCCAGATCATCCGCCGTGCCGCAAATCGTAAACGCGATCAAATGCGGCAGATGCGAAACAATCGCCAGAGCCCGGTCATGATGACTCGGCTCCATCCGTTCGGTCTGCGCGCCGCAACGCTGCCACAGCGTCTCGATCTTCACGATCGCCTCTTCATCCGTGCCGGGAACTGGGGTCAGCAGGGTCCACCGTCCCTCGAAGAGTTCGACGAACCCTGAATCCGGCCCCGAATGTTCTGTCCCGGCGATCGGATGCGCCGGCACGAAATGCACCCCGGCCGGCACCAGCGGGCCGACATCGCGGATCACCGACTGCTTGGTCGATCCCACATCGGTCAGCACCGCCCCCGGCGCCAGATGCGGCGCAATACGCTCGGCCAGATCGGCGAACGCACCGACCGGCGCGCACAGCATGACGCAGTCCGCTCCCGCCACCGCCTTCGCGGGGTCCAGCTCCACCCGGTCGGCGATCCCAAGCTCCATCACCCGGTCGAGCGACCTCTGGGTGCGCGCATTGACCACGATTTCCGCCGCGATGTCGCCGCGCTGGCGGGCAATGCGCGCGACCGACGATCCGATCAGCCCAACGCCCAGCAGCGCGAGCCGCTTGAAAACCGGATCAGCCACGAGACTGTCGCATGAATTCCGCGAATGCATCGACCACCAGCCCGACTTCCTCGGCTGTCCCGACGGTCACACGCAGGCAATGGGGCAGTCCGTAGCCGCCGACCTTGCGGACGATGATACCGCTTTGCCGCAGGAACGCATCGGCGGCATCGGCCGCCGCCGCCGTCCCGAGATCGACCAGGACAAAATTGCCCTCGCTGGGCCAGACCTTCAGACCGGCCGCTTCGATGCCGGCCGCCAGCTTCGGGCGATACGCGGCGTTGTGTGCGTGGCCTGTCTCCACCCAGCCCGGTTCGGTCAAGGCAGCGACGGCCGCGGCCTCGGCAGCGACGGAGACGTTGAACGGGCTCCGCACGCGGTTCAGCACGTCGACGACGGCGGGCGGGGCATAGCACCAGCCGATCCGCATGCCGCCGAGGCCGTAGATTTTCGAAAACGTGCGCGTCATCACCGTGTTGTCGGTCGCGTCCACCAGCTCTACACCGGTGTCGTAGGCCGGATCGGTGACGTATTCGGCATAGGCTGAATCGAGCACCAGCAGCACCTCGGGCGGCAGCGCCGCGCGGAAACGGGCGACCGCCTCCGCCGATACCATTGATCCGGTCGGGTTGTTCGGATTGGCCAGGAAGATCAGCCGCGTGGAGAGCGACACCGCCGCCAGCATCGCGTCGAGATCAGCGGTCAGATCCCGTTCCGGCACTTTGATGACCCGGCTGCCGGCATAGACACCGGCGATATAGTAGATCGAGAACCCATGCGCCGACATGATGATGTCGCGCCCGGGACCGCCATAGGACAGGCACAACTGATACAGCAGATCGTCCGATCCCGCGCCGCAGACGATCCGCTCCGGGTTCAGACCCCAGCGCTTGCCGATCGCCGCGCGCAGCCGGTCGGCCCCGCCGTCGGGGTAGCGGTAGGATGCGGCCGCCGCCCGCGCGATCGCCGCCTGTGCCGATGGTGGCACCCCGAACGCACCCTCGTTCGATGACAGCTTCACCGTCCGGTTGGTGCCCGCGATCTCCGCCTCACCGGCGACGTACGGGTTGATCGTCAGGATTTCCGGACGGGGCGACGGTCCGGTCATCGCGCGCCTCCCCCGATGGGAACTGCATAGCTGCCGAGCACGATGGGGCGCCGCAGGACGGCACCCAGGTGACTGAGGCGTGGATCATCATCCAAAAGGATGCCCCTGATATCGACAAGAACGTCGGCGGCCGGCGAGCCTTGCTGCCGTACCACGACCATGGTCTGCGGTTTGAGGCCCGCCTCCGCCAGTTCGCCCGACAGCCTCGCCCGGCTGACGTCACTGTCGCACTCCAGACCGAGCAGGGACTGATCGTCCTCGCTGGCATCCGCCGGTGTGGCTGCGACAACCAGCGCCTGCGCGGTGGGCGCTCCATCCGGGCGCGGCTTCCAGAACGGCAGGCGGGCGATAACATGCAGCCGCGGTTCGTGATGCAGCAGCGCCACCCACCACTGATCGCTCTCCGACGGATACGGCAGCACCGCGACCGACGCGGCGCCCTGGCTGACATCCGCCAGTGCCCCGCTGGCGCTCCCGTAGGCGCGCAGCGGCGTCAGCGCGCCAAAATGTTCACGCGCGAGCTGCGTCAGGGCGGCACCCTGATCGCCATCGCATACAGCCACCGAAAACCCGCCCTGCATTGTCGTTGTGCCCGCCAGCAGTTCGCGCCAGACGCGGACCACCGAGACCGCCGGCAGCGCCCCGCGATGACGGGCCAGCAGCCGCCGGATGATCGAGGCTTCCCGGCCTGGCCGAAATGCCGTGGGCTTGCCCGACCGCGCCACGTGTTCGACGATCTCGGCGCGCTGCATCAGCAAGTCGTGGATCGCGTTGTCGATCCTGTCGAGCTCGGCCCGCAGGGCGGGCAGACCGCCGGTTCGCCAGCCTTCCTGGGAGGCAAGCGTCTCGCCGCCGGTATCGGCGGACGCGTCATGATCGGTTGCAACAGGACTGGACATCATTTTCGCCGTGAGAACGGTGGCAGACTTAGCGGATGCGCACCAGTCTGCAAACCCATTCGGCCCGGCCGGGCACCCTTGGGGGCACCAATGGGCTTCGGTACCCGTTGCGAGCGGCGTCAGCAGGTCCTATGCAATCGCCGCCATGGATCAGCCCACCATCCGCACCGGCCCGGCCACCGCCGTCAGCCACACCCGTGTCACCTTCGATGACGGGCTGATGCTGGAGTGCGGCACAACCTTGCGGCGTCATACGGTTGCCTATCGCACTTATGGCACGCTGAACCCGCAGCGTTCGAACGCGGTTCTGGTCTGTCATGCGCTGACCGGGGACCAGTACGCGGCAGAGGATCATCCGATCACGGGAAAGCCCGGCTGGTGGGATGCGGTTGTCGGTCCGGGGCGGCCGGTTGATACAAATCGCTTTTTCGTCATCTGCCCCAACGTTCTCGGCGGCTGCATGGGCAGCACCGGACCGCTGAGCAACCGGGAACTGCCGGACGGAACCTTGATCGATGAACCGTGGGGCACCGACTTCCCCCCCGTTACGATCCGCGACATGGTGCGGGCGCAGAAGCGGCTGATCGAACACCTTGGGATCGAACGGCTGTTCGCTGCCCTCGGCGGGTCGATGGGCGGCATGCAGGTGCTGCAATGGGCCGCGCTGTATCCCGAAGCGGTCTTCGCGGCGTTGCCAATCGCCACCGCGTCGTATCACTCGGCGCAGAACATCGCGTTTCACGAGGTCGGGCGCCAGGCGATCTTCGCCGATCCAGACTGGCAGAACGGCCAGTACTGGCGCACCGGCCGCACTCCCGCCCGCGGGCTCGCCGTCGCCAGGATGTGCGCCCATATCACCTACCTGTCCGAGCAAGCGCTGACCCGCAAATTCGGCCGCCGCCTGCAGAACGCGCCGAAGGACAGCACCGAGGCAATCAGCCTGTTCGGCGAAATGTTCGAGGTCGAGAGCTATCTGCGCCATCAGGGCAGCGCCTTCGTGCAGCGGTTCGACGCCAACAGCTACCTGACCATCACGCGCGCGATGGATTATTTCGACCTGGGAGCCGACTGCGGCGGTGATCTCGCGACGGCCTTCAAGGGCACGCGCACGCGCTTCCTGCTGGCCTCATTCACCTCGGACTGGCTGTTTCCGACAACCGAGAGCCGATCGATCGCGCGGGCTCTGAACCGGGCAGGGGCCAACGTGTCGTTCGTGGAATTTCCGACCGACAAGGGTCACGACGCGTTCCTGCTGGAGGAACCGGATTTCCACCGCACCCTGGCCGGATTCCTCCGCGGCTGCGCGATTCATGCGGGGTTGGACGCCGGCGGATGAGCACGCTCGATCCAGTTCGCTTCCTGGCGAAGAATCTGCGGGTCGATCTGGCCCTGATAGCGGGAATGATCGCGCCTGGGTCGCGTGTGCTCGACATCGGCTGCGGCGACGGGACGCTGATCGACCATCTGTTTCAAACCAAGGGCTGCGACGCACGCGGCATCGAGATCGATATGGCGGAGGTCACGCGGGCGGTCGCGTATGGCCTGCCGGTGATGCAGGGTGACGCCGATATCGATCTTACCTATTATCCGGACGACGCCTTCGACTACGTCGTTCTGTCCCGCGCCTTGCAGGCGGTGGAACGCCCACGGGCGGTGCTGCGCCAGATGCTGCGGATCGGCACGCGTGCCGTCGTCAGCTTCCCGAATTTCGGCCACTGGCTGGTGCGCTGGCAGTTGCTGTCCAGCGGCCGCATGCCGATGACCGCGACCTGGGATCGGCCCTGGCACGAAACGCCAAATATTCATCCCTGCACGATCCGCGATTTCTTCATCCTGTGCGAGGAGGAGGGCTACGTCGTGGAGCAGTGGCTCGCCGCCGACGACGCCGGCCGACGCGGGCCGTGGCGCCGCGCCTCCTGGCTGGCCAACCTGTTCGGGGAGCAGGGCGTGTTCCTGCTGCGGCACCGATAGGACCCTGGCGATGCCGCTGAGGGGCCTGCGGCGGATGGACGCGCTGGCGAGCCGGCCACCTCGCCGCCGGTCCCGCCGGATCAGGCGCGCCGCGCTGATTTCGCTGCTGATCCACGTTGTGGTCGGTGTCCTGTTGCTCCTCACGATCCGGCGCGAACGAGGGCCGGAACTGCTGCCTCCCCCATCGCCCGTGACGATGCTGTTCGAAAGCGGCCGCAAACAGGGCCCGACGCTGCCCAATCCGGGTTTGCAGGCGACTCCATCGGCCCCTCCGGGGGAGGAAGTTCCGCTCCCCACGCCGCCGTTGCCTCCGGCACCCGAACAGCCACCGCCCGCGCCCGCGCCGCCAGCGCCACCGGCCCCACCCCCTCCGGCGCCCACGCCTCCGACGCCCCCCCCTCCGGCGCCCATGCCTCCAACCCCGGCGCCCCCCGAACCGCTTGCTCCTCCGGTGGTGATTCCACCGCCGTCAGCGCCGCCGGCGGAGCAAACGCCCCTCCCGCCACTGCCTCCCCCGATCAAACCGCCACTGCCATCCAGGCCGGCCGTCGTCCGCCCGGCTGCGCCGCCGAAGCCGCCGGAATTCCCGGCGCCGACGAATTTCAGCTTCGGCACGCCGCACCTTGAACCGACGTCGCCCGAGCGACCGCGCCCCCCGCTGCATATCCCCGGAACGATCGACATGTCGCTGGGTCCTGCGTCGAAAGGTGCTGCCGATGCCACGCCGCTTTCGGACCGGGACGAGGAGGTAGAGGGCGCGGACTGGCGCAACGCGTTGAGCCGGTGGGTCTCCGAACACGCCTATTATCCCGAGCAGGCGCGCCGGGATGGGGAGGAAGGCGATGCGAAGGTTCATGTCGTCGCCGAGCCGAACGGGCGGGTGAAGACGGTGGAGTTGATCGGGAAGTCTGGTTCGATGTGGCTGGATCTCGCTTTGCTGGCGTTGTTCCGGGACCAGCAAATCCCTCCTCTGCCCTACGGGATCAAGGAACCGATCGATTTCGATTTCACCATGCACTACGTGCTGATCCGGCCGCGGTAGCGCGTGATCGCGCAGGCCAGCCAGGCTGTCGAGTTGCCAGGCTGGGCGGATCGTCGAAGCCCATAAAGCGTGCAATCAGGCAGGATTATACGAGACCCAGGAATGGCCGCTTCAAGTAGGTGCCGTCTCCATGGTCATGGCCCGGCTCGTCATTAGCCCTCTCGGCGCCGTCCACCCTGCCGCGACGCCTTGCCGGCAGTCGCGCCACAACCGCTGGAAACCTATGCGGCGTCGGCCAGAACCAGCCGCCGGCGCGGCACCGCCTGGACCGGCATCGCCGCGTAAACGTCCTTCACCGCCTCTGTCAGCGTAACCCCCGCCAGCCCGGGCACCATCTTCCGGCCCGCGCGCTCGATCAGCGGACTGCTCCGCAGAATGACACGCATTCGTGATGGCGGCATCCAGAGGGCGGCGTCCCGGCGCTCGACCCGAAACAGGCCGCCGGCGAGAAGCCGGCCAAGCTGTCCCGTGGAGTAGGGCAGGCCGTGGCCGAACGGTGTGCTCTCGCGATAAGCCCACATGCCGGTGCGGTTCGGAACGACGATCAGCAAACGCCCGTCGTCTTTCAGTATGCGCCAAGCCTCGCGCAGCAGGCGGCGGGCGTTTTCCGCCATCTCCAGCCCATGCACCAGCAGGATCCGGTCGAACGTCAGATCGGCAAACGGCAGGCAGTCTTCCTCTGCGGCGCAGGACAGATTGGGGAAGCCCGGTGGCCAGCGTGCGGCGCCCATCTGGGCGGGCGTCAGAGCAATGCATCGCGCCGCCTGGTCGCGCCAGAGACGCAAATACGGCATTGTGTAGCCGATACCGAGCACCGAGTCCCCCGGCGCGGACGGCCACATCGCCAGCAGCCGTTCGCGCACCACACGTGCGGTGACGGCCCCGCATGCGGAGCCATAGAATTCTGCCGCAAGATGTGCATCCGCTGTCATGTCCAATCTATAACACGCCGGCGGTTTCCGATCGAATGAACGAGTGCTAGAGTTTACGTCATGACAGTCACAGCATCTCCGGTCCCGATCCTGAAGGACAATTACGCCTGGCTGCTGCGCGACAGCGGTACGGGTGCCACCGCAATCGTCGATCCGGCTGACGCCGAACCGGTGATCGAAGCCATTGAAAAAGCGGGCGGACGGTTGGACGTGATCCTGCTGACCCATCATCACGCCGATCACATCGCCGGCGTTGATGAGGTCCGCGCACGGTTCAAGTGCCCCGTTGTCGGCGCCGCCGCGGACATGCACCGGCTGCCAAAGCTGGATGAGGCGGTTAAGGACGGCGATACCGTTCGGCTCGGGGACGCGACCGCACAGGTGATCGACACGCCGGGCCATACCCGCGGGCAGATCAACTTTTTCTTCCCCGACGGGGATGTTCTGCTGTCCGGCGATACGCTGTTCAGCCTCGGTTGCGGCCGCCTGATCGAAGGCACGCCACAGGAGATGTTCGCCAGCCTGCGCAAGCTGGCGGCCTTGCCCGGCGATACGCTTGTTTGCTGCGGTCATGAATACACCGAGAGCAATGCCAGGTTTGCCCTCGCCGTCGATCCGAACAACGCGGCGCTGCATGAATTCGTCGGCAAGGTGGAGCAACTGCGCGCCGCCGGGCAACCGAGCGTGCCATCCGTCCTGGCGGACGAACTGAAGGCCAATCCATTCCTCACCGCACCGGATGTGGCAACCTTCGCGACGCTGCGCGCCAGGAAAGACAAATTCTAAGGGGACCGCCTGTGAAGCTGTATTATTCACCGACCAGCCCCTACGTCAGGAAAGTCATGGCGTGCGCGATCGTTCGCGGCCTGGATGGCCGGATCGAGAAGCATACGACCAATCCGCACGCATCGCCCGCCGACCTCGTGGCGGACAATCCGCTTTCGAAAGTACCCTGCCTGATCACCGACGACGGGGTTTCTCTGTTCGGCAGCCAGTTGATCTGCGAGTACCTGGACAGCCTGGGTGAAGGACTCCCA
>JBEKLE010000093.1:0-18941 GCA_050010355.1 Rhodopila sp. | reverse complement strand
GTCGCGGTCACGGCCGCCTGAGAGCACGCGGCCCGCACCTGCGGGTCGCATGGCGCACCAAAGCGGTCCCGTTTGACCTGCGCGGGTCACAAACTGTCCGAAGCCCCGCTGGCGCGAGCCCGCCGCCGCTCCCCGCGGATCGTCCGCGGATTTGCTACTCGCCGCAGCCGGGCCGGCAACGGTCTGGGAAGGGCCCGTCAGCCCCGAACGTAGTTGGTCAAAGCCGTTACCACGGCATGCGTTCGGCACTGGGGGCCGCCGTGGAGCGGTAGGACGGCCCCGGGCGGTGAGGGAGATATTTGTCTCCCATCGGCCCCTTGCGGATTTTCGCGGCCGATCAAATTGCATGACAGGGTCTCCATACGGCCTTGGCACGGGGCCTGCTTATCAGTCTTGTATACAAAACTGATGAGCAAGGGTGATGGACCAACGCTCGGCGATAATCGACCGGTCAATCGTGGATGCCATCCTCGCCGGCCGGTTGCGACCCGGCGCTCGCCTTGGCGAACAAGCCGTTGCAAGCGTTTTCGATGTTTCGCGCACCGTCGTCCGCGAAGCGCTGATCCGGCTTGAGATGCGAGGCCTCGTTCAGGTCTCCCCTCGCCGCGGTTGGTTTGTGGTCGAGCCTTCGCTGGACGATGTGATTGCATCCTTCCAGGCACGCCGCGCCATCGAAACAGGCATTCTGCGTACAGCAAGTGCATTCTCCGCGGAAAGCATCGCCACGCTGCGGGACCACATCGCGCGGGAGCGGGACGCCATCGCGGCCAACGACATCGCCGCGCGCAGCTACCTGCTCGCGGATTTCCACGTTTGTATGGTCGAATGTCTGCACAATCGTATTCTGGCCGATATCCTGAGGGATCTGACGGCCCGCACCATCCTGATCGCGGCACTGTCCCAGAGCGCTCAGGATGCAACGGTGGCCTGCGACGAGCACGAGCAGATCACCAATCTTCTCGCTGACGGCAAAAACCAGCGCGCCGCTCAGCAGATGGTCTCGCACATCGACAATGTCGAGGCGGGACTGACCAGGCAGGTCCCCAGCGATCCGCTGATCGACCTGCGCATCGCCCTCCAACATCCACTCAAGACAGAAAAGGGTTCCGAATGAACGTCGTCGATATTCCGCCGCATAAAGCCTCCGCCGCCGCAACCGACAAACGTAACTGGCTTGAATCGCACGAGGAGGGCTACGAGCAATCGCTCAAGCCCAGACAGATTCAGATGATCGCCATCGGCGGGGCGATCGGCACCGGCCTCTTCCTTGGCGCGGGCGCTCGGCTGCAGCTTGCCGGACCCGCGCTGGCCGTCGTGTACCTCCGACATCCGGCAGTTTCGTCTCCTACGCCCGGGAATTCCTGGGCGAGCGGGGATCGTTCGTTGCCGGCTGGTTATACTATCTCAACTGGGCGATGACCGGAATCGTCGATATCACCGCGGTGGCGCTTTACATGCACTACTGGGGCACGTTCGCTGATGTGCCGCAGTGGGTGTTCGCGCTGGCAGCGCTCGTCTTCGTCGGCAGCATGAATATGGTCGCCGTCAAATGGTTCGGGGAGATGGAATTCTGGTTCTCGCTCATCAAGGTCGGCGCGCTCGTGCTGTTCCTGGTCGTGGGAACCGCCATCCTGGTGCTGGGTCATGCCGTCGCCGGACAGACGCCCGGGCTCCATCTCGTCTCGGAAAACGGCGGGATGTTTCCGCACGGATTGCTGCCGGCGGTGATCATCATTCAAGGCGTGGTGTTCGCGTATGCCGGCATCGAACTGATCGGGACGGCGGCCGGCGAAGCGCAGGATGCCCGCAAAGTCCTGCCGCGTGCGATCAACAGTGTCATGTGGCGCATCGCGCTGTTTTATGTCGGCTCCGTCCTGCTGCTGGTGCTGCTGATGCCATGGACTGCCTACAAGGCCGGCACCTCTCCGTTCGTTACTTTCTTCGGCGCCCTCGGCGTGCCCGGCATCGGCACGGCAATGAACGTCGTCGTGCTCACAGCGGCCCTGTCGAGCCTGAATTCGGGGCTGTATTCCACTGGCCGGGTGTTGCGTTCGCTGGCCATGGGCGGGTCCGCGCCGCCGTTCGTCTCGCGGATGAACGCAGCGAAGGTGCCTTACGGCGGCATTGTGGTGACGCTGGCGGTGTATCTGTGTGGCGTCGTGTTGAATTATCTGGTGCCGAGTCAGGTATTTGAAATTGTGCTGAATATTGCATCGCTCGGTATTATCAGCACCTGGGGCTTCATCGTGATCTGCCAGATGATGCTGCGAAACGAGCAGGACCGCGGCGAGGTTGCGCGGGTCGATTTCCGCATGCCCGCAGCGCCGTTCACGTCGTGGCTGACGCTGGCGTTCCTGCTGAGCGTTCTGGTTCTGATGGCATTCGATTATCCGGACGGAACCTTTACCATTGCGGCCATCCCGGTCGTGGCGGTGCTTCTTGGTCTTGGCTGGACGCTGCTGAAGGGCAGCAGCCCGTTTGCTCCGACGATACCTTCGTATCTGCTGACGCATGTCGTTGAACTCGATGAAAGCAACGATCCAACATAAACGATTACGATGGTGACAGGACCGATACCCTCTTGCGGTCGTGGGCGGGTATCGTGTTCGTCACGGCCGCCAAACCGCCGTTGATTGGTTGCCGACAAGGGGTGTCTGCCCACCTGCATCGGCATGACGGGAACAGCGCCGCCGGAGTTTCGCCGGTTGGCATCACGCTCCCACCAAAATCGATCCGGTCAGGTCATCAGCCCCGCAGACCCGATCCATCAGCCCGCCCAAATAATCCCAGCCGGTCAGACCGCACGCGGCGCACGTCGCCTGTGCGGACCGTAACGCCCGCCTTGTCGAGGAACTCCAGAATCTGGATCGCCACTTTCCGTCCGTTATTCAGTCGGTCGCGAAACGCCGCCGCCGTCAGCAAGCCGTCGGCGTCCACCGTCTCTGCCGCGATCGCAACCATCTCCGCCACCGTCTCACGCAGAAAGAAATGGTCCGGTGCGATCTCCACCACCTGCCCCATCCGCGTCAGCCGTTTCAAAGTACTCCGCATTGCGGTCTCCGCCACCGCCAGCCCACGCGCCAGTTCCCGCACCCGGGGCGGCCGGAACCGCTCCGCTGCGATCAATGGCCGAGCCGCATGCCACAGCTTCTCGTCCTGCGAAGACAATGCAATCCGGTGGCCGGGCAAGCGGAACCACGGCCCGTTCTGAGCGATGACCGCCTCGCGCAGCATCGCCTCCAGGATTCCGGCGAATCCAGCCACCGGCGGCCGCCCGGCCACCGACAACCGCAGCCGTTCGGGCTGCAGCCCTGGCAGTTCAGGCGACGCGCGGTGATGCGCCGCCAGCGTGCTCAGGATCGCTTCACGCACGCCATCCAGAACAGCCGGTGACAGGACCAGCCCCCCAGCCGCCACGGCCGGCGCCGACGCGATCACCCCTGCCCGATCCGCCTCCCGCACATTCCGGGCGCGCATGAACACCGCAGCGTCCGTCCAGCCGGGCGTGACCGCGAGCAACCCGCGCAAAGCGCTAATCGCTTCAGGCGCATCGAGTGCCCGAAGCTGCGCCAGACGAGCGGACGTCCGCCGCCCGCGGTGGGGCGGAAACGGATCGACCACCTCCCCGCCCCCGATCGTGCTGGTTGCCCCGGTATCGCGCAGCACGATCCGGTCCCGCGCCAGTGCCCCGACCGGCTGCTGCAACGTCAACCGCATCAGCCCCGTCTCCCCCGGTTCCAGCCGCTCGCGGTCCAGCAACGAAACCCGCGCCATGACATGCGCGGCACCCAGATGCAGATGCACCTGCGTATCCTGCCGCATCGCCCGCGCGTCCGGAAGCAGCCCAATCCGCGCGTCGAGACCGGCCGTCGGCGCATGGATATCCGGATGCAGCACCCAGTCGCCGCGTGTCACGGCATCCTTCGACAGCTTCGGTCCGGTGATGTTCAGTGCCACACGTTGTCCCGCCACTGCCTCGGCCGCCGGTTTGTTGTGCGCGTGCAGACCGCGCACCCGCAATTCCAGCCCGCGGGGCGAAAGCACCAGCCGATCCTCGACCGCGATGCGCCCCGACACCAGCGTACCGGTTACGACCAGCCCGGTGCCCGGCAGGGTAAACGCCCGGTCCACGGCCAGGCGCGGATACCCGGCGAGGTCGCGCGCACGCCCAGCCGACGACAGCAGTTCATTGCGCAGGGCCTCGATCCCCTGCCCCGTCACCACCGAGACCGCGATCATCGCCGCGCCTGACAGAGGCGTTGTCGCCAACAGCGACCGCAATGCGGCGGTCACGGCCGGAATCTGATCAGCGGCCAGATCGGCCTTGGTCAGCGCCACCACGCCCTGATCAATTCCCAGCAGCGACAAGATATGAAGGTGCTCGCGGGTCTGCGCCCGGGTGCCCTCCGTCAGGGCCACCACCAGCAGCGCGGTGTCGATGCCGCTGGCACCCGCAAGCATGGTATGCACGAACCGCTCATGACCAGGCACATCGACGAACCCGAGATCGCCGGTATAGGCGTAGCCCAGATCGATGGTGATGCCGCGCCGTTTCTCCTCCGCCAGACGATCGGCATCGACGCCGGTCAGCGCCTTGACCAGCGCCGTCTTGCCGTGATCCACGTGACCGGCAGTGCCTACGATCATAGGAAAATCCCCTTTCCTCGCCCAGGGAGCCCCCTGGGAAGCCCCCGGGGAGCCCCCAGGGAGCCAACGAGTTCGTCCCTGTCAAGCATTCCGAGCGCCTTCATAAAAGACGGCGTGAAACGACATTCTTGCGCAAGCACACCGGCCCGCGTTACGCAGTATTCGAACAGCCGGATGAGACCGAGCATGCAGACGACCCTCTACCGCCTGCTGCCGGCACGACTCCGGCGTTCGGCCACGCCGGATCGGCTGCTTATCGTCGTGCAGTTCACCCGGTTCGCCGTTGTCGGCCTGATCGGCCTGGTGACCGATACGGCGACCGTCTATGGGTTGCGCCGCGCGTTCGGGCTCTACGGCGCCGGACTGGTGGCCTATGTTTTTGCCGCCACGGGGAACTGGGTGCTCAACAGGCTCTGGACCTTCCGCGGCCAAGGGTCGGGACCGGCCCACCGGCAATGGGGCAAATTCATGATCACCAACCTGGCCGGCTTCGTGCTGAACCGCGGGACCTACATGCTGCTGGTCACGTTCGTCGCTGCCGCCGCGGACCAGCCGGTCATCGCCACCGCCGCCGGCTCGGTTGCCGGGATGTTCGTGAATTTCAGTCTGTCCCGGCGGCTCGTGTTCCGCTGAGAGTTTGAAAAAGAATGCCCTCCCGCGCCGGCATCAAACGCCAATGATAACAGACGGCATTCTTTTTCAGGTTCGATTGGTTTTCATGCGCTGAGAGTTTGAAAAAGAATGCCCTCCCGCGCCGGCATCAAACGCCAATGATGACAGGCGGCATTCTTTTTCAAGTTCGATTGATTTTCATGCGCTGAGTCCTGCTCTCCGTCCGCACTCTGACACGGGCCACATGTTCGTTGTGTGTTCCGATGATTGCGGCGGGTTGCGAGGAAAAAAACGAGCGCCATTACAGCCGCGTGCCGCGTTAACGCGCCCCTAAGACTTTGCCGCCGATGGTGTTGCTCACCTAAACCCAGAGACGCAGCAGAGCATGTCCGCTTTTCCGCCTCACGCTTATGCGAGATCCGCCTACGGCAGCGGCACCCTCCCGCTGATCCCGATATCGTTTGGCCGCTCGGGCTTTACGGGTGCGGTCGAGCCGCGCGGCGCCATCATCAAGCGAACCATGGACATCGGCCTGGGGCTGCTGGGCGTCGCGATCATGGGCATCCCGATGCTGCTGATCGCCGCCGCGATCCGTCTGACCAGCAAGGGGCCGGCCCTGTTCCGCCAGGAGCGCATCGGACTGAACGGCCGCCGGTTCGTGATGCTGAAGTTCCGCACCATGCACCACGGCATGACGGAGAGCGGTTCGTTCCATCAAGCGACACGCCACGACCCGCGCGTCACCCGCGTCGGCGCGGTGCTTCGCCACACCTCGCTCGACGAACTGCCGCAGTTCCTGAACGTGCTGGCGGGATCGATGTCGCTGGTCGGGCCGCGCCCCCACGCCCCCGGCACCTGCGCCGCGGGGCGACCGTTCGAGGCGGTCACCGAAGTCTATGCCGCCCGCCATTGCGTCAAGCCGGGCATGACCGGGCTGGCGCAGATCCGCGGCTGGCGCGGCGAGACCGACACCGAGGAGAAGCTGCTCCGCCGTATCGACAGCGATCTTGAATATATCGCCACCTGGACGCCGCGCCGGGACCTCATGATCCTCCGGCATACCATTGTTGCGGTCCTGCACATGCCGAACGCGTATTAAGATGGAGGGGATCGCGATGTCCCTGATCCTGGACGAGCCACCGGTCGCTGCTCCGGAACGGCGCTGGCAATCCGACGCGACAATAGCGGAACAGTTTGGCCTTTCCGCGAGCCAGCCCCGTATCGCCGTGCTGATCCCCTGCCGAAACGAGGAGACTGCCATCGGCAAGGTCGTGTCGGACTTCCAGCACGCCCTGCCGGAGGCGGTCGTTTACGTCTACGACAACAACTCGACTGACCACACCATGCTGGAGGCGCGCGCGGCCGGTGCGGTCGTCCGGCACGAACGGCTGCAGGGCAAAGGCCATGTCGTCCGCCGCATGTTTGCCGACATCGACGCCGATGTTTACATCCTTGTCGATGGCGACGACACCTATGATGCCGAAGCCGCCCCGGGCATGCTCGCCATGCTGGTCTCGCAGCAGCTTGACATGGTGAGCGCCGCCCGCCATGGCGCCGGGCGCGAGGCATACCGCCGGGGCCATCAGCTAGGCAACGTGCTGCTGACCGCGATGGTCGTCTGGGCGTTCGGCGCCGGCATAAGCGATCTGCTGTCCGGCTATCGCGTGTTCAGCCGCCGTTTCGTCAAATCGTTTCCGGCACTGTCTGAAGGATTCGAAACGGAAACAGAATTCACCGTTCATGCCCTGGCGCTGCATATGCCCGTGCGGGAGGTGCGGGCGAATTACCGGAACCGTGCCGTGGGGACCCGTTCAAAGCTGAACACGTTCGTCGACGGCATGCGGATCCTGCGGGCGATCGTGACGCTTATCCAGCATGAACGGCCGTTGCAAATGTTTTCTGCCGCCGCACTGGTTCAACTGACCCTCGGGGTCAGCATGGGTGTGCCCGTGGTGATCGAGTTCCTTCACACCGGCCTGGTGCCGCGACTGCCCACTGCCGTGCTGGCAACCGGGCTGGTGCTGCTGGCTTCCTTGTCGATGTGCTGTGGATTGATCCTTGATGCGGTGTCGCGCGGCCGGAAGGAGAACAAGCGTTTGGCGTACCTGGCGATCCCGGCGCTGGAAACCCCGGAATGACCCCTTGTCTCGTCGCCGGCGCTGCCGTCCCGCTCGACCAGCACTATGATGCTGACATCATCATCCTGGCGCTGGAGCGAGCGACCGAAACGATCGCCGCGATCCGATCGGCCTGCAGCCAAACCGATGCCTCGATCCATGTTTTCGTTCTCGATCAGGGGTCTCGTCCCGAAGCGCTGGCGCGGCTGGCGGACGCGGCGCGTGAAAGCTGCAACGTCACCCTGCTGGCGGTGGACCGGAATCTCGGCGTGGCGGGCGGCCGCAACCTGATCTCCGGGCTCGGGCATGGCCGAGCGATCGTGGCGCTCGACAATGACGCCGAGTTCGCGGCATCCGATACCGTCGCCCGGATGGTCGCCGCCCTTGATGCCGAACCGCGCCTGGCGGCAATCGGTTGCCGCATCGTCACCTACGCCGACGGGCGGGACGACCTGTCATCATGGGGCTATCCGGACGGTCTGTTGCCCTGTGCCGGAGAAAGCTTCGACGCCGTCACCTATGTCGGGGCCGGACACGCGATCCGGCGGGCCGCGTGGGAACAGTCCGGCGGGTATGACGCCAGGCTGTTCTTCTGCTGGGAGGAGTTCGACTTCTGCCTGCGGGCGATCGCGCTCGGCTGGCGCGTCCGCTACCGCGGCGACCTCGTCATCCGTCACAAGGTCGCTTCCGAACAGCGGGTCGGGTGGACGGCCGCGCGCTGGTTTTATTTCGTACGAAACCGTCTGTACATTGAACGCAAGCTGGGTCACCGCTGGCCCGCCCTGGCGCCGCGCGTTGCCGGCTATCTGCTCAAGGGTTTACGCAACGGACTGCCGGTGCAGACAGTTCGGGCAATCCTCGCCGCCAGCCGGATGGGACCGCGGGCACGGTCACGGCCGATGCCGCCGGACGGCACACTCTACCTGTCACGCAACGACAGCGCCCACCGCGGATCGTTGCTTCACCGCCTCACCCACGAGGCGTTTGGCCGGCTCGGGCGTTCGCCAGACGCTGTTTCAGCAGCAAAGCGATAACCACCGGGCTGTCGACCAGGTAGCGTCTGAACAGCCGGCGCGGCTCGCTGCCGAGGCGGAACAGCCATTCCAGTCCAGCCTGGCTCATGAACTCCGGCGCCCGCTTGCGAGCGCCCGCCATGAATTCCAGGCTCGCACCGATACAGAGCCCGGTTCCGGTGGCACCGCCCCGGATGGCGATCGCAGCCGCGAGATACTCCTGCTGGGGCGAACCGACCGCGAGAAAGACGAACCGCGCCGGATTGGCCTGGACGAACGACACCGTCGCATCGAACGCGGCCGAGTCGTCGACGAAGCCCCGCGGCGGATTGTAGTGCGCGGGGGGGGCCAGTCCACACCGCGCCACGAGCGCCGGCAGCCAGATCGGCGACAAACCTACGATCGTAATCTGTTCCCCGGGGCGCAGATGCTTTGCCAGCAGGTAGGCGGTGAGGTCGCTGCCCGGCACAACCTGGGGCACCGCAAGCCCCATCCGGCGGCCGAGGCCGCGAACGACACGGGAATCGAGCATACGTAACTCGGCGTTCCGATAGATGGCGGTCAGGCGGGGATCGCGACTGAGGCGCACCAGATGGTCAGCGTTCGGCGTGACGACGTAGCTGAACGGTGCATCGGCTGGACGTTCGGCCAGGTACTGCGCAGCCTGCGCGAGGCTCAGGTCCGCGAAGTCCAGGCCCAGCAGCGGGACCACGGCCGTCGCGTCAACCGGCGGCAAAGCCGGCGAAATGTCCTTCGCCGGCCGGAATTCGGTCGTGACCTGTGTAAACGCAACGGGTTCGGATCCGGCGAGCGTGGATCTTTCGAGGACGGGTGCCTCAGGCACAAATCCCTCGAGCGCGGATCCCTCGAGTACGAAGTCCAAGAGCCGATCCGCGGTGGACGACGACGTTGGGTGGGCGGTTTGGCTCATATCGCCAGCCGCACCGTCACCAGGCCCACACCCCGGCTGTAGCCGGCCACCACAGCCTCAGCCGGGAGGATGGACCCGTGCAGGTCGGTCTGGTCGTAGGTGACCAGCAGCCGCGCGTTGCGGTTCATCACCCAGACCAGGCCAAGCCCGGCGGTTGTTCCGGTCTGATGGCCGCCCTGGAAAAAATCGGCCCGCTGGAACCCGGCCGAGACCTTGAACAACAGATCGCGCAGATACTCATGGTCGATGGTCAGCCGAGCGGTCGAGTAGATCAGGCCGGAGACGCCTTCCTGCGCCGCATCCTCGGTGTCGCGGCTGACCGTCGCGCTGACGGTGGTCATCGGCGAGGGCGACCACGCCACGCCGGCCTCGGCGATTAGTGTTTCCTGCTGGGGATACTGTGGACTGGAGAACTGGCGGATTTCACCGCCGACGAGCATGCGCCAGCGCCAAACCGAATCGTCGTCGTAATCGAGGCCCGCCAGCAGCTGATACGTGTTCGAATTGAGGCTTTGCTGGCCGATCGGTGTCCGGGTGTAATCCTGGTTGATGACGCGGGCGACGACCACGACACTGCGCAGCGGCAGGAATTCATAGTGCACCGTCACGCCGCTTTGCAGCACGACCCGGTCCCGGTAGGCCTCGCTCGCGGGGGTGCCCAGGATGGTCGTGTCGCCATAGGTCCAGTTCGTGGCCTCGACGCCGGCGTTGACACTCCAGGCACCGTCCGTCATCGCGTACGACGCGCGAACATCGTCGAGATCGAATGCGATCGGACGGTCGCTGGCGATCGAATCAAGCGCGCCGCGGTCCTCGTGCTGCGCCACATGTGCCGCGGCAAGGGTCAGCTTGCTGTCGCCGATATCGATCCGGCCGCCCGCGGACACCGTTCCATCAGTGCGATCCTGGCTGGGCAGCGAAACGTAGCGTGTGTCCCGGACCGAGGCCGTCGCGCCGAACGCATCGCTCGACCAGTCGGAATTGACGGCCAGCGCCGGCGCCGTCACCACCTGCCAGCTTCCGCGCCGATAGGGTCCGGGCAGCGCGTTGCTGGTGTATCCGAAACTCTCGTCGAGTTGCGGCAAGAACTGAAAAGCGCCTTCGCGCACCCCGAGCGGCATCTGTTCGGGGTGAAGGCGGGTCTCCACGGTGACGCCTTCATCGGCGTCGTAGCCGGGGACCCCATCGGGGAACAACGCGGTCATCAGTTCGGCGACCGCGCGGCCGGCGAGGCTCACCATCACCGAGATAGCCACAAAGCCCGAAAGTAAGGTCGATCGCCCGAACATGCGGTTCGGACTATCGTCAGCAGAGCCTAATTTTCAGTTAACGGGCGTGGAATGCGTGATTCGTTTCTGTGATGGCGGATGCCGATTTCGGGCCGCCGGTGTGGTAAGACGCTACGGGCAGCCGGTGTGGTCGGATACCCGTACTTTCGGTGCAACGTCCGCTGCCCCGCGTCTATGCCGCTTACACCGTCGCCCGAAAACAAGCGGGCTGAAGTCGCACGCCGCAATGTGCCCCACGTGTCATGGCCGAGCTCGGCCCGGCTCGGTCCGGCCACCCACGACTTACCGGCGCCTAAGTCTCGAAATGTCCTCGATAAAGCGGCAATTCTTAGTCACTTATCGCCTAACTCTTGACGCTTTCTGCAAAAACTCCGTTGCGATTGAACGAACCGCTGTGCCACCCTCCGCGCGCCGTAATGGACTGAACCGGAATGGTTCTTTTGCTTTGTCCCGGCTGATTGCGGGAATAGTCGGGCGGATTTGAATCGGCGGATCATCCGTATTTGCCCGCACAGCCGGGGGGTTACTATTGCCTTTTGCTCGTTCGGCTCGGGATCGGCGGCGCGGTAGCTGGGAGCGACAGTTGTTTTTCAAGGCGGATGAAGGGGATAAGCGGGGATGAGGGGAATGGTGCTCGCGATCAGGCTTGGGCGGTGATGCGGCGGATTTCGACTTTTGGCCGGCCGAAGTTGATCGGCAGGCACAGGGACTTGCCCGTCGCCCGCAAGTAGTTCCGGCACTGCGGGAGATGCGAGTCGCTCAGCGCGCCAACAACCTTGAGTTCGACAATGACCAGGTCCTCGACCAGGAGGTCGGCGGTATATTCGCCAACGATCACGTCGTCGTAAAAGACCACGATTCCGCGCTGCTGGATGACGCCGAGCCCGGATTTTCGTATCTCGTGGGCAAGCGCATTCTCATAGACCTTTTCAACGAACCCCTGGCCAAGCGCATTGGCAACCCTGAAAGCACATCCGATGATCCGCTCGGTCACCGCATCCAACAAACTCGAATCCCCTTCATCCATCTGCATCCCGCTAATCCGCCTTAAGAAGCCTGACTTGGCGGCCGTGCCAACGCTTGACGGGCTCGAATGTCTTATATTACCCCATAAGTGTTAACGAACCATGAACTCCCTCAGGCCGTAGCGGCCTGAACCGGGATGGTTCTTTTGTTTTGCATCCGTCGATCGCGGGAATAATCGGGCGGATGTGAATCGGCGGATCATCCAAACTTGCCCGGACCGCCGAGGACGTCACTTTTACCTTTTGGTTCAGGCTCGTCCGGATTAGGCGTTGCCTCAGTCGTGCAAAGCTACTTCGCCGCCGCCTTCTCCTCCGGCATATCCGTCTCCCATCCGCCGCCAAGGGCTTTGTACAAGGCGACAAGGTTCGACGAAACGATGGTGGTGCTGTCGGCCAACTGCTGTTGCGCTGCGAGCAGACTGCGTTCCGCATCCAGTACGGTCAGGAAGTCCGCCACGCCTTGCTGGTAGCGGCTCTGCGCCAATATCAGTGCGTGCTGGTTGTCCGTCACCGCCAGAACAAGCTCGTCGCGCCGTGCCTGCTCCGCCTGGTAGGCGGTCAGAGCGTTGTCGACATCGTGCCACGCTTGCAGAACCGTCTTCTGGAAGTTGACCGCCGCCTCCTGCTGCTGCGCCTCCCGCAGTTGCAGCGTCGAGCGCAACTGGCCGCCCTGAAAGATCGGGATCGTCAGTCCGGGACCGACGGCATATTGTTTGGCCTGAATATTAAAAACCTGGCCGAACTGAAGCGATTGCAGCCCGAAGCTGCCGGTCAGATTGAGCGACGGATAGAAGTTTGCCTGCGCCACGCCGATATCCGAGGTCGCGGCGTGAAGCTGGGCCTCGGCCTGACGCACGTCGGGACGCCGGCGCGCCAGTTCGGACGGCACGCCCACCGGAACACGCGGCGGGACCGGCGGAATCGGAGCAGTCGTCGCAAGTTCGTCACGCAGCGCATTCGGCGGTTGGCCCAGCAGCAGGCTCAGCGCGTTGATCAGTTGCGCCTCCTGCTGTTCCAACGTCGGGATCTGCGCCAGGGTCGAGCGCAACTGCGCCGAGGCGTTCGCCACATCCAGGTCGGTGGTCACACCGCCGGCTGCCCGCTGCTGAGTCAGGCTCAGGCTCTGGCGCGCGGTGCGGACGTTGTCGCGGGCGATCTGCAACTGGGTCTGCGTACCGCGAAGCTGGATGTAATCGCGGGCGACCTCGGCGAGGCTGGACAGCAGCGCGGACCGCTTCGCCTCATTCGCAGCCTCGCTGGAGGCGGTCGCGGATTCGACCGACCGCCGCACGCCGCCCCACAGATCCACCTCCCAGGAGGCGTCGAAGCCACCCTGAAAAAGATCGAACGGCTGCAACCCGTGCCCCCGCACACCGCCCGTCGAATTGCTCGCCGCTCCGTTGGCCGCCGTCGCCCCCGCGGCACTGGGGATGACCGCGAAGATGCCGCTGTTGCTCGCCTGCTCGCGCACGTAGGAGGCGTTGCCGTTCAGCGTCGGAAACAGGGACGCACGCGCGACTCCAAGCTGGGCGCGGGATTCGCTGAACCGCACCGAGGCAACCCTGACATCCAGGTTTTCCGAAGCCACGCGCCGCTCGAGCCCGGTCAGGACAGGATCATGGAACAGCGTCCACCACTCCGCATCGACCGGTTCGCCCACCGGGATGCTCGGTGGCCGCCTGACGGCCTCCTTCGGGCCGCTGAACCATGAGGCCGGAGACGTCCAGGCGGGCCGCTGGAAATCCGGTCCGACAGTGCAGCCAGCCAAAACCGTCGCACTCACCAGGCTGGCGGCGACGGCCAATCTTCGTTTTGCTTTGTTGTCGATCATGTGGGTAATCCAGCAAGCCTATGGGGTGGGTGCAACCTCGAGCACGATCGTGCGGTGCATTCCGCGCGCAGACCTTATGAACACGGATAAGGAACGAGCGCCAAGGCATGATCGCACATCCGGCACCCGGGGACATTCGATGTCATCGCGCGACGGAAACTAGTGTCCGGGTGCGGTGCCCTTTGGCACCCGCGGCAGCAGCATGATGACCGGGGCGACGACCAGCGCCAGAAGTCCCAGTAACTGGAAGATGTCGAGGTAGCTCAGGATCGCGGCCTGTGCCTTTACCATCGCATCGACCGGGGCGAGTGGCGTGTTCCACCCGAAGCCATTGTACGCGGTGATATGCTCCGCCAGCCGTTCATGATGGAACTGACTGCGTTCCTCCAGCATGTTGGTGACGAAGGACACACCGACGCTGCCCCCCAGGTTTCGCATCAGGTTGAGCAGGGCGGACGCCTCGTTGCTGCGGTTCGGCGGCAAGCCGACATAGGACACGGCGGTGATCGGGATGAACAGGAACGGCAGCCACACGACCTGCGAGATGCGTAAGCGGGAGATGGTCCAGAAGCTGATGTCAAGATCGAGGTGAGACGCCGCCAGCATCGACCAGCCGGTGCCCAGCACCGCCATCATGATCAGCCATTTCGGCTGGATCAGTCGCCCCGTCACCAGACCCGCAACCGGCATCAGCATCAGGCTGGCGATGCCGCCGACGCCCAGGGTCAGCCCCGAGGTGGTGGCATCGTAACCCAGCAGCGTCTGTGCAAGCTGCGGCAGGAGTTGCGTGGTGGAGATCAGCAGGAAGCCGACCAGGAACATCAGGCCGCAGCAGATCCCGAAGTTGCGATAGCCCAGCAGCCGGATATTCACCACGGGCTGCGGGTGAAACAGCTCCCAGACGAACAGCCCGAACAGGCTGCCGCCGCTTATGATGCTGAGGGTCGAAATAAAACCCGAGGAGAACCCGTCGTCCAGTTCAAACCGGTCCAGCACGATCTGCAACGCGCCGAAGCCGAGGACCACGAGGATCAGGCCCAGGATGTCGATGTTCAGCCCCTTCGCCAGCCGTTCCCGCCGCTCGCGGCGCAGCACGTCCGGCTCGACCACCAGCAGCCCGACCAGGGTCAGCGAGAGCAGCCCGACCGGCAGGTTGATCAGGAACACCCAGTGCCAGGACAGATTGTCGGTCAGCCACCCGCCCAGCACCGGGCCGATCGCCGGCGCGCTGACCACGGTCAAGCCGTACAGGGCGAACGCCTGCGCCCGCTTTTCGGGCGGAAATGTGTCGGCGAACATCGACTGTTCGGTCGGCGCCATGCCGCCGCCTCCAATCCCCTGCAGAACCCGCGCCACCAGCATCATGCCCAACGAGGTGGACATCGCGCACATCAGGGAACTGGCGGTGAACAGCCCGACACAGATCATATAGAAGCGCTTGCGGCCGAGGACGTTGGCCAGCCAGCCGCTGACCGGCAGGACAATGGCGTTGGACACCAGATAGCTGGTCAGGATCCAGGTCGACTCGTCCTGATCCGCGGCCAGGCTGCCGGCGATGTGGCGCAGCGCCACATTGGCGATGGTGGTGTCCAGCACCTCCATGAACGTCGCGATCGACACGACGACCGCGATCATCCACGGGTTGCGGTTACCCGCCGCGGACCGGGGCAGCGGATTCGCCGCCAGCCTGTCCGTCATCGGCCCGTCCGTCATTGGCCTGTCCGTCATCGGCCCGTCCGTCATCGGCCTTTCCGTCATTCTGGCTGGCCCCATGCCCGACGCGGCGTGGTCGTTGTTCCCGGCGTCTCTGCTGTCCCGCCGGCGCCCCCGAATAGCCTGTCGAAATGCCGCCCGCCGGTCGCGATCATGGTCTAGCGAACCCGCACGCGCGGCGTGACCGACATGCCCGGTGCCAGCGGATAATCCTTCGCCCGCTGATCGTCGAATACGATCTTGACCGGCAGCCGCTGCACGATCTTGACGTAGTTGCCTGTCGCGTTTTCGGCGGGCAGCGTGCTGAACACGGTGCCCGTGCCGGCCTGGAAGCTGTCCACCTTGCCATGGAACGTCAGCGACGGAACCGAGTCGATCGACAGCTCGACATCCTGGCCCGGGCGGATGCTGGCAAGCTGGGTTTCCTTGAAATTGGCGGTCACCCAGCGGTCGTCCTGAACCAGCGCGAACAGCGGCTGGCCCGAGCTGACATAGTTGCCGGCATCGACGGTGCGATGGGTGACGATGCCCGCCACCGGGGCAACGATGGTGCAATAGGAGAGCTGCAGTTCCGCCGCCTGCGTGTTCGCCTGGGCCTGCTTCAGCGAAGCCTCAGCCGCAAGTACCTGGGCCTGTGCGGCGCGAACCTGAGCCTGCGCCCCGCCGACCATCGGACGGGTGGCGTCCAGCTTCGCCTGCGCCGAATGGAACGTGGCCGTCGCCGCCTCGATCTGCTGACGGGTCACCGCGTTCGGATTGATCTTCTGGAAGCGGTCATAATCCTGCTTCGCCTGGAGCAGGTCCGCCTCCGACACCCGAACGTTCGCCGCTGCCTGATCGACGTTGGCCTGCTGCACGAACACCTGCGCCTGGGCCTGCTGGACGCTGGCCTCGGCACTGGCCTGCTGCGCCCGCGCCTGGTCGAGTTTCGCCTGCAGATCACGCGGATCGATGAGCATCAGCGTCTGGCCGGCCGAGACATGCTGATTGTCGGCGAACAGCAGTCTGGTCACCTGTCCGGCGACGCGCGGCGCCATCTGCGTCATGTAGGCATCGACGGACGCGTCATCGGTGCTTTCGAAATGCCGGGCGTCCAGCCAGTACAGGGTCCCAGCGACAAGCACCGCAACGAGGACGATGGCGCCGAGCGTGAAGCCGAGGATGCGCTTGAGGGAGCGCGGCTTGCCCGGCGGTCGAACGTCATCGGGCGTGGCACCAGGCGGGATGGCGCGAGCGGCGTTCCGTTCCAACCCCCGGGGCAGGTCGTCCATCAGAAGCTCCGTATGGTTCGCCGGATAGGCAGCTTGCCTTGACCGAACGGTTCGGTCAATCTTCGTCCGTAGGTGGTCCACCGGCAGAGGTTGTCAACGCGGCCAGGGCGCGGGATTAATCGGCGAATGGATGTCAACGTGGTCCTGAGCCCGGAAAAGCGGGCAAAAATCCTGGAAGGCGCAGCCACCGTGTTCGCCGCCGACGGTTACGAAGGCGCGAGCATGGCTCGGATTGCCGCCATGGCCGGCGTTTCCAAGGGCACCCTCTATAATCATTTCGACAGCAAGGCCGCCTTGTTCACCGCCTATGTTGGCGAGAAGTGCGACCAGTACCTGGCGCGGATCTTCGACAGCGCGAACCATGACGGCGACCCGGCCGAAGTCCTGCACGGCATCGGCAAGCGCATGGTTCAAATGATGCTGTCTGACGTGGGACTTGCGATCTACCGCGTGGTGATCGCCGAGGCGGCGAAGTTTCCCGACCTCGCGCGCGGGTTCTTCGAGGCGGGGCCGGCGCGCGCGATCGGTTTCATGGCCGACTGGCTGGCGGAGGAAACCCGCCGGGGCCGCCTCCGCGTGCCCGATCCAGCTTTCGCCGCGGAGCAGTTCTTCAATCTGTGCCAGACCCGGCTGGTGCTCCGCCGCAAGCTGGCACTGCTGCCCGATCCGCCGGAACGTGACATCGATACCGTTGTCGAGGCCTCGATCGGGATGTTCCTACGAATGTATGGGCAAAACGGAGAAAGCATCTGATGCCGCGTCAGCCGGCGATTGCCACTTGCGGCGCTGCCGAGCAGCCGTAGATATGCCTCTGCGTCTGATTGGAACCCCCGTCCCTCTCGACCACGCGCGTTCTATCGCCTAACGTTATTCCGGACTGTCCCGGCACCTCGACCGGGAGGAGCCATACGCGTCAGATCGGGAGCGATGATGTCAAGTCTCAGCTATGCAGCACCCACTTCGGTGGATGATGCGGTTAAACTTCTGGCCGGATCGTCCGGCCTTGCGAAGGTCCTTTCCGGGGGAACCGACCTTCTTGTGCAGCTTCGATCGGGCCGTATTAGTCCGGAACTGATCGTCGACACAAAAAAAATTCCCGGGATCATTGGCATCCGCGCGGAAAACGGCGGCTTTGTGATCGGCGCCGGGACGCCGGGCGCGGTGGTTGAAGCACATCCCGGACTGAACGCGGCGTGGCCCGGTCTTGTCGAAGCGCTCGACCTCATTGGTTCGACACAAATACAGGGGCGCTGCTCGCTGGCCGGAAACCTGTGCAACGCGTCCCCGGCCGCCGACAGCGTGCCCGCCTTGTTCGCCGCGGCCGCCATCGCGGTCGTTGCCGGCAGCAAGGGAAGGCGCGAAGTGCCGGTCGAGCAGATCCCGGTCGGTCCGGGCCGCACGTCGCTGGCGAAGGACGAGTTCATCCTTGAATTCAAGTTGCCGCCGCGCCCGGCACGGTCCAGCGATGCCTACCTGCGGTTTATTCCGCGCACCGAAATGGACATCGCCGTCGTCGGTTGCGGCATCAACGTGACACTGAATGAGGCCGGCGTCTGCACCGCGGCGCGGGTGTCGCTGGGCGCTGTTGCTCCGACCGTGCTGCTGGTTCAGGCCGCCGCCGACGTGCTGATCGGCCATACGCTCGATGCCGGCACGCTGGCGAAACTGGATGCCGCGGCGCAGGCCGCCGCCAAGCCGATCAGCGACAAGCGCGGAACAATTGAATACCGCACCAAGATCGCGGGCGTTCTGGCCCGCCGCACCGCGCAGATCGCCTTCGACCGCGCCGCAGGAAAATCCAACGGAAAGGCTCACTAACATGGCCAAGACTTATGCTGTGCGAGACCCAGCAGACACTGCTGGACGTCCTGCGCGACGTGATTGGCTTGACCGGCAGCAAGGAAGGCTGCGCCTCGGGCGACTGCGGAGCCTGTTCCGTGATCATGGACGGCCGCCTGGTCTGTTCCTGCCTTGTGCTGGGCGTCGAAGCCGAGGGCACGTCGATCACCACCATCGAAGGCATCGCGCAGGGCGACAAACTGCACCCGGTGCAGCAGAAGTTCCTCGAGCACGCCGCCCTCCAATGCGGGTTTTGTACCCCCGGCCTGATTGTCGCCACCAAGGCATTGCTCGATGAGAATCCGAACCCGACTGAAACCGAGGCTCGTTACTGGCTCGCCGGGAACCTTTGCCGCTGCACCGGCTATGACAAGGTGATCCGGGCCGTCATGGACGCCGCCGCCGAAATAGGGAGACCGTAGCGTGAACTATATCGATTCCAGTCTGAAAGTCGTTGGCACCCGCCCCATCCGTCCCGACGGCGTCGACAAGGTGACCGGCCGAGCGGTGTTCGCCGCAGACACAAGGGCGTCGGGGATGCTGTGGGGGAAAATCCTCCGCTCGCCGCACGCGCATGCTCGGATTGTTTCAATTGACACCACCAAGGCCGAGGCGCTGAACGGCGTGTTCGCCGTCATCACGGCAGCCGATTT
>JBEKLE010000092.1:0-18007 GCA_050010355.1 Rhodopila sp. | reverse complement strand
CAGGCTCCGGCACCCCCACCCCGTCCGGCTGTTCCGCATCACGCGGCGCCGCGTGCCGTGCCTGGGGCTACGGGCGGGGTGATCGAGTCGATCAAGGTCGAGGGAAACCAGCGGATCGAGGACGGGACGATCAGGTCCTATCTGCTGGTCCAGCCGGGCGACCGGTTCGACCCGGATCGCCTGGATCGCAGCCTGAAAACACTTTATGCCACCGGGCTGTTCCAGGACGTCCGGCTGGGCCGCGACGGGGGCACTCTGGTCGTGCGGGTGGTCGAGAATCCGATCGTAAACCGTGTGGCGTTCGAGGGGAACCACAAGCTGAGCGATGACCAGATGCGTCCGGAGCTGCAGTTGCGCCCGCGTGCGGTTTTTACGCCGGCGCTGGCCGAAGGCGACCGGCAGCATATTCTGGATATGTACGCCAAGCGGGGCTACTACGACGCGACGGTCGAACCCAAGATCATCAAACTGGATCAGAACCGGGTCGATGTCGTCTTCCAGATCAATGACGGTTCCGCCACCCTGATCAGCAAGATCGTGGTGAACGGCAACAAGGCGTTCAGCGAGGACAGGCTGACCGAAGTCATCAACAGCCGCGAGTCGCGCTGGTGGCGCTTTCTGTCGACCTCGGATCAATACGACCCGGAGCGGCTCGCCTACGACAAGGAGTTGCTGCGCCGTTTCTATCTGAAGAACGGGTACGCCGACTTTCAGATCACGGATGCCAGCGCGGAACTGTCTCCGGACCGCAAGGGGTTCTTCCTGTCGTTTACCGTCAATGAAGGCGCGCGATACAAGGTTGGAAAGGTCACCATTAATTCGCAGCTTCGGAACCTGAGCGGAACGGACCTGCAACCGGATCTGCAGCTAGCCCCGGGAGACTGGTATGACGGTGATGCCGTGGGCCGGACGGCCGACATGATCGAGGAGGCCGTCCATAACCGCGGCTATGCGTTCGTCAACGTCAGGCCTCGCGTCACCCGCGATACCGACAAGCACACTGTCGTTCTGGTATTCGACGTTGGCGAGGGGCCGCGGGTATATGTCGAGCGGATCGATATTGTCGGCAACACGCGGACCGAGGACAAGGTGATCCGGCGTGAGTTCCTGCTGGCCGAGGGCGACCCGTACAGTGCCGAAATGATTCGCCGCACGAAGACCCGATTGACCGACCTGGGCTATTTCCAGAACGTCGATATCGTTACCAATCCGGGCGATGCCTCGGACAAGGCGATTCTCGTGACAAATATCAGCGAGAAGGCGACGGGCGAACTGTCCTTCGGCGGCGGCTATTCGACCGATGCCGGTGCGCTGGTCGATGTCGGCCTGGCCGAGCGCAACCTGGTCGGGACTGGCATTAACGCAAGTATCAACGGCGTGCTGGCCCAGCGGCGGAGTTCGATCAATACATCCGTCACCGATCCGTATTTCCTGGATCGCAACCTCGTCGCCGGTGTCGATCTGTTTCTTATCGACACGAACTACCTGGGCACCGAACCCTATGATGAGCGGCGCGCGGGCTTCGCTCTTCGTCTGGGTTATGCCTTCAACGAGCATCTGCGGCAGACCTGGAGCTACTCTCTTGTCGATCGCGATGTGTACAACGTGGAAACGGGCGCCAGCCCCTTCATTCTGAATGAGGCCGGGACAACGCTGCTGTCACAGCTCAGCCAGGTCATCACGCTCGACTTCCGCGACAGCAGGATCTACCCGCACACCGGATATATCGTTGAGGCTGGCACCGATTATGCCGGTCTCGGTGGCGACGCGCGGTTTGTCAGGGGCAACCTCAACGGTGCCTATTACATTCCGCTTGAACGGCAGTTGGGCAATCCGGACTGGGGGATCAAGCTGGCCGGCAGCACCGGCTATATGGTTCTGCTGCCCGGCGGCCGAGAGGAAATCATCGACCGTTTCTTCCTTGGTGGTGACAACTTGCGCGGCTTCCAGACGGGTGGTGCCGGTCCTCATGACGTGGCCACTGACGATCCGCTGGGCGGTCGGTTCATCTGGACCCAAACAACGGAGCTCCGCTTCCCGCTGCCGGTTTCCCCCGACCTGGGACTGAACGGGCGGGCGTTCGTCGACGTCGGCTCGTTGACCAACGCGTCGTTCAGGTCTGGCTCCTGCGTCACCGCCCCCGGCGTAAGCTGCCAGGTCGAGGCGTCCAGCGTTCCACGGGTCGGTGCCGGTGTCGGCATCTCCTGGCGTACCAGTTTTGGTCTGATAAATATTGACTTGGCGCCATTTGTATACAAGCAAACAGGCGACCAGACACAAATCTTCCGGTTTGGCTTCGGTACGAGGTTCTAGTGGTTAAAAGTTACATCAAGGGTCGTTACGCTAAGGGTGTCGGCGCGGCCGTCGCGCTGGGGCTTATTTTCAGTCCACTCCCGGGCTTTGCCCAGCAGTCGCCGAACGGTGAGTGGTTCGTGCCGGGGCAGTCGCGCCCCGCAACGGCACCACCGGCTTCCCGGCCGGCGCCGCGGCCCGCAACCGGTCCATCTGGCGCCCCCGGTGTGCTCCCGCTGCCCGGGGACGCGGGCAGCGATCAGGCCGGTGGCCCAGCGCCGCAGCCGCAGTTCGATCTTCCGCCGGCGCCCGACATTCCGCCCATTCCGAAGGGACAGGCCACCCCGGCTGCCATCGTTGGTATCCTTTCGGTACCGGACGTGCTGCGGGTTTCGACTGCCTATCAGGCTGCTTACAAGGAGTTGAACGCGCGCGGCCAGAAGTTGAACGAGGACGCGCAGAAGGAACAGAGCGCGTTGCGTGATCTGGGACAGGCGTTCGCCGGGGAACGCGCCAAGCTGACACCGGAGCAAATTCGCACGGAGGAAAAGAAGATCCAGGAGCGTGCCACCGAGGCCCAGCGCCGCTTCGGGGAGCGTAACCGGATTATCCAGGAAGCTGGCCAATACGTGATGTTGCAGATCAACCGGACCATGGAGCAGGTTGCCCAGCAGGTTGCCTTATCCCGCGGGATCAACCTTGTGCTCAATCGCGCACAGATCCTCGGCACGACCGCCGATTTCGACCTGACCCCGGCGGTGGCCGACGTGCTGAACAAGGCGCTGCCGAGCGTCGTGGTTCCACCGGATGGTGTATCTCCGCTGGCGATGGCCCAACCAACCGCACCCCCCGCCGCGCCGGCTGCTCAAGCGGTTCCCGCCGCAACTGCCACGGCTGCCAAGCCGCCGCAGAAGCACTAGCCAGTGACGCCTGCCCCAACGACGCCGGGTGCGGACCGCTCGGCATCGGCAGGAGATCCACGCTTCTTTCAACGCGCCGGACCGCACACCCTTGCGGCCGTCGTTGATGCGGCCGTCGTCGATGGAGAGGCGGCCGAAGCGCCGCCGCGCCGGCTGATGCTGCATCGCATCGCCCCGCTGGCGGCCGCGACCCCGGGCGATGTCACGTTCTGCTTGAAGAACCGCAAATACCGGCCAGCGCTCGCAGCAACGCGGGCCGGGGCGGTGATTGTGCATCCGGACATGAAGGACGGCGTCCCGGAAACCGCCGTCGCGATCCTGGTGTCCGATCCGTTGGTCGCGTGGGCGAAAGTGGCGGCGTTGTTCCATCCCATGCCCGCGATCCGGCCAGGGGTTCATCCAACCGCGATCGTTGCTGCCTCCGCAAAAATCAACCCGACCACCGAGGTGGGACCGTTGGCGGTCATCGGTGAAAATGTGGTGATCGGGCCGCGTGGACGCATCGGTGCCATGGCCGTGATCGGCGACGGGGTGGAGATCGGGCGGGACGTTCGGATCGGGACACATGCCAGCGTGTCGCACGCGCTGGTCGGAGACCGCGTCTATGTCTACCCGGGCGCTCGTGTGGGCCAGGAGGGTTTTGGCTTCGCGATAACCGGGGAAGGCTTTCACACAGTGCCGCAGCTTGGCCGCGTGCTGATCGAGGACGATGTCGAGGTCGGCGCAAACAGCACGATCGATCGAGGCACACTGGAAGACACGGTCATCGGCGCCGGCTCGCGGATCGACAATCTGGTGCAGATCGGACACAACGTCCAGACTGGCCGGGGCTGTGTGATCGTGGCTCAGGCGGGTGTCTCCGGTTCCACCGTCCTGGAGGATCACGTTATGCTCGCCGGTCAGGCCGGCATCGCGGGGCATCTGCGGATCGGTGCCGGCTCGCGCATAGGCGCGAAAGCCGGTGTTATGGCCGACGTGCCGCCGCGATCGGACCTGGCGGGATCGCCAGCCCAGCCGGTGAAGACATTCTTCAAGGAAATCGCCACTATCAGGCGGTGGATCCGAAACGGCGGTATTCCCGTTCAGACGACAGGATCGAGCGAGACAAAGAACCCGGACCCGGATTGAAGATCATGGACGAGGAAGCAACCCTAACACCCGAACCGGGCAAGACGATCGAGTTGATCGATATCCATCGCATCATGCGCGACATCCCGCATCGGTACCCGTTCCTGATGCTGGACCGGGTTGTTGACGTGGTGCTGAACAGCTCGGCGGTCGGGGTCAAGAATGTCTCGGCCAACGAGAATTTTTTCGAGGGGCACTTTCCCAACCACCCGGTCATGCCGGGCGTTCTGATCATTGAAAGCATGGCGCAGACGGCCGCTGTCCTGGTTGTGGAGACGCTGGGACCCGATGCCGCCGGCAAGCTGGTGTATTTCATGTCGATCGAGGGCGCGAAGTTTCGCCGCCCCGTCGTGCCGGGAGACCAGTTGCGCGTTCATATCGTCAAGGAGCGCAACCGCGGGAATGTCTGGAAATTTCATGCCGTCGCCAGGGTCGACGGTGTTGCGGTCGCGGAAGCAACATACTCCGCTATGATCATGGACCGCGCTGATCCGCGCTGATCCGCGCTGATCCCGGCTCGCCCCGCGCCTTTTCTCCGTTGGCGCCCCCCCCTCGCCATCGCCTTAGTAACGCCAAAATCCTAGGCGAAACAGAGCGTTGCCGCGCAGGATCGGAAACATCGGGCAACAATGATTGAGTTGGTGGTGACCGCCGCCGCCCATAGTTTCGTGGTGATGCGGCCGCGGAAATTGAAGCCTCTGAACGGAACACCATGGATTCGATCACGAACATCAGGCTGCTCACGAACGAGCGCGCCAGCATCCACCCGACCGCGATCGTGGCGCACGGTGCGGAACTCGGCGCTGGCGTGGAAATCGGTCCGTTCTGCACCGTTGGACCTAACGTTATCATCGAAGCCGGCGCGAAGCTGATTTCGCACGTCGTGGTCGAGGGTCACACCCGCATCGGCGAAGGCGCTCAACTTTTCCCGTTCTGCACGGTTGGTCTGGCGCCGCAGGACATGAAGTACAGAGGTGAGCACACACGCTGCGAAATAGGTGCCCGCACGATGGTGAGGGAGCACTGCACGATCCATCGCGGCACCGCGACCGGCGTCGGTGTGACACGCGTAGGCCACGACTGCATGCTCATGGCGGTGGTTCATGTCGCGCATGACTGCCAGCTTGGGAACAACGTCATTGTGGCGAACAACGCGGTCATGGGCGGCCATGTCATCATTGGCGACCACGCGGTGGTCGGCGGTGCGGCTGCGATCCATCAGTTCGTGCGGATCGGCCGGGCGGCGATGATCGGCGGGGTGTCAGGCGTGGAAGGTGACGTAATCCCCTTCGGTAGCGTCATCGGCAACCGCGCCCGGCTTGCCGCGTTAAATGTGGTTGGCCTGCGCCGCCGGGGGTTCGACAAAGCGGCAATTCATCGCCTGCATGTCGCATTCCGGGCTTTGTACAGCAAAAAGGGCGTATTCGCGCAACGCCTGGAGGCGACACGGATCAGGTTTGGCAGTGATCCCCTGGTGGCGGAAGTACTGGCGTTCATCGACGCGCCCAGCCATCGAGGGCTGATTCGTGCGGAGTAGGCAAGCAACATGGGGCGGAGGGTATTGGCGACCGCTACGTCAGTCATCGGATGGGTAAGTTCACCTGGCACCGAGCCAGGTGGTGTCGCGGGCTGAAGTCAATCAGGGAGAAGAGGCTTTGCCCCCTCTCGCCCTTAATGTAACTGTCCCTATTGGACAATTGTCGTATCGGGGCCTCATGCCCCACCGCACTTTGGCGAGGTGGCCGTTTTGCGTCAGGCAACCATCCGAACGGGCGCACGGCCTTCGAAAGCCTCGGCGAAACGTGTACATACCTCCCGAGCGTCGGTCTCATCGACATCGTCGACACGCAGGAACAGCTGCTGGGTCAGACGCTCGTAAAGCCCCTCACCGTTTCGGGAAAAGAACCGAGTGCCGGGAACCGGTTGCCACACTTCATTCATGTCGTCCCTCCAGGGTCGTCGCCCCTATAATCAAGCCATCGTTGCGTAGATGGGGCACCCGCGCAAGCAGAGCGTTTCAAGCAAACTTGTCTTCTTGTCAAGATGCGGCGTGCACGCAGTGAAGCGAAACTTCCATGCTTGGTGTGGGTAAACAGCCAACAAGTCACGGTTTCGTGAATAACTAATCATGGGTGCGCTGCAACATAAAATCCCATTTCGTCGGGTTCGTGGGGATGGCGGACAGTACAGTTGCGGGTCGCAAACCGAAGCGTGAACGAGGCTTCAACTGTGCAGCTTCATTGAGCGCGCGGAGTCCATATCGTGGTCGTGCCTATAGTCGGCGAAAGAAATCGCCGGCAGAATGCGGGATCATGCCTCGAACTCGATCGGCTCGCTTTTGTCATGCTTCCGGGCTGCCCGATGAAGTCCAGACGCCCATGCATTGCGTTTTGAACGGCGGGACTGGCCGGGCCATAGCGATCTCGCGGCGGCATTTAAGATATGGCCGGTGGCTTTGCCGGTCGGATTGGGGCTGGAGGGTGTGTAGAACACCGTCCCGCCGGAGGCGGGGTGCACCTGTGAACCTCACGTTTGAGAAGATCCGCAGTCTGGTTTTCTGCGTCCCGAACTCCTCGGCCGTGTCATTGCAGTCATGAACTTCGTCGGCTCGCCCGGATGTTGCCGCCAGCTCTCGGGCGTTCGGCGATCTAAACCCACTGCCAACAGGGTCTCGCAATCAGCATCCGGAGCGGCGACGCACCAATGAACGCGGCAACCCAGACAAAAACCCGACGGTATCCGATGATATCGCCCTACGACACGAATGGCAGGGCGGGCAGGGCGGCATTGGCGATGCAGGCATCCGCCGCCGTGGGCCGCAGGGGCCGTCGTCCGGGATGGGAGAGCTTATGGGATCCCCATTCCCGACAAACAGGTCTCGATCGCCGACCGAAGCGGCGATCGGTCATAGCTGAATTGCTGGTCGCATCGCCGTGAGGTCTCCGGCCGCCGTCGGCAGCCCCCTGGCCTTGGCGCGCGCGGTATACCATATTGACGATTATAACTTTGAAGCGAAATGCAATGCGTCGCACCCCTGTTCTGCTCACCGGCTTTGCCGTACTGGCGCTGGCCCTGTCCCCCGGGCCGGCCGATGCACGGGCCGGCGGCGGAAGTTCTTTCGGCAGCCGCGGGAGCATGACCTACTCCGCCCCGCCGTCGACCAACACGGCGCCGTATTCTGCGGCGCCGATGCAGCGGAGCATGACGCCGCAATATCAGCCGTCGCCTGGCTACGGCTCTCCCATGTATCAGGGTGGCGGGTTGATGCGTGGGCTAATGGGCGGGTTGTTCGCGGCGGGACTTTTCGGGCTGTTGTTCGGTCACGGCTTCATGGGCGGCGGTCTGGGAATGTTCGGCTTCCTCGGTCTGCTGCTGCAGATCGTGCTGGTCGTTGCCCTGGTGCGTTTCCTGTTCCGTTTCTTTACGGGCGGACGGTCGCCGGCGATGGCGGGCGGCCCCAATATTTTCGCGCGCGGCGGTACGCCCGGTCCCGGCCCGATGCAGGGCGGCCCCCAGGGCGGCCCTCGCCCGGGCGGACTGCCGCCGATCGCAATCGGCCCGGCCGACTTTCAGCAATTCGAGCAGTTGCTGAAAGCCATACAGGCAGCCTGGAGCGCCCATGACCTGAACGCCCTGCGTGCGATGGCGACGCCGGAAATGGTCAGCTATTTCGGCGAGCAACTGGCGGAGCAGGCGAGCCGGGGTGTGCGGAACGTGGTCAACGATGTGTCGCTTGTATCGGGCGACCTTTCGCAGGCATGGACGGAACAAGGACGGGATTACGCGACGGTGGCGATGCGGTTCTCGATGGTCGACGTGACGCGCGACATGGCCGGACGTGTGGTGGACGGCAGCCCCAACGAGCATGTCACGGCGACCGAAATCTGGACCTTCGTGCGCTCCCGCGGCGGCCATTGGATCCTGTCGGCTATTCAGCAGGCGCGGTGAGGGCGGCGAGTGAGTCCGATCAGGCGTTGCCGCTTGGATCCGGTCACGCAGGGGCCGCTGGCGGTTTTAGGGGTCAAGAGCATGGCCTGGGGATAAGGCTCGTACTTTCCGACGTCCGCGAAGTCTGTCACCGATGACCGCACTCGATCCGATCCCCTACGCTGACTCGAGGCTGCGCCGCATCCTGTCCACGGTGCGCACGATCGCCATGGTCGGGGCCTCGTCCAACTGGAACCGCCCCAGTTACTTTGTGATGAAGTATCTGCAGGGGAAGGGTTATCGCGTCATCCCGGTAAACCCTGGCACCGCGGGCAAGGAGCAACTGGGCGAGCGCATCTACGCCAACCTCCGCGATATCCCTGACAAGATTGACATGGTCGACGTGTTCCGCGCCTCGGAGTCCGTTGGTCCGATCGTCGATGACGCAATCGCGATCGGCGCCAAGGTCGTGTGGATGCAGCTTGGGGTCCGCAACGATGAGGCCGCGGCGAAAGCCGAAGCGGCCGGGCTCGAGGTGATCATAAACCGCTGTCCGAAGATCGAATTCGGGCGTCTCGGCGGCGAACTGTCCTGGAGCGGCGTGAACTCCGGCATCATCCGAAACCGCCCGGCGCAGTCGCCGACCGATCGCCAGCGGAAGCCGCGCCCGCTGCCGGCGAAAAACATCGAATACGGTTTCGAAACCCGAGCGGTTCATGCGGGTGCGGCCCCGGATCCGACGACTGGTGCGAGGGCCACGCCGATCTACCAGACCACGGCCTATGTCTTCGACGACGTCGACCACGCCGCGTCGTTGTTCAATCTGCACGATTTCGGCTACATCTACTCGCGCCTCACCAACCCGACAGTGTCGGTGCTGGAGGAGCGAATCGCCAGCCTGGAGGGTGGCCGAGCCGCAGTGGCAGCGGCGTCTGGTCATGCTGCCCAGTTCCTGGTCTTCGCGACATTGCTGGAGCCGGGCGACGAATTCCTGGCGTCGCGGAATCTGTACGGGGGTTCGCTGACCCAGTTCGGGTTGTCATTCAAAAAGCTCGGCTGGACCTGCCATTTCGTCGATCCGGCGGACCCGGAGAATTTCCGTCATGCACTGACACCGCGGTGCAAGGCGATCTTTGTCGAGAGCCTGGCCAATCCGGGTGGGGTGATCGTCGATCTGGCAGCTATTGCCGAGGTCGCCCATTCGGCCGGGGTGCCGCTGATCGTCGATAACACGTTGGCGACCCCGTATTTATGCCGGCCGTTTGAGTGGGGCGCCGATATCGTGACACATTCGACGACCAAGTTCCTCGGCGGGCATGGCAACTCGATGGGCGGGATCGTGGTTGAGTCGGGTCGGTTCGACTGGGCGCAGGGTGGCAAGTTCCCGTCGATGACGGAACCGGAGCCAGCCTACCACGGCCTGCGGTTCTACGAGAATTTCGGTGATTTCGCGTTCACCACGAAGGCGCGGGCGGTGGCGCTGCGGGATTACGGGCCGGCGATGGCACCAATGAACGCGTTCCTGACGATCACCGGCATCGAGACGCTGCACGTGCGGATGGAGCGCCATTGCGCGAATGCTCAGACCGTTGCCGAATTCCTGGCGGGCGATCCGCGGGTGGCGTGGGTGTCGTATGCCGGTCTGGAAACCAGCCCGTACCGGGCGCTGGCGCGGAAATACATGCCGGCCGGCGCCGGGGCCGTATTTACGTTTGGGGTAGAGGGGGGTTACGAGGCCGGGGTCAGGCTCGTGGAAAGCGTGGGGCTGTTTTCCCATCTGGCGAATATTGGCGATACCCGCAGTCTGATCCTTCACCCGGCCTCCACTACGCACCGTCAGTTGACGGATGAGCAACGGCTGGCGTCCGGGGCTGGGCCGGATGTGATCCGTTTGTCGATCGGACTGGAGACGGCGGCCGACCTGATCGCTGACCTGGATCAGGCGCTGGGGTAGACAAGGACTTTGCCCCGGCCGTCGCCGGGTGGGCTCTGGACCCGCGGAGGGCTGGATCGGTCGGTTGGGGGGGGCCTGCCCTGCCTACGCCGCCGGTACCGTCATGCGGCGGATCGTGCCGGTTGTGCTGTGCCCATCCCGCAGCGTAACCAGCACGACCTTGCCGCCCCAGCCCTGAACCAGGTCCCCACCGACCACCTGATCGACCGTGTAATCCGACCCCTTGACCAGCACGTCCGGCCGCAGCGCCTGGATCATCTCCAGTGGCGTGTCGTCGTCGAAGAGCGTGACCAGATCCACCGGCGCCATCGAGGCCATCACGGTGGCCCGTGCCATTTCATTCTGAAGCGGCCGGCTGGGACCCTTCAGGCGCTTGACCGACGCATCGGTGTTCAGCGCGACGATCAGCCGGTCGCAGGCGCCGCGCGCCTCGCTCAGCAGGCGCACGTGGCCCGGATGGATCAGGTCGAAGCAGCCGTTCGCGAAGCCAATCTTCAGGCCGCGGCGGCGCCAGTCAGCGACCTTTTCGATCGCTTCCTCGAGGCTGGCTACCTTGCGGTCGGTCGCCACGAGATCATCCAGATGCAGGGCATCCAGTAATTCCTGGCGCCCGACCGTGGCGGTTCCCTGCTTGCCGACCGAGATGCCGGCGGTGGCGTTGGCGAGCATCGCCGCCGCCGGCAATGCTGCCCCGGCGCCTAGGGCGACGGCCAAGGCCGCGACCAGGGTGTCTCCCGCGCCCGACACATCGGCGACCTCCCGCGCTCGCGTCGGCAAGTGAAGCACGTTCTGATCGCGGCAGACCAGGGTCAGCCCCTTGGCTGAACGCGTGACCAGCACGGCGTCGGCGCCGGTCGCCTCCAGCGCCACGCGTCCGGCGCGATCGGCGTCGGTGTCTTCGTCCGCCTCGATCCGGGTGGCGACACGAACTTCATGCTCGTTTGGGGTCAGGATCGTGGCGCCCCGGTACACAGCGAAATCCGATCGCTTGGGATCGGCAATGACCAGCTTGCGCGCCTGTGTCGTGCGTGACAAGACCGCCGCCAGGACGCCGTCGCACAGCGCGCCCTTGGCGTAATCCGACAGCACGATCACGTCGGCCGCCTCCAGGCTACCTTCGACGGCTGCCATCACCGCCAGCAGCCCCGCGCGGTCGAGCGGTGCCGTCGTTTCTTCGTCGAGGCGGAGAAGCTGGTGTGACCCCGTCATGAAGCGGGTCTTCGAGGTCGTCGGCCGGTTGGCGATCCGCACCAGGGCGGAGGTGATGCCGGGTGTTGTCTGCACCAGGCGTTCGACTTCGTCGCCGGCGGCATCGCTGCCGATCACACCCACCAGGACCGCCTGACCACCCAGTGTGGCGATGTTCAGGGCAACGTTCGCCGCCCCGCCCAGAGTAGAACGATTATCGGCTGGCCGCAGCACGGGGATTGGCGCCTCGGGGGACAGGCGATGCACCGAGCCGGTGATGTAGCGGTCTAAAATGACGTCGCCGATCACCAATACCCGAGCCGCATGAAAGGTTCTGACGATCGCGGCAAGCTCGATGTCGGTCGGTGGTAACGTCCGGCTGCTGTCGACCAGGCTGAGGTTCATGCGGCGATCCCTGTTGGGTGACGATCCATGGCGCTTGTCTCTCCGGTCAGTTGGCCACGCAAGAGAACAATTCAATAGCAGGACGGTTCCGCGTCTGCACGCGCAAAAAGCCGCTAAACATGTTCCATCCTGCGCTCGAAATCGCTATTGGATGCGGCGAATATCAATGTCCCGGCGCCTACTGTTTGCCAAGGAAAAAAAGTGAAATATCTCCCGCCTTTCGAAATGATCCGTCGATCGATCGAAATATCTACCGTGCGCGGCGAACTGCGGGTCAATGTCTCCTATGAGGACTTTGTCGGAATATTGAGAACGATGATCAAGGGTGTCGAGGTCGATGAAGCCTGGTATGCCCGCACTTATGAAGATATCGGCAATGCCGTGAAGGATGGCGTTATCCGGTCGTCGAAGCAGCATTTCGTCGATGACGGCTATTTCGAAGGGCGTCTGCCGTTTCCGATCCCGGTGAACGAACGGTGGTATCTGACCGAATACCCCGATGTGGCTGAAAGTATCCGCAAAGGGATTGTCGAATCCGGTCAGGATCATTTCGACAGAGACGGCTACGGTGAAGGTCGGCTTCCGTTCGGTCTTTGATGGCAGGGGCCATTACTGGACGGAACATGCCAAAGTCACCCAACAAGGCTTTCGTGTGCTGCCAAGGGCCTCGGTCGGAAAGCGGCGCTTCTTTTGACGAACGACTGCTCAAGCCATCAACGGAACATCTGTCCGCATGACGCGTCACCGGCCGGCATCGCCGAAGAAGTCCACCGAGACGCGTAAGCGTGCGGCGGAGCGCGTGAGCGAGGATCTCGTGGCAGCGGCGCCTGAAGCGGCCGTCGACCCGGAACGCAGTGTTGATCCCGATCCGGCGGACGATGCTGCGCTGGCCGTCGTCGCCAATGAGGCGGTCGTCGAAGCCAAGCCCGTCGTTTTGGCTAAACCTTCTGTTGTCATTGAAGTAGATCCGGTTATATCAGGCGGCTACGTGCGCGGCCGCTTCGACATCATGATCCGCGGCCGCGCGACGAGCGCGTCCCCGATCGACAAAATCAGGCTGCAGGTCGATGACTGGGTCACCAGCACCGTGTCCTTTGGCCAGCCGGATCTCGCTTTTGCAACCGTCATGCCGGATGGCACACTGGGCCGCCAGCGGGGGTTCCAGTTCAATCTGCCGCGTCCGGGCGATGGCCGGCGGCAAAAATGCGCATTCCAGATCATCGCCCGGACCCAGGACGGCTTCGAGTACGCCGAGAATTTCGCGCTCTATGTGGACCCGTCCGCCACCGATCCGGTCACGCTCACCGCCGGGCCAACGCGTGGCATCCTCGGCCTGGCTCGCCCGTATACGGTGATGTATGTCGAGCGGGGATCGATTGACCCGGATGGCATGCTCTCCGTCGCAGGATGGGCGGTTTCTCTGGGCCCGACACTGGCAGTACAGGTTTTTGCTGACGACGAACGCATCTCAAAGGCGAAAATCGGCGGCGAGCGGGGGGATGTCGCGGCGGTCTTCCCGACCTATCCGAATGCCCGCCTGTCCGGTTTCAGTTTGACCCTGCAACTGGACGAAGTCGACCGCAATGCCAACCGCATCCGGGTCCAGATGGTTTGCCCGAATGGGTTCGGACATGAGGAGAGTATTCCGATCGAGCGTCTGCCGCGGCGCGGCGCAGAGCGCGAGCAATCCGCTGACGGCCAGCCGGCACCAGCCGCGGACCCAGCGCGGCCGCAAGCGTTTTCACTGGTCAATCAACGGCCGACCTATCAGATCAGTGCCGATTGCCGGATTGCCGACGATCAATTGTTCGGGTTGGTGCTGCCCGAGATAAGCCCGTCGTCCGTCGTCACGTCCTTGCCTGGGCAGCTTACGGTTGCGCTGACCGCGACCTCCTTTCTGACGCCGCCACCGCGCGCAGAGCGATCGGCGGAAATCCGCATGCACTGCGATCTTGCCACGCTGACTGGCGATGGTTTTTTGTCGCTGGATGGCTGGGCAGTTTGTGAAATCGGGATCGTCCAGGTCCGTGTGTTGGTTGACGACGAGGATGTCGGTCTGGCGAGCATTGGCCACGAACGCCTCGACGTCGGTGATAGTTTTCCCGAGATCCCGATGGCCCGTTTGGCTGGATTCCGGTTCAGGCAACAGATCGGCGACCGGTTCGAAGGCGAACACTCGGTCCGTGTCGTCGTGCGGAATATGCGGGATGACGAGAACGGCAGGCAAAACTCGGTGGTCGCGACCGAAGTGGCCATCCCGGAGCCGGTACCCAACCTGTTAACCCCGCCGGTCGCGGAAGGTCCGGAACTCACACCCGAACAGGCCGCCGAGTTTCGCTTCGAGTTGGACGGTCCGCCGGTGTCCCATGGCGTCGCGGTCGCACTCGTCACCGGACGGTTGACGGTGGACGGCTGGTTGCTGACCAGATCCGGGATCGCCACCTTCGAGGTCCTCCTCGACGGCCAGCGTCTCGGCGACGCGCACTACGGCCTCGCTCGGCAGGATGTGGGAGCGGCGTTCCCAGAATGGCCGAACTCGCTGCGCAGCGGTTACGCGTTCCACTGCCCACCACGCAGCTTGCATGACGGCGAGCGCACGATCGAACTCCGGATACGGGCCAACAACGGCGTCGCGCTGAACCGCGCGTTCCGCATCACAGTGAAGAAGACCGAGGATCAGCAGGAGGGTGTGGGGATACGCCGGCGCATTCCACGGGTCGAGGCGGACATGATGACGGCGTTCCTGGCGGACCCGGATGACCGCCCGGCCTTTCAGTTCATACTGCGGCAGAATCGGTCGATGCAGATCGATCGCATTCGCGCCACCTTCGAAGCGCTGCGGCACCAGGCCTACGCTGACTGGACCGTTTTGATCCTTGCCGAGGATGACGACACCGCCGAAGCGGTTCGACCTTTTGTTGATATTCTGATCCCGGAACTGGCTGATCGCTTCACCGTGATCACGCCTTCGAATGCCGACGTTTGGTTCGCACCGCTGGCCGCCCGGACGGAGAACGCGCGGCCCGTGCTGTATTCGCTGTTGCTGCCGGGCGACCAGCCAGGGACGGATGCTTTGCTTGAACTGGCGATCGCCAGCGGCCGGCATCCCGACCGGGACCTGTTCTACGGCGACGAGGTCCGAGTGAGCCCGGTGAGCGGGGAGACCGAGCCATTTTTCAAGCCGGACTTCTCCCCCGACCTGCTGTTGTCGACGAACTATATCGGCCGCCCTTGGATCGCGACCGCCGCGCTGTTGGCGAGCACCGGCGCCACGCCGGCCAGTCTGATTGCCGATGGTGAATACGACCTCGTCCTCCGCTGTTCGGAACGTGCGAGCGGCGTGCATCACATCCCCAAACTGCTCTGCCAGCGGTCGGCCATGGAATTGGACGACCCCGGCCTGGAACAGGCGGCATTGCAACGCGCGCTCGATCGCCGCGGCATCGCCGGCCAGGTCCTCGGGACTCCGATCCACGGCACCTATCGAGTCAGGCGGGCGGTGCCGCCAAACGGCAAGGTTTCCATCATCATCCCGACCTGCGCTTCGCAAGGCCACATCGAGACCTGTATCAACACATTGCGGACCAGGACCGCTTATCGCGACTTCGAGATCATATGTATTGATAATGTTCCTGAAACGGACGTGGCCTGGAAGGTCTGGCTCACGCAGAAGGCCGACAAGGTCATCGAAATCCAGGAGCCATTCAACTGGTCGATCTTCAACAACCGGGCGGCCGAGATCGCCGACGGCGAATTTCTTCTGTTCCTGAACGACGATATCGAGATTATCCAGGACGACTGGCTCGATGCGATGATGGAACATGCACGTCGCCCGGAGGTCGGGATCACCGGGCCTCAGTTGCTGTACCGCGACGGCAAGGTGCAGCACGCCGGCATGTTTCTCTCAAACAATGGAATAGGACGGCATGCGTTCCGGTTCGCGGCGGGCGACGACCCTTGCTATTTCGGTCTGGCGCTGACGCAGCGCAACGTCATCGCCGTCACCGGCGCCTGCATGCTGGTCCGGCATGAAACCTTCGAACGGCTCGGCGGCTTCGATGAAGCGCACGAAATCGTCAACAATGATCTTGATTTTTGCCTGCGGGCGCACCGCGCCGGGCTGCTTACGGTGTTCACGCCGTACGCGACACTGACCCATTACGAACTTGCCAGCCGGGCGAACCTGAAGGACGTGTTCGACCTGACGCATTTCAACGCGGCGTGGCAGACAACGTTCGCGGAAGGCGATCCGTATTTCAATCCGCGGCTGTCACGCCACAACGACGACTACCGTCCCGACGACGAACCGGTTCAGTGGGTCGTTTCGGGCGGACCCATGTTCCACCCCGCGGAGATCCAGCGCATTCTGGTGGTCAAGCTTGACCATATCGGGGACTTCGTGACTGCATTGCCGCCGATCCGGCGGCTGAAGAAGCTGTTTCCGCACGCCCGGATCACGGTCCTCGCCGGGCCGGCCTCACGAGCTTTCATCTCGATGGAACCGTGCATCGACGAATTCATTCCGTTCGCGTTCTTTCATGCGCGCTCACAATTGGGAGAACGCGATGTGACCAAGGACGATTACGCCGAGTTGGCGGAACGGCTCCGGCCCTATCGGTTCGATCTGGCCGTTGATCTGCGGAAGCATCTCTCGACCCGCGACGTGTTGAAATACACCGGCGCGCGCTTCCTGGCGGGCTTCGACTATCTCGGCCAGTTCCCGTACCTCGACATCGCGCTCGATTGGGACGGCGACAGGACCTTGCAGCGCAAACGCAGCCATATCGTCGATGATTTGATGGCACTGGTGAATGCGATCGGCCACGCCAGCCAATCGGACCGCGTGCTCATGCAGCCGGGGCCGGCGGCGATGCCGCTGACTGGGCTTCCGGATCAGGTGCAGGCGCTGTTCGCCAAACCGGTCGTCGCAGTGCATCCAGGCGCCGGGAACGTAACGAAACAGTGGCCGCAGGAGCACTTCGCCGCATTGATCGATCTGCTGGTCGAAAAAAACGATGTCAACATCCTGCTGGTCGGTGGTCTTGATGAGGTGGACATCGCCAATGCGTTACTTGAGCGTGTCCTGCACCCGCAGGCGGTAGCCTCGATGGTCGGCAAGACCTCGCTCGCCGATCTGCCGGGCCTGCTGATTACATTCGGGTGTGGTCGATCCGGTGGAGTGGGGACCGATCGGACCGAACGCGGTTGCGCTGCGGCGGAACATGACCTGCAGCCCGTGTTATCTCGCGAATGCCGAGGACTGCCCACGTTCGCTTGCCTGTCTCCGCTTCCTCGAGCCGAACCTGGTGTATGAGACGGTCGACCTGCTACTCAGGCGGGCCAGGCCGGTGATCGCACCGGCCGAGGCGGAAGGCCCGGCGGCTGCGGCCGACTTCGAAGCCTTTCCGGGCGCGATAGCAGTCGATGCTGAAGCGCGGGAAACAACGACCCCAATGGAGGCCGACCTGAGAACTGAATTGAAAGGCATCCGCAAGCTGAAAGCCAGACGCGGGCAGCCCGCCACTGAACCGGCGTGACAGACGACGCTGGGCTGCTGGCTCTGGCGTCCGAACTGGCAGAGCGGGCCGGGAGGGAAATCCGAACCATCCGCGACCGCGGATTCCAGGTCCGGCGCAAAGCCGACCACTCCGTTGTGACTGAGGCGGACAACGCGGCGGAGGCGATCATCCTGGCCGGCCTGCGCCAGGCGCTGCCGGGCTGCACCGTCGTCGCCGAGGAAGAGGTCGCCGGCGGCAAAACAACCGCGCCGACGACGGAGTTCTGGCTGGTCGATCCGCTGGATGGCACGCGGGAGTTTACCACCGGCGGCGACGATTTCGCTGTGAACATCGGGCTAGTGCGCGACGGCAGGCCGGTACTGGGTGTGGTTGGCGTGCCGGCGACGGGGGCCGTTTATTCCGGTGTTGTCGGCGTTGGTGCATGGCGGCGGAAGGACGGGCAAACGACCCCAATTGCCGCACGAATACCCCCGCCGGAGGGGCTGACCGTCGTCGCCAGTCGTCACCACGGCGATCCGGTGCGGTTGGATGCGTTTCTCGCCGGCCGAACCGTCTTACAGGTGGTAAACTTCGGCTCCAGCTTGAAGTTTTGCCGTCTGGCCGAAGGCCAAGCCGATCTGTATCCGCGTTTCGGCCGCACGATGGAATGGGACACGTGCGCGCCTCATGCCGTG
>JBEKLE010000091.1:0-17176 GCA_050010355.1 Rhodopila sp. | reverse complement strand
TTCAGCCTGCTCTATATCGCGCCCGGCGACCCGGCGGCGATCATCGCGGGCGACCAGGCCACGCCCGCCGATGTGGAGCGAATCCGAGCGTCTCTGGGACTGGATCGACCGTTCCTGGTGCGCTTCTTCGACTGGTTCTGGCATGTGCTGCAGGGCGACCTCGGAACGTCGATCTTCACCAACCTGCCGGTCAGCCACATGATCGCGCAGCGGATCGAGCCGACCGTGTCGCTGTTGGTCCTGACCCTGATCCTGTCTCTGACGTTAGCCATCCCGATGGGTGTGGTCGCGGCATGGAAGCACGGCACGTGGATCGACCGGGCCGTGATGGTGACCGCGGTGCTGGGCTTCTCCACGCCTGTCTTCGTCATCGGGTATGTGCTGGCGTACATCTTCGCATTGCGGCTGGACTGGCTGCCGGTGCAGGGGTTCACCTCCATCAGTCTGGGGCTGTGGCCGTTCCTGCGCAACCTGATCCTGCCATCGGTGGCGTTGGGCCTGATCTACATGGCTTTGATCGCGCGGATCACGCGGGCCACCATGCTGGACGTGCTGTCACAGGATTACGTGCGTACCGCGAAGGCCAAGGGTGTGGATCAACGAGGGATATTGTTCGTCCATGCGCTGAAGAACGCCGCGGTGCCGATCGTGACCATCATCGGCATCGGTTTTGCTTCGCTCATCGGCGGTGCCGTGGTCACCGAGACGGTGTTCGCCATTCCCGGCCTCGGCCGGTTGACCGTCGACGCTATCTTGCGGCGTGACTACCCGGTGATCCAGGGCGTCGTGCTGCTGTTCAGCTTTGTCTATGTGCTGATCAACCTGGGGGTTGATCTTCTCTACACGCTGTTTGACCCAAGGATCCGCTATTGAGCGCGACAACGCCGGAGCAAGCGAGGCCGCATTTCGCCGGCCAGGACTATCGAACGCGCGATCTCGCAGGTGTGGATCATGCGGCTGCGCCGGACCTGCCGGGTATCCTGCCCGTCCCGAAGGAGCGTGGCCCGATCGCCGGCTTCATCTACCGCCATCCCACCATTTTCGTTGGCGGATTGCTGGTCGGTTTGATGATCTTCATCGCGGTCTTCGCACCTTATCTGGGCACCAGGGACCCGACGGCCCTCGCCCCCGCGCGGCGCACGCGCGAACCATCCGCGTTGTACTGGTTCGGCACCGACATGCTGGGCCGGGATGTCTATTCGCGGGTGATGTACGGGTCGCGGGTGTCGCTGATCGTGGGGTTTTCGGTGGCGTTCCTTGCCTCGATCCTGGGCACGTTCATCGGTCTGGTATCGGGCTTCGTGCGGCAGATGGACGGAGTGGTGATGCGGGTGATGGACGGGCTGATGTCGATCCCGCCGATCCTGCTGGCGATCGCGCTGATGGCACTGACCCGCGCCTCGGTGCAGAACGTCATCATCGCCATCAGCATTGCCGAGTTCCCGCGGGTTTCGCGCCTGGTGCGCGGCGTAGTGCTGTCGTTGCGCGAGCAACCTTATGTGGAGGCGGCGATCGCCTGCGGCACGCGCGTCCCGGTCATTATCTGGAAGCACATCCTGCCCAACACCCTGGCGCCGCTGATGGTGCAGGCAACGTTCATCTGTGCCTCCGCCATGATCACCGAGGCAACGCTGTCGTTCATTGGCGCCGGCACGCCGCCGATCATCCCGAGCTGGGGAAACATCATGGCCGAGGGGCGGGCGCTGTGGCAGGTGAAGCCGTATATCGTGTTCTTCCCGGCGATCTTCCTGTCGATCACTGTACTGGCAGTGAACCTGCTGGGTGACGGGCTGCGGGACGCGCTCGATCCCCGGCTGGCGAAGCGGTTGTAATCCCCATGGCGCTGCCCAGTCCGCGGAGCGGACAAGCCCTACTTGAGGTCCAGAATCTGCAGACCCATTTCGGGACGCCCGACGGCGTTGTCCGCGCGGTCGAGGGGCTGTCATTTCATATCGACCCGGGGGAGACGCTCGGTATCGTCGGCGAATCCGGCTGCGGCAAGTCGGTCACCTCTATGTCGATCCTGCGGCTGATCCCTGAACCGCCCGGGAAGATCGCCGGCAGCATCCGTTTCGAGGGCCGCGATCTGCTGCTGACCTCGGAACAGGAGATGCGGGGCATCCGCGGCAATGCGATCTCGATGATTTTCCAGGAGCCGATGACCTCACTGAACCCGGTGCTGACGGTCGGCCAGCAGATCGGCGAGACGGTTCGGCTGCATCAGGGGATGAACGCGCGCGATGCCGAGGCGAAGGCGGTCGAGATGCTGACGCTGGTGGGGATTCCGGCCCCCGAACGGCGCGTCCGGGAATATCCGCACCAGCTCTCGGGCGGGATGCGGCAGCGGGTGATGATCGCGATGGCGCTGGCCTGCAATCCGCGTCTGCTGATCGCCGATGAGCCCACCACGGCGCTGGACGTAACCATCCAGGCGCAGATCCTGGACCTGATGCGCGACCTCAAGAGGCGGATGGGTTCGGCGATCATGCTGATCACGCACGATCTGGGCGTGGTCGCGGAGATGGCGCAGCGGGTTGTGGTGATGTACGCCGGGCGGAAGGTCGAGGAAGCCTCGGTCAACGAAATCTTCGCCCATCCGATGCACCCGTATACCCGCGGGCTTCTGGGCGCGGTGCCGAAGCTGGGGTCGTCGCTGGATGAGGGCGCGCGTTCGCGGCTGGCGGAGATCGCCGGGCTGGTGCCGAGTTTGCGAAAACCGATCGTGGGCTGTGCGTTCGCTGGGCGATGCTCCATGGTGACGGATTTTTGCCGGCGGGTGGCGCCGGCGATCGAGCCGAAGGCGGCCGGCCATAGCGTCGCCTGTCACTATGCCGGACCGACGGCGGCGGCATGAAGGAATTTGGCGTCGTGTCTATCAAGGCGCGGTGGTTGCCCGGGGGCTTGGATTGCCTGGCCAGGGCCGACCACCACACGGGGGTCGGCCCCCTATGTCACGGTATTGCCGCGACAGGCGGCCGTGCATGACGGCCGAGCGGGCTTTGTTGGAGGTTAATGGACTCAAGAAGCATTTTCCGATCCATGGTGGGCTACTGGGGCAGGTCACGGCCAAGGTCTACGCCGTCGATGGCGTGACGTTCGATATCCGGCGCGGCGAGACACTCTCGCTGGTAGGGGAGTCCGGGTGCGGGAAATCGACCGTTGGGAAGGCGATCCTGCGCCTGTTCAAGCTCACCGATGGCGAAGTGTATCTGGACGGCGAGCGTATCGACAACATGCTGGCCAGCAAGCTTCGCATGATGCGCAAGCGCGTGCAGGTCGTGTTCCAGGACCCGTTCAGCAGCCTGAACCCGCGGATGAGGGTGCGTGACATCCTGGCCGAACCATTGATCAATTTCGGCATGGCGCACGGCCGCCGCGACCTGACCGAGAAGGTCGCGGCGCTGATGGACAAGGTCCGGCTGCCGCGCGATGCCATCAACCGCTTCCCGCACGAGTTCTCTGGCGGCCAGCGCCAAAGGATCGGCATCGCTCGGGCGCTGGCGCCGGGTGCGGACCTGATCATCTGCGATGAGGCAGTGTCGGCGCTGGATGTCTCGGTGAAGGCCCAGATCATCAACCTGCTGGCGGATCTGCAGGACGAACTGGGGCTGGCGCTGCTGTTCATCAGCCACGACCTCGCAACGGTGGAGCATCTGACGCACCGGGTCGCGGTCATGTACCTGGGGAAGATCGTCGAACTGGCCGACCGTCGGACATTGTTCGCTGAATCGCATCATCCCTACACACGCGCCCTGCTGTCGGCGGTGCCAGTGCCTGATCCGACGGCGAGGCGGCAACGGATCATCCTGAAGGGGGACGTGCCAAGCCCGATCAATCCTCCGCCGGGGTGCCGGTTCCATACGCGGTGCCCGTTCGTGTTCGGTCGGTGCCGGTCCGAGGAGCCGGTGTTGCGGCCTGTTGGCAACGGGCATTTTTCGGCTTGTCATTTGGATGAAGTAGTTGGCGGCCAGGTCCTTCCGACTGCGGCATGAGGGCGAGAGCGAATCTTTGGCCTTATTCCGTCCAGGAGCCGGCGACCCGCATGCATCCCGCTCCGAACCCTGGCGTGCTCTTTCCGGTCTGCGACCGGCTGAAATGCGGGCTGAGGCGGCGGGTGGCATCGGTGACCAAGGTCCTCTGGGGATGATGGCTTCGTGGCGGAGGGCCCAAAAATTGTTGTTATGCGGAGGAGCGCGATGTTATCCTTCTCGACAGGGGAATAATGTCGGCAGCAGGACGTGGTTGGCCGGGCGCATGGCTAGCTGGGAGCCGAGGAAGTCGCCGCCGCTGTTGAGGAGAGGCTCAGCACTCAGGCAGCCTGAGGCTGAAGATATTGCCGCTGACAACGTCCGCTAGGGTGGTTTGGATCCTACATTCGTATGGTGTTGGAAAGTCTGACATGGACGCAAGCGTCGTCATCCCCAGCTATAATCGCGCCGATCTGTTGCCGTTCACGCTGGATGCGGTGCTGGCGCAGACCTTGCCGCCCCGGGAGGTGATCGTCGTCGACGACGGCTCCCTCGATGGTACGCTCTCAGTCATCGACCGGTATCGGCCTAAGGTGCGGGTCATTCCGATCGAAAATTCAGGCAGCATCGTCGCTCGGAACATCGGGCTGAAGGCGGCAGCGGCGCCGATTGTCGCATTCTGCGACAGCGATGACCTGTGGCGGCCGGACTTCCTGGAGCGCATGGCGCGGCTGTGGAAGGCCGAACCGAGGACGCGTGTGGCTTATTCCAACTTCCGCATCGTTCGGGAGAGTGTGTGGGGGGAGGCGACGAAGTTCGATGAGGCTCCGGCCGGGTTCTGGGCCGGGCTGCGTCCGGTCGGCGAGGCGATCGGGGTTTTCGACGAACCGATCGTCGAGCGCTTGGTGACATGGCAACCGTTCTTTCCGTCGGCATGTGTCGCGGACAGGAACGCGATGATTGCGACTGGTGGGTGGGATGAGGGCTTTGGGCGGACGGTCGGCGACGATTTCGGCACGGTGCTGCGGTTGGGCGAGTTGCACCCTTTTGGGGTGGTGTCGGCGCCTCTGGTGGGGATTCGGAAGCACGCCGGGAACTTCTCAGCAAATGTGCGGGCCATGAATCTTGGAGACGCGCGTATTCTGGAATACGTGCTGGCGTCGCGGCCTTCGCTCGCGCCTCATGCGGCGCTAATTCGCCGCAGTGTGGCGAGCCGCCGGTGCGATGCGCTGAACAGCGCGTTTGCGGATGGGGATTTCGCGGCAGTGCGGGCGATCTATAGGCTGCTACCCAGAGGGACAATTCCATATCGAACGAAGCTCAAAAACATGTTGGCGACCCTACCCATTCCTGTTGGATCAGGTCTGGCGCGAATATTATCCAGCGTTCGACCCGCTTTACGGTAACCTATGTGGAGAGGTGGCCATGGTTCGGTGGTTTGCCGAGAGGACTCAATGAGCGAAGAAACAGCATGCCGACTTTGTGGTGGTGACACCAAGGTCCACTTCACGGACTTGATTCTGCGCAAACTCAGCTGCCGATATCTGCTGTGCGATTCATGCGGCTCGCTGCAGACCGAGCAGCCCTATTGGCTCGACGAAGCGTATAAGAGCAGCAGTATTGCTGATGCAGATACGGGTGTGTTCCTTAGAGGCATCAACAATCTATGCATACTCTACCTCTCGACCTGGTTGCTGGGATCTGCGAAGCGCGCTCGGGTACTGGATTTTGGCGGCGGCAATGGATTGCTCTGCCGCATGTTGCGGGACGTGGGATTTGACGCACGCCTATCCGATCAGTACGCGCGCAACGAAATTGCACGCGGATTCGATGATATTGGAGAAACTCCTGATGTGATCTGCTCGTTCGAAGTCGCCGAGCATTTCCCGGATCCACGGGCGGGGATGGCTGCCATACTTGGCCGCGGAGCAATGACTGCCATAGTCGGGACCGAGACATTTCGCGGTCAAGGAAAGGATTGGTGGTACATCAGCCCGCATTCGGGGCAGCATCTTTTCTTCTATTCGCACATCGGGATGAAGATTCTGGCGGATCTTCATGGCTACATTTACGAGCGGGTTGGAAGTTTACATTTTTTCCTGAAGCGGCCATTGAGCCCATGGCAATCCTCTTTACTCTGGCGAGTGTTATCGCCCCGCGCGATATGTTGGGTGCGCGCCTATTTGATGCTGCGCCTCAGTAATCGATTCGCCAGTGCCGACAACCAAATTGCTTTACTTGTTGGTCGATAGAAGGTGCCGGATCGGACATTCGCACCATACAAGCTACCGGATGACCCTTGATTGGTGCTCAGCCCGCTAGGGCCGTTCGGCAGAGCCCACCATCGCGTCCCGAAGCACTCCCAAGTATTTTCGCCCGTAACGACGGTCTGGCTCCAGGTGATTGCCTTCGGCCCACTCATTCCATGATTTAAGGAAGACCAGCCTGTGTTCTGGCCCTTTGGCTGACGCCAGATCAACCGCCACATCGACCAGTCGTGAGAATTGCTCCGGCGAGGCGTGGCGAAGAACGACACCGTTGTTTCCGGAACGCGGGGTGTTGTCCCAGGTGTGGATCAGGCAGGGGTGCCATTCGTAAGGCAGGGCACGTAGCGCTTCCAACTCCGAAACAAATCGGGTCGCCGAGTGGAAGGAAGGGAGCCCGGCCTGTATCGCCACCTGACGCCGCAGCCATTTGATAGGCTGCCGCTTGGACACCCAAGGGCGTGTCAGGATCAACGGCAGACATATCTTGCCGTCATAGCCGTTGTCCTCAGGGCTCCAATTTACGTCCGCGGACATGCCCAGCACATGCAGCCCGGGAAGTCCCGCCGCCTTGGCCATGGTGCGCCACAGGTGAAGCGTCCGTTTGGGATCAGGCAGCTTCTCCGGTTTGTAGATGCAGAAGACCGGCGTGCGCTCGATGGTGATATGGCGGCGGTCACCGAAGGCGGGCAACATGGCCTCAAAATGAGCTCGGTGGTCTGCGTCGCCGGGGTAGGTCTGCTCGATCAGCACGCGATTGGGTGCGCCGTGCCAGATGCCGGTCCAGGTCTCGTTTGCCCAGCAGACGCAGAACGGGTAATCTGGTTTGCCTGAAGCCACGACCTCGTTAAACGGGCGTTCCAGGATGCGACGGCCGCTGCCGAACCAGTAATGATAGTAGCAGAACGCCTCGATCCCGTGCTCGCGCGCGAGGTTGGCTTGGTCTTCGCGGGTTTCGGGCACCCGCAGGTCATAGAATCCCATGTCGGCCGGGACGTGAGGCTGGTAGTGGCCGGGGTATAGCGGCCGGGCCTTGGCTGTGTTGGTCCATTCGGTGAAGCCGGGGCTCCACCATTCGTTGTTTTCCGGCACGGGATGGAACTGAGGAAGGTATAGGGCGATCAGCCGGGCCGGTTTCATGCAGTAACTCTCATCATACGATCCGGTGAGCGGTGGGCCATCGACATTCGTCTAGAGTGCTCGGGCTGGGTCACGCAAGGATTTCGTCGGCGTCGGCCGGATTGGTTGCCATCGGGTAGAATAAGCTGGTGAAAGGCCTCGTCCCGGCGCTATGCATCCGCCGAATGACGCGTTGGCGGTCAGGACCGGAATCGTGACATCAAGGCGGTCCGGTCCCCAGCCTAGTGCAGCCACTGAGCCGCTGCGGCCGGTGGCCGTCTGGGGTGGTCTCGTCGGGCGTTGGGCTGTTTAGAGTCCGATCGACTTCCAGATACTAGAGAGTATCGAAGTGTATAGGCGGCGTGGCGTGGTTCAGCAGTTTACATGATGTCGCTCGCAACCCTGTTCAGGATGACCTATTGGAGCATCCGCAAGGATTGGCGCGTCCTCCCCCATTTGGCCGCTGTTTTGCACGGATGGCTGACAAATCTGGTCCGGCTCCGGGTGCGCGGCCTGTCGCGGCCGGGAACCATCGCAATCGGGCTGGTCGAGCACCTGGGCGATATCGTCGCGGCAGAACCGGTTTCCCGTTTCGCGCGTCTCCGCCATCCGGATGCGAAGATCGTATGGTTCGCGCGCGCGCCCTATGCCAGCGTGCCGGCAGGATTCGCCGAGGTTGACGCCGTTGTCAGCGTCACTTGCCTGACCGAATGGCTGTTGCTTCGCGCCAGCGGGATCGGCGACCCGGCCTGGGACCTGCATATCAACCAGCGCTATTGCCCGCGTTGCCAGATCCCGGTTCTAAAGACGGGTTCGGCTGCCGCGATCGATCCTGAGACCTATTACCGCGCGGGCAATCTTCTCGCTGTGGAATGCCTCAGCGCTGGCATTCCGGTGCTTACCGAGGGACCCATCCTGCCGGTCGATGAGGCAGCTTCAAGTGAAGTCGATCGCCTCGACCTGCCTGCGCACTTCGTCGCCATCCATTGTGCGTCGAACGAATCAAGCCGTGACTGGCCTCGGGCACGCTGGGTCGAATTGGTGGCTCACATCCTCGATGACCCCGGTGTGTCGGTGCTCGAGATTGGCACGTTGGCGGTCGTGCTCACGCGCGACGCGAACCGGCGGCGCAACCTATGCGGAACACTTTCGATCCAGCAGACGGCCGAGGTCATTCGACGTGCTGCCCTGTTCATCGGCATCGACAGCGGACCAGCGCATATTGCCAACGCGGTCGGCGCCCCGGGGGTCATTCTCTTGGCGAACTACAAGGCTTTCGCGGACTACATGCCTTACAGCGGCCGATACCAGAATGGCGAGGGGGCGGACATCGTCAGGACCAGCGGACCGATGGACGCCCTGCCCGTTGCACCGGTACTCGCGGCCGTACGCCGTCGTCTCGGCAACGCATAGCGCCGCCGGACCCGTGGCCCGCCGCGTTCGGCGGAACCTTCCGGGCCGCCAATAAGTCTGCCTCGGCCCCGTCCGGTCTGTCAGACAGCCACCAGAAGGCTACCATTAGGCCTGGATACGAGACCGCCCCTGCAAGTGCCGCGGGCAGCAATGGTTCGGTCAGATCAGATCGGCGACGTGCTCCGAACTGGCCGCCCCCGCCGGATCAAACCGCGAAACAATCACCGCCACGCCGGCTTCGCCAAAAATGGCTATACTTCTGTTTTTGTAGACAGACGTGATTGGATGACGGGCCGATTTGTTCGGGCGTGCGGGCGCCGCCGTCTCAATTCGGAGCCTGCGATGAACGGAACGAAGTTGCAGGCAGGCGGCTTCGGAAACCGTTATTCGCCGGCCCTGATCAAGGCCCCCATCGGCCCCCGAACGCCCAATCAATCCTAATGGTGGCGCCAGGCGCCCCTCCGGCATCATCGCCTTTACGTATCAAAATTGTTGACATGAACTGCGAGACGGCTGAAATAGACCATCAACGACGAAATCAGACGTCCATGTGGTTTCACGGCCGTGTGGGACCTACCGGAACGATTCGGATCGGCGGCATGGACGGAAACGTATTTGCAACATATCCAGGTATTGCGATGGACTGGTTTAAATGAACGCCCGTCCGGGCGTTACGGGTCGTCCCCTCTGACCGTTCATGCGGCGATGCCTTGACCCCAGGGTTAGATCACTCCTCGGAGACATTTGACCGTGCCGCGGTATCTTTTGCCACAGAAAGGACGCAGCGGGATGGATGACGACTGTTCAAGTCTCAAGTCGTCAACAGAAGCCGCGTCAATCCGGTCGCGGACGGCCAGGGGGGTTGGGTGGACGGTCGGATGGCGGTTCGCCACCCGTGCGATCGGCTTTTGCAGCACCCTTGTGTTGGTCCGGCTGCTGACGCCCGAGGATTTCGGTATCGTGTCGCTTGCCATGGGATTCTTCCAGACACTGGACATGGTCGCCGGGTTCGGAGTCGAAGGTGCGATTATCCGGATCGATCAGGTTGATCGGGAAATCTACGATGCAGGCTTCACCATCAACGTCTTGCGCGGGTTGTTCACAAGTTCAGCGCTGATTGCCCTCGCCGGGCCGGCCGCACGGTTCTTCGGCAATGAACACCTGGTCAACGTAATCTACGTCCTGGCCGGCGGCTGGGCGGTATCGGCGTTCCAGAACATTGGTATCGTCGAATTTCGCCGTCGGCTGGCCTTCGACATGGAATTCAAGATCCAGATCATCCCTCGGGTGCTTGCGCTCGCGGTCACCATTCCGGCGGCTTTCGTGTGGAACAGTTACTGGGCGCTGGTCGGCGGGATCGTTGTAACACGGCTGTTGACGGTCGCGCTCAGCTACATCATGCACCCTTACCGGCCGTGGTTCGGGTTCGCCGGAATGAAGCACATCTTCGGCTTCTCATTCTGGGAATGGATCATCGGTTTGCTGAATACCGTGGGAGGTCGAGCCGATACCGTGATAATCGGCCGTCTGTTGGGCGCGGCCGCGGTCGGCGTGTATGGCGTCGGCGGCGAAATCGCTTCGCTGCCGACCAGCGAGATCGTGTCGCCGCTGTGTCGAGCGCTGTTTTCGGGTTTCGTAGCAGAGCGGCGGGAAGGCAACAACGGTTCGGAGACGTTGCTGCGTGTGCTTTCGCTGCTCGCGGTGCTGACGTTCCCCCTGAGCGTGGGGCTGTCCCTGGTCGCGTATCCGATCGTACAACTCGGCTTTGGAACAGAGTGGCTCGACGCGGTCCCGTTGGTGCAGGTGCTTGGCGTTTCGGCGATGATCAGTCTGTTCAGTGCGGTCACCGAGGCTCTGTTTTCGGCCCACGCCTGGCTCAAGACCATTCTATGGATGTCTGCCGTGGCCACGACGCTTCGCCTGCTCCTGCTTTTGATCCTGATTCCGCGCTATGGCCTGCTGGGTGGGGCCTTTGCAGCCGCTATCATGGGCCTTTTGCAGGAAGTGATCTATCTTGGAACCTGCATGCGCCGCCTCAATATGCGCGTCTGGAGGATTCTGGCGGGGCTGATCCGCCCAGCGGCCGCCGTGGCGATCATGGCGGCGACCCTAGTCTGGGCCGGACTCGGCTGGACCGATTGGGCGGGCAGCAGGTCCGACCTCGGCCTCAACCTCGCCTTCGGCGTCGGTTTGGGCGCAGTTGCCTACAGCGTCTCGCTCATCGGGTTGTGGATCGCCGCCGGCCGGCCTGCAGGAGCCGAGGCCGATGCATTATTGATAATCCGACGCGTCGCGCTCCGCACCTAGCCTCATGACGCTTTGGCTCCTCGTTGCAATATCAAGAGACAGCAGGCCGGAGCGCTCGCACAGGTGTGGTGCGATTTTGGGCAGGCACTCATCCTGGAACATCCGCATCAATGTCATCGTTCAACGGCCCTTCTAATGGTTCAGGCCCTTTCGACGGCCGGGAGAGACTTCTGATCGGCTCTCGGCAGACTGCCCAGGTAATGGTTGTCATCCTGAACTTCAACGGCATCGAGGATACTCTGGCGTGCTTGAGCACCCTATGTACTCAGACCTGTCAAGATATCGTCGTACAGGTGATCGACAACGGTTCGACGGCTGATGATCTCGGCCGCATCGCGACGCGATTTCCGGAGGTAGAGCTGATATCGCTTCCGGAAAATCTTGGCTGGGCGGGCGGCAACAACATCGGCATCCGGCAGGCTCTTGAACGGGGCTTCGGGCACGTTTGCCTGCTCAACAGCGACACGTTGCTGGATCCCACCGCGATCGAGGAGCTGCTGGTCGCTTCCGCGTTGCTTGAGTGGCTCTGTCTGCTTCACCCGGCCATTGCCTATTACGATGAACCTGCGAAGTGGCAGCTCAATCCTCAACTGCCTCCTTGCTCCGACGCAGCCAGTCAGGACCTGGAATCCAAAGGAGACCTTGTTGAAATGAACTGGGCATACGGCGCCTGCCTGCTAATTCCGGCGAGCGTACTTGCACGCGTCGGTCTGCTAGACGAACGGTTCTTTTTGCAACTCGAGGAGACAGATTATTTCCTGAGGGCAAAAGCACTCAATATACGTAGTTTTTGCGCGCGACGTGCCCGTATCCTGCACAAGGAGTCAGCCAGCTTCGGGGGCGCGATCACGGATGCGAAGACCTACTACCAGGTACGCAACAGATTCCTGCTAACTGAGAAGCATACACCGAGCTTTAGAGGATTCCTGCGGGCAGCCCGACCGTTGATTTGGGCCTTGCGCAACCAGGCGCAAGCGAGGGGCATCAAAAACAAGGGATGGCCTGGATTCCTGCGCTGGTTGTTCTCGACCGATCCGATTGCGAGCGCCGCCCGCGAGGGTGCGCGCGACTACTGCTGTCGGCGCTTCGGTCGCCGGGCCAGCACCGAAAGCCCCATCGTGAGCAAGTAATCGGCCACCTTGCAAAGCCGCGAAGTCGCGCGACATTTAGCCGTTGATCGCCTGACCAACTTCGCTCCCGCGGGCTAAACCCATCCCTCCCCCGGCCACCCCAAAATCCCGAGGCCGTATGCCCGCATGCAGCCACGTAATCAACGAATAGATGTCATAGACCGGAACCCCGAGCACCTCTCGCACCAAATGCGCATAGGATGGCATGTTCGTGCACTCCAGCACGATAGCTCCGATGTCCGGATGGCGGCGCATCAGCTTCGCGCCGGCCCGCAGGACATCGCGTGACGCCAGAGCCACGTCCATGTCCTGCTTGTCCCCCAGGATCAGCACCCGGAAGAATTCTTCGCCGTCCTCGGTTCCCACGAACGGTGTGTCGGCCGGCGCCCCGGCCGCCTCCAGATGGGCGGGCGTCAGCGACCCCGCAGACACGGTGATCACCCCGACGCGGCGACCGGGCGGCAGGGTGGCCTGCACCCACGGCACCTGGATCAGCGCGCTCGTCGCAACCGGCACCTGGACGTGGGCCGCCAGTTCGCGCTGGAACAACGACAGAAAGCCGCAGTTCGTGGTGATGGCCTCCGCACCGAAAGACACCAGTTCCGCCGCCGCCTCCAGAAACGACGGCAGCAACCCGGCCGCGCCCTGCAGCACCACCCGTTCCGGACTGGCACCCTTCACGACGCGGTAGAGCACCGGAAACGGCCAGGTTGTGGCGTTTCCCATGTCCCCTGGAATGCGCGGGAACCGCGCCTCCAGCATCAGGATGCCCAACGGCGCACCGTAGATCGCCTTGCCGCCGGGTGCGACGACAGAACGGACCATCTCGGGGTTTGAATTCAGTGTCATGCCGCCATCTTGCTCCGGACCCGCACCCCAGGCGAGAATGGTCGTGACGTCCACAAACAAAGGAGACCATCATGGCCGAACGCCCCTTCACTCAGGCCGACCTGGATGTCCTGGCCCAATGGGACACCCCCACCATCTGCAATGGGCTCGAAGTGGTCGTACCGGAACGGCGCGCCATCGGCTTCACGGTGGAGCCAATGGTCTGCATCGACCCGAAGGCCAAGCCGATCGTCGGCGTGGCGCGTGTCGGTATGATCCGCTCGACCGAACCGCCGCGCTCCAAGGTAACCGACCGCGCCGACTGGTACGACTATGTCGCCCGGGTCGATTTCCCGACGATCGCAGTGCTGCAGGACATCGACGGCCGGGTCGGCTACGGTGCGTATTGGGGCGAGGTCCAGTCCACGATCCACAAGGCGCTGGGTTCGATCGGCTGCGTCACCAACGGTTCGTTCCGTGACCTGGACATGTGGGCAACGGGGTATCAGATGATCGGCGGCCGGATCGGGCCGAGCCATGCGCATGTCCATATGGTGGATTTCGGCAAGCCGGTGAATATCTTCGGTATGCAGGTGGCGCATGATGATGTGATCCATGCCGACTTCCATGGTGCCGTCGTGATCCCGGCCGACGCGGTGCGCAAGCTACCGGCGGCAATCGATCTTGTCTCGCAGCGCGAGGCGGTGATCCTGGAGGTCTGCAGGGCGCCCGATTTCACGCCGGCCAAGTTGCGCGAGGCGCTGCGGAAGTCCGGGGAGATACATTAGCTCGGCCCCCGCACAGCAGTTGCGGGCTGCCGGGACGGCTTAATCACCATCATGTGACGCAGTGCAGCAAAAACAATAATAGCAAGCCCTTGGCGCGTAACAACGGGCAATAATCCTTGACTCGGCACGGCTCTCTAAAGCGGTTATCGAGTATGATGGCACTGGCACTTGGGCTGGTGACGTAGGGGATGCCCGTAATGGACGGCTCGGCCGGACCGCCGCTTGCCAAATCAGGCGCTACTTGCGGGTGGCGGCAACGTACACTGAAGACAGCGATCGATTGCGTCGGGATCGGCGTGCATTCCGGCCGGCGCGTCAATCTGACCATCCGCCCCGCCGACGCCGACCATGGCATCGTCCTCCGCCGCACCGATCTGGGACGTGACATAACAGCCCGCTTCGACAATGTGATCGACACGCATATGTGCACGGTGCTGGCCGACCCCGCCATGCAGTCCGCCCGTGTCGGCACGGTGGAGCACCTGATGGCTGCTCTGTCCGCGCTTGCCATCGACAACGCCTTGATCGAGGTGGACGGCCCCGAAATCCCGATCCTCGACGGTTCGGCTGACCCGTTCGTGTTCCTGCTGGACTGTGCCGGATCCGTGGAACTCGACGCGGTTCGGCGTGTCATCGAAATCCGCCGCACTATTCGCGTCACCGCGGGAGAGGCCTGGGCTGAACTGCGTCCGCTCGGTCCTGGGGCGCGGAGCACAGAGCCGGTGCTGGAGATGGAGTTGTCGATCGATTTTGCCGCCGGTGCGATCGGCCGACAATCGGCTTCCCTGCGCCTGGCACCCGACAGCTTCCGGCGCGAAATCGCCGCGGCTCGCACCTTCGCGAACATCAGCGAGGTCGAGCTACTCCAGGCCGCCGGTCTGGCGCGCGGCGGCAGCCTCAACAACGCTGTCGTCGTCGACGGGGCGAATATCCTCAACCCCGGCGGCCTGCGAATGGATAACGAATTCGCCAGCCACAAGCTTGTGGACGCGGTGGGCGATCTGGCTTTGGCCGGCGGCATGCTGCATGGCCGCTTCGTCGCTCACCGCCCCGGGCACGCTTTGAACAACCTCCTGTTGCGAGCCCTGTTCGCTGATGCATCAGCCTGGCGTGTCGTCGCCATCGACCCCCTCATCGCCGCGGCATGAATGCCCCTTCCGGGGGAGCACTGATCAAACCGCGGTATTCGCGGGCGGCGGTGGCATGATATAAGCTTGGCGATGAACCAGAATCGTTCCGTTCAGCGCCCGGCCCGTTGGCGCTTTCCGCGCCTTGTTATCGGGGCGGCAGCGCTGTTGCCGCTTTTGGCAGGCTGCGGCTCGTCGGATGACAACGCCAAGAAAGGCCCCACCGGCCCGGTGGAGGAGCTTTACAACAACGGCGTGGACGCTCTGAACGCGCGTCGATTCTCGACCGCCGACGACCAGTTCAACGCGGTGGAGCAGAACTATCCCTACTCGACCTGGGCGGTGAACGCCCAGCTGATGTCGGGTTACTCGCTGTACCTGCAGAACAAATACACCGAATCGATTGGCACGCTGGACCGCTTCATTCAGTTGCACCCCGCGCATCGCGATATCGGCTACGCCTATTATCTGCGGGCGCTTTGCTATTACGAACAGATTGCCGACATCGAACGGGACCAGAAGGGCACCGAGCAGGCGATGAACGCGATGCGGGAGGTGGTGAACCGGTTTCCCGACACCAGCTACGCCAATGACGCCAAGCTGAAAATCGATCTGTGCGTCGACCATCTGGCCGGCAAGGAAATGGAAATCGGCCGCTTCTACCAGAAGCAGCACCTTTATGAAGCCGCGATCGGCCGTTTCCAGCGCGTGGTGGACGATTTCCAGACCACCAACCATGTGCCCGAGGCTCTGGCGCGCCTGACCGAGATCTATCTCGTTCTTGGGCTGAAGGATCAGGCTCGCAAGACCGCGGCGGTGCTCGGGTATAACTATCCGGGCAGCGAGTGGTATAGCGACACCTACGCGCAGCTCGCTGACGACGGCGTGGCGCGCCCGGACGGCAAAGCTCAGAACGCGGAACCTGAGCAGCGCGGCTTCTTCTCCCGTGCCTGGCATGCGGTGTTCTGACCGCCGCTTGTCAGGGAGCCGTGCGGCGTGCTGACCGCGCTATCGATTCGTGATGTCGTACTGATCGAGCGGCTGGATCTGGCGTTCGGCCTGGGATTGACCGTGCTGACCGGCGAAACCGGGGCCGGAAAGTCGATCCTCCTCGACAGTCTGGGCCTGGCGCTTGGCGCCCGGGCCGAAAGCGGCCTGGTGCGCGCGTCCGCCGAACAGGCCAGCGTCACCGCATGTTTCTCGCTGCCGGACGATCATGCCGTTGCGGCGGTGCTGGATGAGCACGGCCTGACAGATGAGGACGAGATCGTGCTGCGCCGGGTCGTCACCAGGGACGGCCGGTCGCGGGCATTCGTCAATGACCGTCCGGTTGGCGTCGGCCTGTTGCGACGGATCGGCGCACTGCTGGTGGAAGTGCAAGGCCAACACGAACAAATGAGTCTGGCCGATCCCGCCAGCCATGCCGGTCTGCTGGATGCGTTCGGCGTGCCGGCGCCGCTCCGAATCGCCGTGGCCGACGCTTGGCGCGCCTGGCGTGATGCGCTTGCCAGGCTGGAGGACGCTCGGGAGGCCATCGCAGCCGCAGAACGGGACGAGGAATGGCTGCGGCACGCGGTCGATGAACTCGCCACCCTGGCGCCGCGAATCGATGAGGAGGAAACGCTGGCTCGCGAGCGGCAACGGCTCCAGCAGAGCGAACGCCGCGCGGAGGCGATCGCCGCGGCTTTGGCCGAGTTGGCGCCACGCGATCGTCGGAACGCCGGCCCGGCGGCTTCGTTGCGGGCTGCCTCCCGGTCGTTGCAGCGTTTGGCGCCGGCTCAGGCAGAGGCGGAGGGAAACCAGGATCCCGCCATGGCCGCGCTGGAACGGGCGGAGGAGGCGCTGGCCGAGGCCGAAACGCTTCTGACACGCCTGATCGCCGATGCCGATGTCGATCCGCGCCTGCTCGAACAGTCGGAGGAGCGGCTGTTCGCCCTGCGCGCCGCCGCTCGGAAGCATGGTGTCCCGGTGCCGGATCTGCCGGTACTGCTGGATACACTGACAGCACGGCTGGGCGCGCTGGAAACCGGGGTGGCGGAAATCGCGGCGCTGGAGCAGGCGGCGCGGGATGGCAAGGACCGCTACGTCGCCGCCGCCAGCGCGCTCTCGGCCGCGCGAAACGCGGCCGCGGCGAGATTGCAGAAGGCCGTGGCCAAGGAATTGCCCCCGTTGCGCCTGGACAAGGCTCGGTTCTTCGCCGAGGTAGGGGTATTGCCCGAGAGCGGTTGGGGG
>JBEKLE010000090.1:0-34328 GCA_050010355.1 Rhodopila sp. | reverse complement strand
CCGAGCTTCCTTCTTGATTTTACAGTAAGTAATTGTAATCATTAGAACTCATGTCAAAAACGGCTGGAAACGTGCCCATGTAAATAACGGAACTGTGTATGTCCATTGATCAGCCAATGTGATGAGATGATGTCATCGATTTTGCGAAAAGGTGCCTCATCCGGGCTGGCATCAAATTGTAGCCAGTAGCGGCTTCCCTGGATCGAATATTATCGGCCTAAATCAATGTCTTACAGTATTTGTAAGAGGGAAGCTCGGCCTAAATCTCACGAGCTATGCTTGAACGCTACGGCAAGCCGAAACTCTAGCCGTTTTTTCTTGGCTCGTTTTCGTCCGCTAAAGGATGCTTTGCGGGACGGGCGACTGCTCGGCACCTCACGGGAGCGCGACCGCCGACTTAACGTAATTCCGCGCGGTCCGCGAATGGCTCGGAATTCAAGAGTCTTACATTAGCGCGACTGTTTCGCCCCCTTGCCGTCATGAAGGCGGGCGTCGACAAATTCACGAAGCTCTATTAGCGAAATCCAACGTCATCCGGCTTCAGGTGTATATCACCGACACTTTGGAAGCGTTCGATCCTGAGCACGTCCACGCGGCGTGGCAACAGGCGCTTGATCGGCGAGAGCGGCCGATTCGGCGAACGCCGTGCCGCGCATGCGTTGGAGCGACGCCGCGCCGTCCCTCTACAGCCCGATGGCGATCTTGACCGTGTCGGGCGGCAGAGACGGCATCGGCGAACCCTGGGCGTAGGCGATGCCTTTACCCAGGATGTCGATCCGTGCGCGGCTGACCCCGCCTTCAACCAGCATGGACACCACCAACTCAACACGCTCCTCCCCCATGGAATCGAACTGGTTCGAGTATTGCCCGTCATGGAACCCATCGATGGTCACCGGCATCAGCGAATTGGTCTTGGCATAGGCGATTGCCGCCTGAACCGTTGCCTGCCCCTGCGCATCGGGTGTCGCAGAGAAGGGCATGAACTCCACCATGAATGTCTGACCCAAGCCACCGGCACAGTCAGCAAGGGACGCAAGCATCAAAAGCAGAGCAAAACGGCGCTGCATAAGATTCGCTGCATAAGATTCACAGATTCGACAACTCTGCGGGTATGCGAGCCCAATTCTTCCCCCGATTTCGCGAGTGGAAGCGTCCTGATGACGACATTCCCAGCGAAAAAATCATGCTCAACCTCTATGGAGCCTGCGGCAATTGCGAAGGCAGATTACGCAGGTGCGCCTGTATTATTGGTTCATCGAGATCGCGACCGCACTGCCGCCCAAGCTCAGCATCAGACCGGTCCGTTCCGCCTTGAGGTGAATCACGACACCATTGTCGTTCTTCATCCACAGGTCGCCCGCGCTCGTCTGCCCGAACGCAAACCCGTAGCGGCCCTCGGCATAGGTCCCGGGGAACTGTGCGACATTCGTGAGATTATAAACGTCGCCTCTTGCCTCGATTGTCGAGGCACCAATGCCGCCAATACCCACGCCGCCCACGGTGAATGGGTAATCCCGTCCCTGGTAATACAGGTCGCCGCCTCCGCCGCTCCCGCTGGCAATATAAGCCGCCTGCACCTGGTGCATCACCACCGAGCCGGATGGCGGTTGCCCCTCCAGCTTTGTCTCAGAGCCGGGAGCGGTCTGGTTTGAACAAGCCCCCAGCATCATAGCCCAACTAACCAACATCGCTCCCACTAGTATTAGCGACCTGCGGGCCTCGTCACGTCCTTCTTTCTGGTCGCCCACCTCCCGTGCTAAAAAATCTGGATCCATCCACCTGGTTCCTTCTGCTTTGTTGTTCGCCACCGGCCTTCGGCCGACCCACCCTGGATGAAAAACAACCACCAAACTCGGGGTTTGGGAGAACGGCATTTCTATTTTCTTCCTAGTCACGATCGGCGAGTTACGCGGGCGCTGCTCAATAGCATGGTGGCCACGGATAATATCCACAGCGCGGAGGCGGCGGATAATAGGCAGGGGCATATGGCGCGGGATAGCCGTAATACGGGTGAGTCGCAGCATTATACATTGCTGCACGGTAGGCGCTGCGCCGGGCCACGCCTGCAAACGATAGCGGCGTGAATGGCAGGCCAATGATGTCTATGAACATCGCAGCCGAGCCATCCGCACCTTTCAGATCGCCTTCCAGAACCTGCACCTCGAATGTCAGCCTATCGCCCTGCAGGTTCGGATTTTTTAGTACAACGACAGCATCTTTGGTAGGCGAACCGTCCTTGCTGAAGGCGGACACCGTCGCGTTCGGGGGATTCTTTCCAAAGCTGGCATCGGCCGCGCTGCCCCACTCCTCCAGCAGATCAACGGTTGGCGCATGCCCGGCCGCCCGCGTTGGACGGTCGGCAAAAATGATTGCACTAGGTGCCACGCCGGTCAGGGTCAGCTTGTTGTCTGCAAGTGTCGCACCTGCCGCATTCATCACAATCAGCGCCGGCTCGACCTTCGTAGCTTCCGACCCGCTCGGGACGCCGATCGTTTTCTGCGCATTCGACGGATCTTTCGTCGCACTCTGTGCGAATACCAATCCTGGCGCATCAACCAAAGCCACCGCGGTCATCAGCGCCATTGCTGTTCGAAAGGCGAGCATTGTGCCGCTTCCCTTTAGATGCTTTACAAATTCGCTGCTTGTCTACGTGCCTACAGCACTTCCACGGCAGGCGGCGGGGACCATGTGCCATCCAGAGCCGCCGGCAACGGCCAGTAAAGACGCATGAGCGGAGTCGGTGTCGGTGTCGGATGTCGGAAGCCAGTCAACCTCCAAATCGGCCCCCGGACTTGTCGGCTGCATATAGGTCGTCACCGACCCACCGCTGGCGGCTTTTGGATTCATCCAGTTACTTACGGAGTATTTTTTGGCGCTATTGGGCACCAGGAAGTGGTCCTGGTAATTCGTCACGGACCAGAACGCCCCCGCAGGGGGAAATTTTCCCTTGGGAAAAGCTATTGTGTATTTTTTCCCGCCATCCAAGACCTTGCCGTGGCTGTCTTGAACGTATGCTTCGATAGCAGCTTTCACCAGGGGGTCTTGCTTAGCCGTCTGAGCGACTGCCGGCTGGGCACGGTCGGTCCCGGCTGCGGCAAGAGTGATTGCAGGCACGAGCATCAACCGGCGGCTGATACCGGATGCCTTCACATTGACGTGCATTTCTTTCCCCACTAGGCGACAATGTCATGTCGCTAGTCCATGCGACGCGGACCGCATTTTTTTAGTGTCCCACAGGGGAAAGGACTATGCAGATTTGGCATTTCTCGCTGAGCGCCCAGTTTATCGGCCTCGCGCGTGCAGGCAGCTTTCGCCTGTTTGCGAAACTTAAAAGTTTTGCATCAAAACCAGAACATTGAAAACGCGATGGATTTTATGCGCATAAATCCGATGCGAAAGTCGAGGCGCGAAGCGTCCTACAAAGAGTAAGTTTGAGACGACAAAACATGCTTTGGACTCAACGACTTTCACGTCTCGAATGTCAGTCTCGCCGGAGCGCGCTTGACTGAAACCTGCAATGGCGGTGTCAGCGCCGCTCCCGTTTTCGATCCTGCCGGCGTATACCATCGCTGACCTGCGCGCCGAGCTCACCGCGCGGTTCCATCACCCGATCACAGCGGACCTACCCGCCCCACCCCCTCCAACCACCCCAGCAAAGCCTCCCGGAACGGTAACAAACTCTTATACCGCTCAACCTCCCCCGGCAGCGCCCGCACCGCCGCCGCCAGAGCCGCCGCCCGCTCCGCCCCGTCAATCACCCGCTCCAGTGAATAAACATGCACCCGGATCCCGAACAGCACCGCATCGGTCAAAGGCAACCGCCGCAGCGTCTGCCGCTCCACCCGCAGAAACACGCACCGCCCCGCGTTCGCGACAGTAACGTCCGACCCCCCATCCACCCGCCACTTCCCCCCCGGCTGAAACAGCGCCGGATCATCCAGCAACGACCAGTTCAACCGCGAGGCAATACGCCCCCCCTTCAAATGCCGCATGAACCGGTCCACCGGCCCAGCCAGCCGCTCCGCATAAAACGGCACCGGCCCATGCACCGCCGGCAGCGTCTTCCCAATCTTCTCAATCAACCGCCACCGGCTCGGAAAACACAAACTCGCAGCCGTAAAGACACCATTCTGGATCAGACACAAATCTTCCTGCACCAGCCGCCCCGCCAGCTCCAGTGGATCGATCGACCCAACCTCCCAGCTCTCCCCCGTCAGCCCATTCCGCACCACCGCCCCATCGCGGCTGAACCAAAAAGGATGGTGCAACGTCAAAGCCGCCAAGACCAAATCCAGCGCCTCCGCCGCGGCCGCCTCCGACCCCGCCATCGCGGCAAACACCGCATCCCGCGAGCCCGCCAGCAACCGCCACTTCTGCGCCATCTCCGCCATATATAGGCGATCGATCTCGAACCACGCCGCCTCCGGCACCGTGCGCAAATCCATCGCCATCCGGTAAGGCCCCGCGAAGAACGGCAGATGCACCGCCTGCTCCGGCAGCACCCGCATCAACTGTCCAGAAACGACCGGATCGCCTCGATCTGCAACGGATCAAGCAGCGTCGGCGCATGCCCCGTCTCCGCCACCTCGAGCCCCACCGCACCGGAGGCTTCCATCCGCGCAAACGTCTCGGGCAGCAGAACATCGCTCGTCTCCCCCCGGATCACCATCCGAGGCACAAGGATGCGCTCCCACAGCGCCCAAAGGTCCACATCCACCGGATCAGAACCCCGCAGAGGGTCCGCGATCCGCGGGTCATAATGCAGCGTGAACCGCCCATCCGGCAGCGCCCGAGCCGAATTCGCGGCCAACCGCGCCCACTGCGCATCCGAAAGCGGCCCGAACGGCGCATGAACAATCCGCAGATGCCGCTCGATCGCCTCAACGTCCGGAAACCGCACCATCATCGGCGAATCCGCCGACGCCACCATGTAATCCCGGATACGCCCCAACGCCGCCGCCGGAACGAACGGACCTACATCATTCAGCACCAGCCGCGTCACCGGCGCCCCGTCCGCCGCCGCGATCACCATGCCGCAGAGGCCCCCCAGCGACGTCCCCACCCAGGCCACATCCCGCCCGACCCAGGCCAGCAGATGCGCCAGCGCCGTCACATAGTGCTGCGCCTGATAAAGCATAGAATCGGCCAGCCAGTCGGAATGCCCGCGCCCCGGCAGATCCGGGCAGATCACCCGGTAAGACCCAGCCAAAGCCTCCGCCAGAGCATCGAAATCCCGCCCGTTCCGGGTCAACCCATGCACGCAAACCACCACCGGCGCCCCGGCATCACCCCATTCCTCGAACGCCAGCCGATGAAACGCCCCAGCCAGCAAATACCGAATCGACCCAGGCCGGGGCTTCATCAGATCACGTTCTTTTGGCGTAACGCCGCCAGTTCCGTCCCGTCCAGCCCGAGCCGCTCGGTCAGCACAGCGTCCGTGTGCTCACCCAGTAACGGCGGCGGCAGCCGGTAATCGGCGGGCGTCTCCGACAGCCTCACCGGATTGGCAATAACCTTCACCGTCTGCCCCGAACTATGCCCCATCTCCAGCACCATTCCCCGAGCAACCACCTGCGGGTCCGCGAACACCTGAGACAGCTTGTTGATCGGCCCACACCCGATCTTCAGCGCCTCCAGCCGCTCGATCCACCAGCTTGTCGGGTGCGCCTGCATCACCGGTGTCAACGTATCCGTCACAAGCTGCCGGTTCCCCACCCGCGCTGCATTCGTAACGAACCGAGCGTCCTCCAGCATATGCGTCAGCCCAAACGCCTCACAGAACCGCTTGAACGTCGGATCGTTGGCGACCGACAGCACAATGTGCCCATCCGCCGTTGGAAACACCTGATACGGCGCGATATTCGGATGCTGGTTGCCCAGCCGAACCGGATTCTCGCCCGTCGCCAGATAGTTCATCCCCTGGTTCGCCAGCCAAGCCACATGCGTGTCCAGCATCCCGATGTCGATCTGCTGTCCCTGCCCCGTCAGATCCCGGTGCCGCAGCGCCGCCAGAATCCCGATGCAGCCATACAGCCCTGCGAACAGGTCGGCCACCGGAACCCCCACCTTCTGCGGCAACCCATCTGGCTCCCCGGTCAGACTCATCACGCCGCCCATAGCCTGAATCAGGCTGTCATACCCCGGCCGAGGCGCATAAGGCCCCGTCTGCCCAAACCCGGTAATCGAGCAGTACACCAACGCGGGAAACCGCGCGTGCAACTGCTCATACCCCAGCCCATACTTCGCCAGCGCCCCCACCTTGAAGTTCTCCACCAGTAGATCGCACCCGGCGATCAGTTTCAGCGCGATCTCCTGCCCCTCCGGCTGACCAATATCCAGCGTGACCGACCGCTTGTTACGGTTCACCCCGACGAAATACGCACTCTCATTCGTCCCCGGCATCACCGGCGGCGCGAACCCACGCGTGTCGTCCCCAGCACCCGGCCGTTCGATCTTGATCACGTCCGCGCCGAGGTCCGCCAGCATCTGCGCACAGGTCGGGCCCGCCAGTACACGGGTTAGGTCGAAAACGCGCAAACCTTTCAACGGTCCGGTCGGTTCTGTCATCGCGGTCTCCAAGATGCCGGTTGATCTGGCCGGCGGTTCCTCGATAAAGGACTCATACAACGCCCCCCGGCACAAGCAAACGACCCCCTATGGGCAAACGACCGCTTGAGCAAACGACCGGTTCGGGCCAAATGAGGAAGCGCCCATGCAACGAGATGCCGCTGGCAGCATCGAATCTCGAGCGTCCTGGCATGCGGCGTTCCTGACACTCGCCATCCTGTCGGTGTCCTTTGGCGCCCCGCTAATCGTTGTGGTCGGCCTGCGCGACATCCAGACCGCCATGCACACCGACCGCTCGGTCCTCTCGCTGGCGAGCGCGCTGGTATGGATCGGCACTGGCCTCGGCGGCATCGCCATGGGCTGGCTGGCCGACCGCATCGGCATCCGCCGCACCGTCGCCGTGGGCACTCTGATGATGGCCGCCGGTCTTGCGCTGTCCAGCCTTGGTACCGTCTGGGCGCTGTTCGTCGGTCACGGTATGCTGATCGGCTTCTTTGGCAACGGAGCCATCTTCCCGCCGCTGATGATCTACGTCAGCCGCTGGTTCGACCGCCGCCGAGGCACCGCAATCGCGCTGATCTCATCAGGCCAGTACATCGCCGGCGTCATCTGGCCCTCGATTCAGGAGGTCGCAATAAAGCAGTTCGGCTGGCAGCCGGTCATGCTGTGTTTCGCCGCCGTCGTTCTGCTGATCCTGCCGGCGCTGACCCTGCTGCACCCCGCCCCCGACCCGCTCATCCCCGGCCTCGCCTACGCCGGCCCCCGTCCAGGCGAGCACACGACCGGTCTGCGTCCTAACGTGGCGATGGTGCTGCTCTGCATCGCCAGCTTCTGCTGCTGCGTGCCGATGGCCGTCCCGTTCTCCCAGCTCGTTGCATTCTGCGGCGACATCGGCATCCCCCCGAGCCACGGCGCCGCCATGCTGTCGGTCATGCTGGGCTGCGCTTTCCTGACCCGCCAGTTCTGGGGCGCGTTCGCCGACCGGTTCGGCGGCCTGCGCACCATCATGACTGGATCAGCGTTGCAGATGTTCGCGATCGGCGCCTTCCTGCTGACCCAGGACGAGGTCGGCCTGTTCGCGATCGTCAGCGCCTTCGGCCTGGGTTTTTCCGGAATCATCCCATCCTACTCGGTAACCATCCGCGACCTCTACCCGTCGAAGGAAGCATCCTGGCGCATCCCGACCGTGCTCATGACCGCGATGTCCGGAATGGCCTTCGGCAACTGGTTTGCCGGCAAACTGTTCGACGAACTCCTGTCCTACCGGCCGGCATTCGCATCGGGCGTGCTGTTCAACCTCGCCAACCTGTTCCTGATCGTGTTCCTCGTCAGCCGCGTGGCCCCTCGCCGGAGGGTGACTCTGGCAACTGTGTGATGCGCAGTGACAGGGCGTTTGCGCCCCGGCAACGGCGAGGTGCGCCGGCGCCCAAGCTGGGTGCCGTTCAGGTCGCGGCCCCGTCAGTCGGTTCGAGCAACCCCGCGATGCAAGCGATCATCCGGCTGGTGCTGTCGATCGTCTCAGCTGCATCGGCCATCGACACGTTCGCCTGTGGCTCCGCTCCATAGTCGGCGACCGACTTGATCTCGTATGCATTGGCGAGGAACCGCACAAAGGCCGGGTCGATCCGCGGTTCGCGCTGCGCCAGCCTGGCGAATTCCGCTCATAGCCCACGGTGGGTCTTGGCAATTCTTCCGGTGCTGTCATGCAGCAGGGCCTCAGCGGCGTGATACGCGGCAAGATAGGCTTCCCGCCCCGAGATATATGAGATGCCGAGCGTGGCGATGGCCCTGGCATCAGCGAGATGTGCGGTCTCCAACGCGCGGGCGGCCTCCGGCGTCAAATATCGACCCCTTCGCGCCTGATCTCCCCCATCAGCAGCGTTCGCTCGCCGTACGCGCCCGCGGCGAACGGCTTGGGCGAGATGACCGCATCGGTATCCAGCAGAATTGCGGTGGTAATTTCGCCCAACGGCTGCAGCTCCCGCCAGAAGCCGCCGTAGTCGTGCAGAAACAAGGCCACATCATAGTCGGCATCGGAGTGCGCCTCACCGCGGGCGCGGGACCCGAACAGCACCGCACGCTCCAGCCGCCCGCCATATCGCGCGTCGAGCTCGGCACGGAATCGGCGCATAACCGCATCGTTCGCTGGGTTGGGACGCATGATGGCTAGCATCATAGCATGTCGGGAGCTGAATGCCGATGTCTCCGCTTCCTCCAACCATCGACCTACGCCCTGACCACCACCCTCTGCCGCCGCAGCAAAACCACCATCAGCGCCATCCCCGGCAGCGCCCCCGCCATGCACACCATATAGAACCACGTCCACCCCAGCGCGCCCGCCATCACCCCCGACACCCCGCCAATCGTATGGATCGCCAACTGAGGCACCGACGACAGCAGTGCATACTGCGTCGCCGCGAACTCCCGCGCGCAAAGCGCCGACAGGAACGTCAGGAACGCCGCATCCGCCAGCCCTTGCGCAAACGCCTCGGCGCTCACCGTCGCATAAAGCACCGCGTGCCGGCCCGGCGAGACCGACAACAGCACATACATCGCCATCGCCACCGTCTGAGCCCACCCCGTCCAAAGCAACGCGCGCCCCACCCCGACCCGCACCACCAGCCACCCTCCCAGCGTAATCCCGGCCAGAGTAGCCGCCAGCGAGAACGGCCCCGTCCCCGCAATAGCCGCCCGATCGAACGTCAGAAACCGATAGAACGGAGCCGTCATGATCCCCGCCATCGCCTCGCCCAGCTTGAACAGCGCCACGAACGCCAGAACCAGCAGCGCCGACGGTCGCGCCAGGAACGTCCGCACCGGTTCGATCAGCGCATGCCGCAGCCCGCGCCGCGGAGCCGTATCAAAAGCGTCCTCCCGCCCCGCCGTCAGCGTCACCAATGCGCCACATGCGATCAGCACCGCCACGCCCAGTAACGCCGCATGCCACCCGACCGGCGCCGATGCAGCGATCACGCCGGACATCGAAACCAGCAGCGCCACGCGATACCCCCACACGTAAGCCGCCAGCGCCACACCCTGCCGCCGTTCCGGAAAAATCTCGATACGCCAGGCGTCGATCGCGATGTCCTGCGTGGCCGACAGCACCGCGACACACGCCGCCGCCGCGAACGCCGCCACCGGCGCCGCCGCCGGATCGGACAACGCCAGCATCACCGCCGCCAGCCCCAACGCCGGCTGCACCGACAGCAGCCACCCCCGCCGCCGCCCAAACCCACGCAACACCCGCAGCGGCGGCGGCTGGTCCAGCAGCGGCGCCCACAGGAATTTCAGCGAGTACGCCAGCCCGATCCACGCAGTCAGGCCGACGATTGCCAGCGCCGCCCCGCTATCAGACAGCCACAGCCGGAAGGTGAACCCCGAAAGCGGCAGCGGCAGCCCCGAGACGAACCCATACCCCGCCATCACCAGAAGCTGCCTGTCGACACGCACGTGTAACGGCCTCAGGCGGGAATGTTCGCGTCGCCCTTGCCCAGCGGCCGCTGCATCGTCACAACATCGATCCACCGGCCGAACTTGATGCCGGTCGACCGCATCGTGCCAACCATCAGGAAACCCAGGCTGGCGTGCACGCCGATCGAACTGACGTTCTGCGAATCCCCGATCACCGCGATCATCTGCCGCAACCCCGCCGCCGTCGCCAGATCGATCAGCCGCGACACCAGCGCCTTGCCGACGCCCTGGCCACGCACATCCTCGCGGACGTAGATGCTGTCCTCGACGGTGAAGCGATACGCCGAACGGTCCCGAAACGGAGCATAATACCCGTAGCCGAGCACCCCTGTGGCATCGGTCGCAACCAGCCAGACGCTGCCGCCGTCCACGACCTTGTGAAACCGCTCGAGGATCTCCTCGACCGGCGGCGGTTCCTCCTCGAACGTGCCGGTGCCATGCAGCACGTGATGCGCGTAGATCGCCTGGATGTCAGGCACGTCAGCGTCCGTTGCGTCGCGGATATCCATCCCGGTCGATTCTCCTCCCGACAGGGTTTACCGGCCGGCGGCTTCATATAATAGACATAAACCGCCCCGTCAGCAGCCTTTCAGACGTGAATTCATGCGTTATGTCAACGGGTTGGTGGATAAGGCGAACTCGTGATAGTGCGCGGACCCAAGGTATTGTTTTCGCAGGGTGAATCGTAAACCTGGTGGAGGTTGCTCCATAATGCCGCATTTGCGCACCTGGAGTCGTAACCATTCGTCGTTTGGCACCAAGCTACCCCGCGTGCCACAACGGCGTGGAAGTGGTTTCGGCAGACAATTTAGTCTGCCGGCGCATTTGGTGCAAAAACGGTTGCCGCGTGATGCCAACATGAAGATTTCTACTGGATATGGAATCGTGATCGATGATATCCACCATCTCGATCGGGTGGCCGCCAGGATCGTGGCGGTTTCGGGGATGCATTTTTTAAACGCGCCCTCGTCCAATATTCGGGATCGGCGGGTGTCAGAGTCTCGCGCCCGTGTTATAAACTTGGCAAGACAGCACGCGGGGCCGGGAAATCCCGGTCTTCGCTGTTGTCTTATGCGCCGCTAAAAGGGTTTGCTCGTGGATATATCAGACGGACACACACCCGGACCGTTCGGGAATAATCGCACGTCTCCTGCAACTGTTGCGCAAAGCAGCAGCGGCGGCGGGGCGTCGGGCACCGGCGTATCGGGCGCAGGCCAAGGCGGCAGCCGCGGCCCTATCCATCCGCGGCTGCTCGCGATCATGATGGCGGCACGCTACTACGGTCTGGAACTCGACCCGAACGACTTCAGCCTTGCCCCCGGGGAGGCTTCGCCTACCGCCGCGGCGCTGTCGTTGTGGGCTCAGAACGCCGGGATGTGGTCGCGCGCCCTGCGCCTCCGCTGGCGCCATTTGTTCACCGTCACCGGCGCCGGTCCCGTCGTGCTGCTGTTCAACGACGGTTCGGCCGGACTGCTGACCGGGTCAAACGCGGAAACCAAAATCGTCTTCATCCGCGATCCGCGGGCGCCGGAGGCAGATCCGCCCGTCCCCGTCGACGAGCTTCGTCTCGATGAGGTCTGGAGCGGTGAAGCCGTCCTGCTGCGGGCCGAACGGTCACAGGCGGAAGCCGATCCGCCATTCACCTTGCGCTGGCTCGTCAGCGTCGTCCTGAAGGAGGGAAAGCACCTCCGCGACCTGCTGATCGCATCCCTCGCCATCAGCTTCCTCACCATCGTCCCGCCTCTGCTGGTCATGCAGACCGTGGATCGCGTGGTGACCCACCACAGCTATTCGACGTTGTTCCTGATCGCCATGATCCTGACGACCGCAGTGTTTTACGAAACATTACTCGGATATGCGCGCCGCCTGATCATCCTGGTGATCGGCGTCAGGATCGATGCGAAACTGAATCTGCAGGTGTTTAATCGAATGATCAGACTGCCGCTCGACTATTTTGAGCGGCATCCCGCCGGCGAAACGATGTACCGGGTGTCCCAGATCAATCAGGTGCGCCAGTTCATCACCGGCAAGCTGATGACCACGCTGCTCGATATGATCACGCTGCTCGTCTTGTTGCCGTTCCTTTTTTGGTTGAACGCGACGCTGGCCTGGATCGTGCTCGTTTGCGCCACCTCGATCATGCTGATCATTCTGGCTTACCTGCGCCCGATGCGGAATATCTTCGCCAGGGTCATCACCGCCGAAACCTTGAAAAACGCCGCCCTGGGCGAAACGATCTTCGGTATCAAGACGGTCAAGTCTCTGGCCCTCGAACCCCAGCGCAAGGCGCTCTGGGACGAAAAGGTCGCCGAGGTCGGCAAGTGGCGTTATGCCATGGGCAAGATGTCGAACTGGCCGCAGACCCTGGTGACGCCATTCGAGCGTTTCATGTGGATGGGTGTGATCCTGATCGGCGCTTATCTCGCCCTCTCGGACGAGACCAGCTTCCAGATCGGCAGCATGTTCGCCTTCATGATGCTGTCGCAGCGGGTCAGCGCACCGCTGGTCGGCCTGGCGCGTCTGATCGAGGAATGGGAAGAGGTCGCCGGATCCATGGGCCAGGCCGGAGAGGTTCTCAACCGCCCGCTGGAAATGGACGCGGCGTCGGGCGGCCTGCGGCCGAAATTCGCCGGGTCCGTCATCTTCGACGACGTGACCTTCACCTATGCCGGCACCAAGCTTCCCGCACTCGACCGTCTCAGCTTCTCCATCCCCGCCGGCACCATGCTCGGTCTGGTCGGTCGCTCGGGGTCCGGCAAATCGACCGTCACGCGCCTGCTGCAAGGCATCAACCGCGAGTATTCGGGCTTCATCAAGATCGACGGGTCGGACCTGCGGGAAATCAACCTGCGCCACCTCCGCTCCAGCTTCGGCGTCGTCCTGCAGGAGAATTTCCTGTTTCGTGGCTCGATCCGCGACAACATCCTCTCCGGCCGCCCCGGGCTTACGCTGGAGGACGCCATCCGAGCCGCCCGCCTCGCCGGGGCCGAGGAATTCATCGAGCGGATGCCCAACGGATACGAGACCTACATCGAAGAAGGCTCGCCCAACCTGTCAGGCGGCCAGCGCCAGCGCCTCGCCATCGCCCGCGCACTCATCACCGATCCCCGCATCCTCATACTGGATGAGGCGACCAGCGCGCTCGACCCGGAATCCGAGGCTCTGGTGAACGCCAATCTGCTGCGCATCGCCCGCGGCAGAACCATGATGATCGTGTCACACCGCCTCTCGTCGCTGGTCAACTGCGACCAGATCCTGGTGCTCGAACGCGGCAAGATCATGGATATCGGACCACACGCCACCTTGCTGGAACGCTGTGCGATCTACCGCACGTTGTGGAACCAGCAGAACCGTCACATGCAAAACCAAGGATCAGGCCATGCAGCTCCTGCCCCAACCCTCCTCCAAGGCGATTAGCACAGCGCGTGACGACCGGATGGATCCGACACTGCCGGCCATCCTCGAGTATCAGTCACCGTCGTCCGCTATCATCAATCTGCCGATGCCGCGCATCGCGCGCGGTTTCACGCTGACGCTCAGCAGCATGATCCTGGCGACGTTCGCCGTCTCGGGCGCCATCAAAGTCGACCGGGTGGTGACCGCCAGCGGGGTCGTCGTGGCGAAAACCTCGACGATCGTTATCCAGCCGATGGAAATCTCCATTGTACGCTCGATCGACGTGGCTCCCGGCGACGTGGTGCATGCTGGCCAGGTTCTGGCGCGGCTCGATCCGACGTTCGCCGCGGCGGATATGGGCACGTTGGTCTCACAGGTCTCCACACTGCAGGCGCAGGTCTCGCGCATGCAGGCCGAGGTCGAAAACCACCCGTTCGCCTACACCGGGTTGGACCCGAATATGGCTTTGCAGGCCGCGATCTATGGTCAGCGCCAGGGTGAGTTCAACTACAAGCTCGAAAACTATAAGCAGAAACTCGATAGCCTGGCGGCCACGCTCGCCCGCAGCCGCGCCGACATCGCCACCTTCGGCGACCGGCTCGCCTACGCGAAGACCCTCGAAGCGATGCGCCTGCAACTGGAGCATCTGAATGTCGGCTCCAAGATCAATACGCTCTCGGCGATGGACACCAGGGCCGAGATGGCGGGCAACCTGGCCAATGCGGAGCAGCAGGCCTTGGGCGCCCAGCGCGACATCGCGGCACTTCTCGCTGAACGCAACGGCTATATCCAGAACTGGCACGCCGAGATCGCGGACAAGCTGACCGAAGCCCTCAGCAAACTGTCCGATGCCCGCGAATCGCTCAATAAAGCCCAGCTGCGCCAGCAGCTCGTCGAGTTCCGCGCGCCGCAGGATGGCACCGTCATGACGGTCAGCAAGCTGTCGGTCGGGTCGGTGCTGAAGCCCGGTGATCCCCTCATGACGGTGGTGCCAAACGACGCCCCGCTCGAAATCGAGGCCAATATCGCTGGGAAGGACGATGGCCACGTGCATGTTGGCGATGCGGTCGATGTCAAGTTCGAGACTTTCCCGTACACCCAGTATGGCATGGCACATGGCATCGTGCGCATCGTCAGCCCGGATAGTTTCACCGCGCAGGAGGAACAACGTAATCCCACCGGGTCGGTCCCGCTGCCAGCACAGGCCACCGATGTCTTTTATCGGTCCAGAATCACCTTGGATCAGATCGAGTTGCACGGCACGCCGCCGAACTTCCATCTGGTGCCCGGCATGCCTGTCACCGCGGATATCCGGGTCGGCAAGCAGACCGTGCTTCGTTACATGATGGGCAAGTTGATACCCCTGGCCACCGAGGGCATGCGTGAGCCGTAATACCGGTCGGCGATTACGCTGACTGGTATGCGCGTAGGGTTGGTGTGGCGGCTGCGCGCAAAATCAATATGCGCGTAGGGTTGGTGTGGCGGCTGCGCGCAAAATCAAAGAGATACCAGTCGGCCGACCGTCGAGTGAAGAGTCGGTCTTTCAGCCGGCTGGTATCCGGCTGGTATAAGGCTCCCGCAACCCGCGAACGGACGCACCCGAATATGGCTCTCTTCGATCCACTGATAACGGCCCTGTCCCCCGCCGCCGCGTTGCGACGGGGCATCCGGCAGGCCGAAAAAGCCGACATGAAGGGCGCTTTTAGCCTGCTTTCGCGCGCCGCACGCGCGGGGGTTCCGGAAGCCGAGTTCCGCGTCGGACGCTGTTATCTCGAAGGCGCCGGCGTCCCCACAAGCCGGGCGGACGGCGTGCGCTGGATGGAGCGCGCCGCAACGAAAGGCTACGTCGAGGCCCAGGCCCTTCTCGCCACGCTATGCCTGCACGGCATGGGACCCGGTTTCGCCGACGCCGGACCGAATACCGGCGCGGGCCTGTTCGGCGGCCAGACGATGGCCGAACCCGACTATCCGACCGCGGCCAAGTGGGCCCGGCGCGCAGCCGAGGCCGGATCGGCCGAGGGTCAGGCGGTTCTGGGCTTCATCCTGACCTCGGGTCCGGAGAACCTGCGCAATCCCGCTGAAGGCGACCGCTGGTATCAGAAATCCGCCGCCGGCGGTTGCGCGCAAGGCCAGCTCGGGTACGCTCTCGTCCTGGCACGCGACACCAGCGACCCGGAAGTCCAGGCCGAATTGCTCAGGCATCTGAGCCAGGCGGCTGACAAGGGCCTGAAAACCGCACTGTACCTCTACGGCATGGTCCAGGAACGCGGCATAAACGTTCCCCAGGACCGCGCCGCGGCCGCCGCCTGCTATAAGCTGGCCGCCGAGAAAGGTCATCGCAACGCCCAGGCGCGCTGGGGCTTTGCCCTGATGACCGGCAATGGCGTCGAGCCCAACCCGGTGGACGGCGAATCGTGGTTGCGCCGCGCCGCCCTGGCAGGCGATCCGGAGGCCGCGGCGCTGGTCGGCGACATTTATGCCAAAGGCGGCAGCCTCCCGCCGAACTATGCCGAGGCCGCGATGTGGTTCCAGCGCGCCGCGGACGCCGGTCACCGAGGCGGCGCGCGAAGGCTGGGCACACTCTATCTGACCGGGGCCGGCGTGCCGCGCGACCCGGAGGAAGCCGCCAGATTGTTGAGCTTTGCCGCCCAGGCCGGCGACCCCCATGCCCATGTCGATCTCGGAAACCTGCTGCTGCGCGGCCATGGCGACGAACAGGATCAGGTCCGCACACGCGAATGGTTCGAGCAGGCCGCCGAGACGGGCGACCTGATCGCGGCGTTCAATTTCGGCGTCTGCCTGGCCGAAGGTGTCGGCGGCGAGCGCGACGACCGCAAGGCAGCCGAATGGCTGCGCCGGGCGGCGGACGGTGTGGTCAACGCCCAGTACTGGTACGGCCGCATGCTGGTCGAGGGTCGTGGCGTGGCAGCCGACCCCGTCGAAGGCCGCATCTGGATCGCCAAGGCGGCCGAGATCGGCATGATCGAGGCCGAGGTCATGCTGGCCGACATGATGCTGAGCGGCCGCGGCGGAGCAAAGGACCATCCGACGGCCTTGGCGCTGTTCGGGAAAGCCGCTGGGCAAGGCCATGTCGGGGCTATGTTCGCCGTCGGCGCCATGTTCGGCGGCGGCCACGAGGTGCCATGGGACCGCGTCGCCGCCCAGCGATGGTTCCGCGCCGCGGCCGAACGCGGCCATCCCTACGCGCAGATGATGCTCGGCCGCTATCTCGCCCGCAACCTGGGCGGCGAGCAGAATATCGAGGAAGCCAGGCGCTGGACCGAGCGCGCGGTGGCGCAGGGGCTGCAGGAGGCCAAGACCGACCTTGCCGCGCTGCCGCCCGCCCTGCCGCAAAGCGATCCCGCGCTGTCCGCCCCCGAACTGTCCGCCCCCGAACTGTCCAACGAGGAAAACTCCGCCCGCGCGGCCGGCGACTGAACCAATGCCCCAAGGCGGCCCCTTGGGCGGCCCCCCGCCTGAACCGCCGGTCACCGGGCTGGCCCGAGACGCCATCATGCGGGGCCTCGAACTGCTTGCCACGCCGGGCCAAGCGGTCTCCGCCCTGCGCTGGCTGGAACGGGCACACCGATTGGTGCCGCTCGACCCGAACGCGACCCTGACGCTGGCCAGCGCATGTCTGGCGCATGATCCGGCGCGGGCGGCTGCCCTTTTTCAGAGCGTCGCGGACAAGCACGATGTCAGGCAGGCATGGCTGGGCCTCGCAGCCGCACGCCTGCGTCTGGCCGACCCGGACGCCGCAGCGGACGCGCTCGCCGCCGTGCTGTCCCGCCACGCCTTCACCCCGGACGCCGCCGCGCTGGCCGAGGCAGTCGGCCGTCGCCACGGGTGGTGTGCGCTGCGGTCCGACGGCAGGATGGAGATCCATGCCGCGACACAAATCAAGGCGCGGCCCGGCGACGGCGTGCGGATCGTTCTGGACGGAAAACCCGTGCGCGGCACGACGTTGCCCGCTGGCTGGGAGCGCGCCCGGGCGATCGACGTGCGAATCGGCGGCCTCCCTTTGCTCGGCAGCCCAGTTCAGGTCGAGGCAATCCGCCGCCTGGCCGGATGCGTGGAGGTCTGCGACGGCGGCATTCGCGGCTGGGCGTGGCATCCCGGCGATCCGGACACCCTGCCCGCGCTGACCCTGCTCGATCCGTCCGGCCGTCTGCTGCACCGCTTCGTCGCCACCGGCGAATCGATCGCCGTTGCCGGGACCGGTCCTCTGGCACGTCCCCGCTCGTTCCGGCTGACACGGGCGGACCTGCCGGATGCGCCCGGTCCGCTGCATGTCGTGGGCCCTGACGGGAAGGACCTGCCCGGTAGTCCGCTCGACCCGTTCGCCGACGAGGCAGCGCACGTCACCGGCGCCATGCGGTTGCAGCAGATTTACCCCGCCGGCCCGCCATCAAAGACGCGTCGGCCTATCAGCCACACCGCGGGCAGCAGCGCTGTACTACGTGCCGACGCGCCTGTTCCAGTCCAGCCCGTCGGTGCCGACGGCCAGCGGCGTGCCATCACGATCGTCATTCCCGTGCACAATGGCGGCACCGCCGTTCTCGCCTGCCTGGCCAGTGTCCTGGCGTCCACGCCGCCAGCAGCCCGGATCCTGGTCGTCGACGACGGTTCTTCCGATCCCGCGCTGATCGCGGCACTAGACGATCTGGCCCGCCAACGGAAGCTCACACTGCGCCGCCATCCGCGGGCACTCGGCTTCCCCGCCGCCGCGAACGCCGGCGTCCGCACCGCCCGCGGGCGCGATGTCGTATTGCTGAACAGCGATACCCTGGTCCCGACCGGCTGGCTCGAACGGCTGCACGAGGCCGCCTACGCCAGCCGCGATATCGGCACCGTCACCCCGTTATCGAACGACGCCAGCATCCTGAGCTACCCCAACGCGGCCGGGCGCAATCCGCGGCCCGACCAGGCTGCGACAACCCGGCTCGATCGCGCGGCGGAACGGGCCAACGGCGGCGCCGTCACCGATATCCCGGTCGGTGTCGGCTTCTGCCTGTATCTCCGGCGGGACTGCCTGAACGCTGTCGGATCATTCCGCGCCGACCGGTTCGCCCAGGGTTACGGCGAGGAGAACGATTTCTGCCTCCGCGCCCGCCGCCTGGGCTGGCGCAATGTGGCACTCACAGGCCTGTTCGTCGGCCACCTCGGCGGCACATCGTTCGGCGGCAGCGCGGAGCATCTGCGCGCCCGCAACAGCCGGATCGTCGAACAGCTTCACCCCGGTTACCACGCGCTCGTTGAAGACTATCTCGCCCGCGATTCCTTGGCGGAGCCACGCCGGCGAATCGACCTTCACCGCTGGCGCGAGCGCAGCCGTAAATGGCGGCAGTCAGCGATCCTCATCACCCACAATGACGGCGGCGGCGTCGAACAGCGACTGCTCCACGCCATCGAGGTACATGGCGACGCCGGCCGCCGTCCGATCGTCCTGAGACCGGCCGAAACGGCAGATGGCGAACCGGCAATCGCGGTTCGGGACGGGGTGGCGGACGACTGTCCAAACATGGTTTTCGCCATGCCGCGAGAACTGCCGGCCTTGCTCCGCCTGCTGCGCGCCGCGAAGCCTGAAATAATCGAGGCGCACCACTTCGCCGGCTATCCGCCGGCCATTTACGATCTCGTAACACGTCTGGGCACCCTGTACGATGTCCACGTCCATGACTACGCCTGGTTCTGCCCGCGCGTGTCGCTTCTTGGTGCCCACGACCGTTATTGTGGCGAACCCGATTTGCTCGACTGCGAGTCCTGCGTCGCCGACAACGGTCATTTCCTGAAAGAAAATATCACTGTCACCGCGTTGCACCGCCGGTCCGCCGCCTTTTTCGCAGCGGCGCGGCGTGTCGTCGTGCCCTCCGGCGATACCGGCATCCGGATGCGGCGGCATTTCGACGGCCTCGCAACGATAACCGTTCCGCACGAGGATGACACAGCGATTCCTCCGCTCGCCGAGCCTCTCAGGACCAAGCCAGCCCGCGTCTGCGTGGTCGGCGCGATAGGCGTCCACAAAGGCTATGACATCCTGCTCGCCTGCGCCCGCGACGCCGCTCGCCGCGACCTCGATCTGGACTTCATCGTTGTCGGCCATACCATCGACGACGCCCGCATGCTGGCGACCGGCCGGGTCTTCGTGACCGGACGTTTCGAACCCGGCGAGGCGGTCAGTCTCATCGCCAGCCAAAACGCCGGGCTTGGCTTCGTCGCGTCCATCTGCCCGGAAACATGGTGTCTCAGCCTTGGCGATATCTGGCGGGCAGGCCTGCGGTCGGCAGCCTTCGACATCGGCGCGCCCGCAGAGCGAATCCGCAGCACGGGACGCGGAATTCTGCTGCCGTTAGGTCTGTCCGCGAGTGCCATAAATAACGCGCTGATTGCCGCAATGCGAACGATATAGAAACGATCATTCGCACAGGACGCATGGGCGCAACAATCGGATCGCTAATCATCCAGACGCCCCTTTCAAGAGACCACAGTATGTTGCTTATGCCGATCCTTCTGTTGTAGTCATGTCGTCGAGAGTGGCACGAACCCTTAACGAGCGAGTTAGCTGAATGTCCGAAACCGCAAGCGCGGAAAGACCCCTTTCGAAGACCCAGAAAATCGCCCAGACGGCCAACCAGCCGCCCGAGGCGTCGAACCGGGTCGCCGAACTGCAGGTCTCGGCTCACCTCATGACACTGGAAACGGGTCTGTTCTGCGTCTTCCAAACACCCGGCAGTCCGCAGTCCGATCCCGCCACCGGCCTGCCCGGCGTGCGGCTCACACCCGCGCCGGGCATCGCCGGACGCCCCGAAGCAGTCAGCGTCAGCACATTCCGCGAAGACGGCTGGCTGAACGGAACCGCCGCGCTGGTGCGGGTGACCGACGGATCAGCGCAGATTCTCGTCACCATCTATCAGCACAAGGGCAAGGATGCCGCCCCCCGGCTCCAGGTTCTGCGTCTGAGTGGCGAGCCGAACGCAGCGTCGGGACCGGACCCGGCGCAATCACCCTCGGCGGCCACCGGACCCGCGGCACCCCTGGCCAATCCCGACGTCATGGCGCACATCCAGCGGATGGGCGATGTCGGCTGCGCCCTCGGCGAATGGCTGGGCGACAAGGGCAGCCGCCAGTGGGTCGAGGGCTTCGGCCTGGCCCCACGCGACGGCATCGCCCCCGAAGACCTCGAATATCAGGCGGTCCTGGGCCGCAACTGGCTCTCCCCCTGGGTCGAATCCGGCAAGTTCTGCGGCAGCCGAGGCATGGCGCTCCCACTGCTCGGCTTCAAGGCGCGTCTGAAGGGCGCCGCCGCCAAGACCCATGAATGCACCTACTCCGCGACCTTCGTCGACGGCAGCACGATCGGACCGGTCAGCGGCGGCGAGCCCTGCGAGGCCGAAAGCCTCTGCGCGATGGAGGCATTTCAGATCGTCATCCAACCGCGCAGCGGCAAGGCCGCCTCGGCCAGGCTGGAACCCGCCAAGAATGCCCCTGTCGCCGGGACGCAAGCTGCAAAGAAGTCGGCCGATGGAAAACCCACGCGTCAAAGCGCCCCTGCCGGAAAGGGCGCCAGACCGTTGGCCAAGGGGGCTTCCAAGACGGCGGCTGCCAGGAAGGCGGACCGGGGATAACAGCGCGATCGTACGGCGCGAGCGCTTTGACGAAAAGGCAACGCGCTTCGGGCGGCGGCCCGATTAGACAGGGGACGCGGCGGCCCGATCAGACAAGATACGCGGCGGCCCGATCAGACAAGGTACGCGGCGGCTCGATCAGACGGGGTAAACCAGATTGAAGTTCCTGTTCGTCCACCAGAACTACCCCGGACAATTCCTCCACATCGTCCGCCATCTGGTCGCCGCCAGGCGGCACGACGTGGTGTTCATCACCGAACCGAACGCCAACGAGATCATCGGCGTCCGCAAGGTCCCCTATGTCAGACCTAAACTGGACGTCCCGGCAACCCATATCGGCGCGCGGGAGCTTGATAACGGCGTCCGCCGGGCCGAAACGGTGTTCAAGACCGCGTTCGGGCTGAAGCACCTGGGCTACAAGCCCGATATCATCATCGGCCACCATGGCTGGGGCGAGATGCTGAACCTGCGCGATCTCTGGCCCGACTCGCCAATGCTGGGCTATTTCGAGTTCTACTATCAGCACGATCAGGCGGATGTCGGGTTCGATACGGAGTTTCCCGCCAATCCGCTCGATTTCCCCCGCATCCGCGCGAAGAACGCCATCAATCATATCGCCCTCAACCTCGGCGCCGCCGGGCAGACCCCGACCCAGTGGCAATTATCGACCTATCCGGACTGGGCGCGACCGCGGATCGACGTGGTCTGGGAAGGTGTCGACCTGGCGACATGCAGTCCCGACCCCGGCGCGCCGAAGAAGACCCTCAGGATCGGCGATATGACGATCCGGCCGGCCGACAAGCTGATCACCTACGTGTCGCGCGACCTGGAGCCCTATCGTGGATTCCACGTCATGATGCGGGCGCTGCCCGACCTGATGCGGGCACGCAAGGACATCAAGGTCGTCATGATCGGCGGCGATGGCATCAGCTATGGCGCCGCGCCACAGAAGGGTGGCACCTGGCGGGAGGCCATGCTGGCGGAAGTCGGCAAGGATATCGACACCGACCGCATCGTCTTCCCGGGACGCGTCGACTACTCAACCTACCTCGCCACGCTGCGCCGCTCGGATGCCCATGTCTATCTGACCTATCCGTTTGTCGCGTCCTGGTCGCTGCGCGAGGCGCTCGCGGTCGGCTGCGCGGTGATCGGGGCCGATACCCCGACGGTGCGGGAGTTCATCACCCACGGCGATAACGGGCTGCTGACGCCGGCGCTGGAGCCGCGAACCCTGGCACGCGCCATACTGGATTTACTCGAAGACAAGCCTCTGACCCGTAAGTTGCGCGAGAATGCCCGCGCCTATGCGGAGCGGCGGCTGGCGATGGCGGATTACCTGGGATCGTACTGTGGCCTGATCGGCCGCCTCACCGGGGAGAACCCGGCACCGGCCGCCGAAACCCTGCCGCGGCCCGGACTGAAGGTGCCTCGTCTGAAAGCGGCGGTACCCCGGCGCACCCCGTCAAACGAGGCCGTGTCGCCGCGGCGGCTGGTCGCGGCAAGCGCCTAGGATACGAGCGTGAGTCTCGACGCGACCACGAGCAGCCGCTTGATCCGGATAACGCCAAGCAAAAGCGGCGTCCCGCGCTTCTCTGATGTCCGATACGAGCGGCCCGCGTGTGGCAAGCCAAGGGCGGCGTCCGAATCGATCGCTGCCTCTTGCCCCATCCGGCTGCCTTGTGCCACCACGATAAACCGACGCCTGTCAGCGCGTCGCCAGCGAAAGGATAATTATGGCCGATAGTGCCCCGGCACGACACCCGGTCGAAGGCAGCCTTATGCGCGGCAAGCGAGGCATCATAATGGGTGTCGCCAATGACCGCTCTTTGGCCTGGGGCATTGCCTCGGCCTGCGCCGCCCAAGGTGCCGAACTCGCATTCACTTTCCAGGGCGAGGCGCTGGAGCGCCGCCTCCGCCCGCTGGCCGCCCAGGTCGGTTCGGATCTGGTATTTCCCTGCGACGTATCAGACGAGGCCAGCATCGACCAGGCCTTCGGATCCCTGGCGCAGCATTGGGATGGCCTGGACTTTCTGGTCCATGCCATTGGATTCGCGGATAAGCAGTATCTGCGCGGCCGGTATCTCGATACGCCCCGGGCGGCCTTCCTGCAGGCGCTGGATATCTCCTGCTACTCGTTCACCGCGGTGTGCCAGCGCGCCGTCCCGATGATGAAGGCCGGCGGCAGCCTGCTGACCCTGACCTACCTCGGGGCGGAGCGCTGGGTGCCGCATTACAATGTGATGGGCGTCGCCAAGGCGGCGCTGGAGGCATCCGTTCGCTATCTCGCCGCCGACCTGGGCTCCACCGGCATACGCTGCAACGGGATCAGCGCCGGGCCGATCCGGACCCTGGCGGCATCCGGCATCGGTGATTTCCGCTACATCCTGCGGTGGAACCAGCTCAACGCGCCGATGCGGCGGAACGTGACGATTGACGAAGTCGGCGGGGCAGCGGTCTATCTGCTGTCCGATCTGGCCTCCGCCGTGACCGGTGAGGTGCATCACGTGGATTGCGGGTATCACCTGGTCGGCATGAAACATCCGGACGCGCCCGACATCGCCACCGCGGAAACCTGACAGCCGCCCCCCTCTTGTTCCGCCCCCCGCTTGACCCAATAGAAACGCCATGTCCCACAACAGCTTCGGTCATCTGTTCCGGGTCACCACATGGGGCGAGAGCCACGGGCCGGCGATCGGCGGTGTCGTCGACGGCTGTCCGCCGCTTCTGCCTTTGACCGAGGCCGACATCCAGCCCTGGCTCGACAAGCGCCGGCCGGGCCAGTCGAAGTTCACCACTCAGCGGCAGGAACCCGATCAGGTCCGCATCCTGTCCGGCGTCTTCGAGGGTGTCACCACCGGCACGCCAATCAGCCTGGTGATCGAGAACCAGGACCAGCGTTCGCGCGACTATGCGGCAATCGCAGCGCAGTTCCGGCCCGGCCATGCCGATCTCACCTACGACCTGAAATACGGTATTCGAGACTACCGTGGCGGCGGCCGCTCCTCGGCGCGGGAAACCGCGATGCGGGTCGCGGCCGGCGCGGTGGCTCGGCGTGTGCTTGGCGCCGCGGTGCGGATTCGCGGCGCCCTGGTGCAGATCGGGCCACACCAGATCGACCGCGATCGCTGGGACTGGGCCCAGGTGGATGACAACCCGTTCTTCTGCCCCGATCCGGTGACCGCGAAAACCTGGGAAACCTATCTGCTGGAGATTCGCAAAGCCGGGTCCTCGGCCGGCGCGGTGATCGAGGTCGTCGCCGAAGGCGTGCCCCCCGGCCTCGGAGCCCCGATCTACGGCAAGCTCGATGCCGATCTCGCCGGTGCGCTGATGTCGATCAACGCGGTCAAGGGTGTCGAGATCGGCGAGGGCTTCGCCGCCGCCGCTCTCTCGGGCGAAGCAAACGCCGACGAAATGCGGATGCAGGACGGCCTCGTGACGTTCGGTTCCAACCACGCCGGCGGGATTCTCGGCGGGATCTCCTCCGGTCAGCCGGTCGTCGCCCGCTTTGCGGTGAAGCCCACCAGTTCGATCTTGTCGCCGCGCCGATCGGTCGACCGCTCCGGCCACGATATCGAGATCGTCACCAAGGGCCGCCACGACCCCTGCGTCGGCATCCGAGCCGTGCCGGTCGGCGAGGCAATGATGGCCTGCGTCCTCGCCGACCACCTGCTGCGCCACCGCGCGCAGAACCCGGACGCACCAACTACCGCACGGCTGCCCCGCAACTAGTGTTCTGCCTCCGAAGTTCGCCGCATCCCGCTGTAGCGGACGAAAACCTTGAGACGGACCTGAGCCTCTGACGCACGATACCCGAGACACAGCGCGCGTTCCATGATACGAACGCGCAATAGATAACTGCCGGCGCAGGGTGGCCGGGATCGTGAGCAGAGGCTGGCAAGATCGCTTCGGGTGCGCCCGCTAGCGAATCCATTGATCCAGTTTCCGGCCCCTAGTGGGCGAGGAAAAACGAAGTGCGCGTCGTCTCATGGAACCTGGCATTCCGCGGCCCCGAGGCAGCGAAACCGCAAGGGGATCTGCTGTGCAAACTCGCACCGGACCTAATGCTGCTGCAGGAGCTCAATCCCAACTCGTCGGCGGTCCTCAAGAAGGCTGCTGGCGCCAACTGGATGATCGAGGCCGTCGATCTGCGTGCCCCGAAACCGGGCGACCCGCCCGCGCTGTGGCACGGCGTCGCCATCGCCGGCCACGGGCTGCCGCCCAGCCGTTCGTGGTTGCTCGATGATATTCATCTGTCCGACAAGATCCTGGTCATCGAGACACAGACGAACGGGACGCCGTTTATCGCCGTGAGCTATCACGCTCCGCCGGGCGTGCGCCACGGAATCGTCAAGCCGCGGCAGGCAGTCGCCTTCGCTGCTTGGTTGTCTAAACAAAATGGGCCGTTGTTGTTCGGCGCCGACGCCAACACGACGTTGATTGACGCGTTCGACTTCGCCAATACCCGAACGCACTGGCATACCGGCCGCCCGAAGCTGAAAGGCAAGCCCGTATGATCGCCTGTTCGGCCCTGGCAAGAAGCACGGTCTCGATGACGCGCTTCGCCTCTGGCTCGCCCTTCATCCCGATGAGAACAACAAGCTACGGGCTGGTGACCCGTCCGGGCCTCTCGCCATCACCCACCGGACTGGGAAGGGGAAGAACTCGCGGGGCACGGGACGGCGGTTCGATTCCGTCTGGGTAAGCCGCCACTGGGTCGTGCGGAACATCGAGCACCGCTACAAGGAGGGCATAGAGGCCGGCAGCGACCATGCGCCGGTGGTGGTGGACCTCGACCTGACGGCTCGGCCAGGGAAGGAAGAGGAGACGGATTACGTGTGCATCGGTAACGCCGACGGCATCTAGGGCCTCCCGCAGGAAAGCCAGCCGCCCACTCCAGCGTCACGGCACGCTGCCATGCCTCGGCCTCTCAGCTTAGTCTTAGCAGGGTGCCAAAAAAGGCTGAGCGATCTAATCGCCCACGATCTATAGGGAGAGTTCGTCGGCCGTGGCACTTTGTATCTGATAAACAGTCGGCACAGAATTGGGTTTTTCAGCAGCCAGTTAGGTCCTCCCCCTGCGGCTGGCAGCCGGGTCCCGGTGGCGAAACAACTGGACTCTACCGGGAGCAATCATCCCATGTGCGATCGGACGCTTGGATTGAATTCCGCTTTAACGCGCCAGCGGGAGCCTCCACAACAAAGCCAGCGAGTCATGTAGGAAACATTTCTTGACATGCCCAACAACCTACGGTAGCATAGACACCACCACATCCAGGCCCGAACGGCATGTCCGAGACCACCTCCAACCGCAACGCAGCCTCAACCACCCCCTCCCGTCCGGCCTCCTGATGACCCTCATCGTCGCCCTCCTCGCGCCGATGTTCCTCGGCGTCACCGCCGGCGACGTCGACCTCGCCCGCATGGCCGCCGCCGAGACCATCAACGACTACCGCGCCCGCAACCACGCCGACCTGATCGCCGTCGTTCAGATCATCGCCTTCGGCCTCGCCGCTCTCAGCTCGCTCAGCCTCTCCATGGCCGACGAAATCTCGCTGGCAATGACCCTGCGCCTGAGAAATAACGCCAACGCGCTGAACCGCTCGGCCGAACAGAACCGCCGCGTGCTGCGCGAAAGCGTCGTCAACGAGCTGATGCAGCACCACGCCGACACGCCAGCCAAATCCGATCCCGTGGCCCTGTTCCCCGACCACCCCGCTTCCCTGTTCCACGACGAGCCGGATGGGTTCCTCAGCCCGGCCGCCGAACAGCTCCTGGCCGCCGAGGCCCAGGCCCGCCTGCGCGACCCGGAAGAAAACATCCCTGCTGCTCCCTCGCCCTCCTCGGACGAGCGTCCGGCTCCCCCAGCCGCCTCAGACAAGCGCCATCGCGAGATGTGGGCGATCGCGTTGGTCAAAGAGGCCGGGGACATCACCGCGGCCATCCCCCACCTCCCGTCCGCCGAACGTCACGCGGCTAAGATCCGCGCCGCCGAGATGACCCGCACCGCCCACGACCTCCTTTACGGCTACCCCGTGCCGCAGCTCGATCCCGCCGCCCTCGCCGGAATCGCCCGGTCGGGTGCCCCCGAATGACGCAGGAAGCGGTTGTCGAATCAATGAGCCTCCACCGAATCGAACGAGTGGGAAGGCGAAATGACTGAGCCAATTCGTCATGTAACCGTATGTCCGGATGATGGCTGACCGGATCGTTGGTCGAGGGGATCGCGGACGCCTTCGCGACCTTCATCGACCGCTATGGGCGATTCTTCCGCACCAAGACGCGCGGCTGCGCGGCGGTGGCAGGGCGTTATCTGCGGGGATTGGCGCAAGCGGCGGACTGCACCTTCGCTGGGATGGCAACCGTGGTTGACGAGGGCTGTGCGCAGCAGCTCCAGCATTTCATCAGCAACTCGCCTTGGGACCACGAGGTGGTTGTGGCGCAGATCGGCCAGGACGCCGATCGCCTGCTGGGCGGCAAGCCGACCAGCAGCCTGATCATCGACGAAAGCAGCTTTGCCAAGCAGGGCGATCGTTCGGTGGGCGTTGCTCGGCAGTGGTCGGGACGGCTGGGCAAAGTCGACAACTGCCAAGTGGCTGTGTTCGCCGTCATGGCGTTTCGCTTGCGTTCAGCAAGCTGACCTCGCGTTCGGTTGGCGGCACGCCAACGTGCCCGAACGCTGGGAACGAAACGCTGGGAACGAAACGCTGGGAACGAAACGCCGGGTGCTGAGCGATGGCCAGCGGCATGCGCCCGTGGACACGCGGCTGTATCTGCCGAAGGGTTGGATCGGCGATCCGGGCACGCTGACCTCGAAAAGCGAGCACGCCTTGGACATTGTGCGTCAGGCCCGGGCCCGGGGGATGCGGTTCGAATGGGTCGGCGTCGATGCCGGGTATGGCAAGGAACCGGCCTTTTTGCGGGCGCTGGAGGCGATGAACGAGGTGTTCGTCGCCGACGTCCATCGCACCCAGCGGATCTGGACCGAGCCGCCAGAACTTGCGGTTCCGCCGTCCCGGCCGGGCCGCGTGCGTCCAGCGCGGAAGCGGCAGGCCTCGGTGGAACCCGTCACGGTGGAAGGCCTGGTCAAAGGGTTCGGCTCGGGCGACTGGAAGCGCTGCGTCCTGCGCGACTGCACGCGCGGCGAATTGCGGGTCGATCTCGCACACCGGCGGATCTGGGTGTGGGATGGCGAAGAGGAGACGCCTCGGTGCTGGCATCTGATTGTCCGGCGCGAAGTCAAATCGGAGAAGACGATCAAATACACCCTCTCCAATGCCGTGGCAGATACGCCTGTCTTGCGTCTGGGCCAGATGCAGGGGCAGCGTTACTGGGTCGAGCGCACTTTCGAGGATGCCAAGGGCGAGTGCGGTCTGGCGGGTTATCAGGCCCTCGGGTGGCCCTCGGGTGGCGGGCCTGGCATCACCACGTTACGATGGTGATGCTGGCGATGCTATTCATCGCCGAGCAGCGCGTGGCTCATCAGCCGGGCCTGGCATTGCTGACGCCGCGCGACATTGTCGAGATGCTGCAAGAAACCCTGCCGCGCAAGCCGGAAGGCAAGGCGGCGCTGGTTGCGCGGATCAACCAGCGCCACGCACGCAGGCGCGGCGCCATCGCCTTCCGCTTCCGCACTCAGCGCCGAGAGGCGCCCTCGAGATTGGGCAAAAAAGGGTGCCAGGTAATGGGACTCTGTCAAATTAGGGCCTCAAAGCCGGTTTTGGAGGGAAACGCAGCGCAAGGCCCGTCCCGGAGCAGGCCCTCGAACACGTCCCAGTTGCGGGCCGCGCCCATTGCTGACGCCACGCGCTTTGCGTCCCCCCGAAGCCTGAGGAACTCGGCACAGGGAAAGCGCCGGTTGAACAGCCCGAGCGCTGCTCGAAGCCGCCGCATCGCGACTCGCATCTGGTGCACTGCTTCGGCCTTATCCGGACCTTCGAAGGCAGGCCAGTTGGCGACGAACTGCACCACGCATCCACTGATGATCCCAGCAATCGCCTGGTCCACGGTCTGGTCAACCAGGAGCGTGACCCCGGCGCGGACCGCCATGACGTGCGCCCCGCAGCTCAGCAGCACGCCCCGTTCGGCCTTGGTCATGATGCCCAGGCGCAGCGGGAAATCATCGAGCAGCGACAGACCAAATTGATACAGATCCGCGGGATCGCCGGTCTTCAGTTCAAGCTCGATCTCACGTACCGGCGCTTTTTGGGTCCCGGAAACGATAAACCCGTCGTCGAAAGCCGCCTCCATTTCGTTCGCGCCCACGATGATCCGGCGCACCGCCTTTCTGATGTCGGTGGCGAAGACAGGCTGCAGCGGCCGGCCTTCCGTCACCCGTATGATTTCGGCTTCGACCGCTGGCCCGAGCAGCGCGGGATCCGGCACGGCTGAGGGAGCGATTACCTCGATCTCACCCCGCTCGAAGGGAGCGCTACCACTCTTGCTGTCCCACTTCAATGTGAGAACGTAACGGCCACGCAGACGGCGCACGCGCAACACGATCCGATGCCGGCGGAGGTCGCCGCCTTCGGTGTCGAAGTAGACCGAATGCAGTCGTTGAGCAGCGGGACGTCGAGCGTCAGATATTAACAGTGCGGACTCCTGGATGGTCTTAAATGCGGTCTCGTTCACCAGGAACTTGAATTCGATCTCCCGCACCGAACCCTGGCCGGCGGGCTGACCCTCCAACAACGGTTCGATCGAACTGTTGCCCGCTACAATGAGATTCAGATGCGTGGCGGCTCTCATTCCAAGACCCTGTGACATGCGAATATGCGTGGACGATCGGCTCAACATTCCACCGATACGATGGATGCGGCAGTATCCTGGCCTGTGACACTCATGAACCGCTGGATGCTTCGGTTTGGTTCAATGGCGACGGCGGTGAGTATCCCGGTGAGATATGCCCCCGTATCGACGCCGACCCGGCCCGGCCCTAGACGTGGGTGCCCATTGGTCGGGGTATGACCATGGATAACGGTAAATGGCAGGCCGTGTGGCTTCCGCAGAAACCGCCCGCGAATGGTAAGTAACTTTTTGGCCTCCTGCCGTTGCAGCGGGACGCCCGGCTCCACCCCTGCATGGACAAAAAGGTAGCTGCCGGCGATGTACATAATCGGTAGCTCTGCCAGAAAGCTGACGTGGCACGGATCAACAACCGCCCGAGCCCGATCGGGCGAAGCCCTCTTCAATGAGCAGCCGTAAGACGCTAAGGTTTGTGTTCCGCCCATCTTCAGCCATCGCTCGAAAGTGCCCACGGAGCCCGAGGTCAGCGCGTCGAGCATCATCTGCTCATGGTTACCGCGCAGCACGATCCAGTCGTCACCCATGCGTGTCGGTCCGCTCAGCAGGCGATCGAGCACCTGTCGTGTTTGCCCGGCCCGATTAACGACGTCGCCAAGGAACACGACTGTGGCCGGCAGATGCCGTGCCGCGGCGTCGATTTCGATTTCTGCCAGCAGGCGGCCCAGTAGGTCGTCCATGCCGTGCACGTCGCCGATACCGTAGACGATCGTCTCGCCACACGCGTCGGCATGTCCTACCGGCCCGCGCAGCGACGATTTGTCGGACACGATGCCGGTCTCGATGAGGGGCGCCAATCGCGACACCATTTGCCGCAACGAGGCGACCTCCACCTGCACAATCCTCAACCCAACTGCCCAGACACACGTTTTGCAATGCGTGTCGCCCATCGCCGATCCGAATGGCGGACACCGGCCGACTCGGTGTCAGCGCCGTCAATGGCGATGCGGTATCGCGTCCGCATGCGACGGGGTCAAGCTCGGCGCGCCTTGTTCGGTGGTCGTGCCGGTGTTGCCCAACCTCTCAACTCATGCAGTCACGCGCCTTCGAATTGGTTGCATCGATCCGTGACGGCCATTCGTCCTCGATCAGGCGCGAGAGGAAAGCATTCACCCGGCCATTGATCTCCTCAGGCGGCCGACCTGGATTTTGGAGACACTGGAGGAGAGATCCACCTGGTTCTCGTCCCGCCCGGTCGAACAGGGTATTCTCGTCCTCTGCTTCGGCAACTATAACGCATCCGGCGGCAAGGTCCGCTGTCGCAGTTGCCCCGACGTTCCGACCAGCGCGAGTCGCAAACACGTCGCATCAACCCGTCACCACAATCAGAAGGCTGCCCCGTCGGCCCCAACCAGGATGACCGGACGCGCTCAGCCATCCGGACCACACAGCTGCTCAAGCGCCTGCAAAGTTTCGCGCTTTCCGAAACGGACGCAGAAGGTCGAGATGACCGCCGACCAGGTGCGCGCCGCACTCGGCCTGCTCAAGAACACCCTGCCCGACCTGACCAGCGCAACGCTCAACGGCGACGCCGACAACCCGGTCCGCGGCAAGCTCGAGGTGGTCTTTGTCGCACCAACCCAGCATTGAACTGCCGATCAAACTCGCCTGCCTCTTCCAACCCCACCGTTACGAGATCGTCCACGGCCGGCGCGGTTCGGCGAAGTCCTGGAGCACCCGACGGTTCGGCCACTAGGTCACGCCAGCTCGCGGCATGATAGCCCGTTCAGTCTTCGGATTCTTCTTCTCCACCATCGTGATCGTTGGGGCGGTGCAGTTGCAACTGTGCGCGCGGCGGAAACTAGATTCGTTTACCACCGTCAATCGAAGGCCGGGAAGCGCGACGGCTTTGGACAAAATAAGGTGCGGATGGGAATACCGGTCGTGTCCGAGAGTTCATTAAGCGGCCGATAGGCATCGGGAGCCAGTGCGACGCCGACCTGGTCGGCTGGCGATCCGCGTCTCGCTGATCGCGTGACCCTTTTTCATGGCTGGCCGTGGCGCATGCCTGGCGGGACATGAATCGTCCGCGAGGTCCGTGCCGCGCGACATGATCCGAAGCACGGAGCGCGGGGCGGCGCAACCAAAGTGTTACCGACGTGCCCGGTTGCAGACCTCAAAACCCGTCTTGACGGTGGCGGAGCAACGAAAGTCTGACTCGATCCAAAAACATCTTTCCTGGTTATAGGGTTGTTATCCCTGAAAGTAGATTATGGGTGGATAAACTAGACTGCCACCGCCCATCTACGTGGGCAATCGGGGTTGACGCCCGGGGGCAGCTCGTGAACATACGCCCATGATGGCTGATACAACCGACGCCCGATTCGAACGCCTTCGTGCGGTTGCCGCGACATCGAACCTGCGATCACCACTGGCTCGGTGGCTGTCGGCGAACCACGTTGAGTTCGAAAAACTGCTGAAGGACTATCGGCCAAGGTGGGAAGCGCTGGTCGAACAACTCGGCGCCGATGGGCTGCTCAAGCTGCCGCCCGAATTCACCAGCGATGACCAGAAAATCCGCCAGTTGACGCGGCGAAGGGTTGTCAAGGCGGCAATGCGGACCTGGGAACGGGTCAAGCTACAGGTGGCCCAGAAATCCACGTCGCAGTCCAATTCCAAATCCGCCGCCCCCGTCGCCAGCGCGCCGGGCCGTCGGTCCCTCTCTCTTGCGCCTCCCATCCCCGTCGAGGACCACCACCTGCTGGCGGCTGACCGGGACGAGCCCGACCACGAGCCGCCGCCGAAGTTCACCTTCCGCCCGACCAAACTCCGTTAGGACGTACCAATTTCCATGACGACAGAGCAAAAAAAGGCCAACATCATTCAGTTCCAGACGCGCAGCCGCCTCGAGGCCGAAGAGGAGTTGCCGGTCGGATTGCCGCCATCGTCCGCGTCGCAATCGGCGCCGGCGCCCATAGCCAGCGCAATCGACCTGACCGGCAAGCCCAAGATCTGGTTCGCCATAGGGCCGGGCCGCAGCGGCAAGACAATGCTTCTGCGTTGGGCGGCCGAGGTGTGCGTCAATCAAGGCGCCACCCCGATCGTGGCGGCGGCTGACCCGCAGAACCGTTCCCTGAAGAACTACATGGAGGTCGAGGAGCCGCCGACCAACGATGCCACGGCCACGTCGCGGTGGATGGAGGCCCTGCTGCGGCATGCGATGGAGCAGAAAGCGTCTGCCCTCGTTGACCTGGGCGGGGGTGATACGTCGCTGCACAAGCTGCTTGCCACCGTCCCGGACCTGGCTGCCGCGTTGGAGGAGAGCGGCGTTGCAACGGTCGCGCTCTATACACTCGGCCCCCGTGTCGATGATCTGGCGTCGCTGGCATCTTTTGAGGCCCTTGGGTTCAAGCCGGCGGCAACCGTCCTCATTTGCAACGAGGGCCTGGCGGATCCGACGATCGACCGGGACGACGCATTCGCCCGAGTGCGGCGTCACTCAGCCTACAGGGCCGCCGTCGCCCGGGGCGCCGCCGAGACCTGGATGCCCAGGATGGACGCGGCGGTCGCCCAGGAGATCGAGGCAAAGCGTCTCGGCTTCATCCAGGCGCGTGACGCCCTCTCACCGGCCGGACGCAAGGTCGCGCCGCTCGGCCCGTTCGACCGCTCCCGTGTTCGGCTTTGGCTACACACCATGGCGGCCGAAATGGCGCCGATCATGTCCTGGCTGCCCTGATGCTGCGCGTTCGAAGCGGAGAGGGCCGGGCTGTTGAGCCGCCGACGGTCGACCAGACCGCTTTGGCGGAGATCGGCAAGATGATCGCGGATGCCCGGGCGGAAATGAGCCGGCTGATCCAGCTTGGCGAGTTGCAGCACGATCCAATTCGCCATCCGATTCAGGCGCTGTCGGTGCACCTCGACGCGCTTTACAAGCTGTCGGTGGAGAGCAGCCGCGCCGTTGCCAGGCTCACTGAGGCGTCCCGGAACCCGATCAGCGACGAGGATGTGCGGCGGTTGGCCGACCTCGCCTTCCAGCAGTTGGACGAGCGCCTCGCATCGCGCATGGTCGAATTCAACAAGGCCGCTATCGCGATCGGTGTCGTGGCCGCACTTGCGGCGGCCGCGGTCGGTTTCGGCGTAGGATGGTTTGGCCGCGGCGCACCGCCGGTCGTGCAGTGCGTGGAGCAGAACGGCGGCCGGGTTTGCTTTGACTGGAACCAGCCACCAGCGCCGGCACAGGCACCGCCGGCCTCGCCGCAGCAGGCGCGCTGATGGACAACTGATCCGGCTCGGGCGGCGCCCAAGGCTGCCTGTTCGACCGTATCCGCGCGGTAATGCGACATTTTGCGGACCGACAGGATCAGCGAAAGTGCATCGTCGTCAACCGCACTCTTTTTAGCGTACCCCAATCCCTGAATTCCGCACCCAAAAATTTTCAGTTCCCCGTTGGCCCTGATAAATCAGGGAGATAGTCTGCGTTTGCGAATCGACAACCATCACCAACGGGGTGCGGGGATGCTGCCACAAGGCG
>JBEKLE010000089.1:0-17623 GCA_050010355.1 Rhodopila sp. | reverse complement strand
GGGAGAAACGTTTCATGACCCTGAACAATCAGGTCGCGCTGGTGACCGGCGCGGGCCAGGGGATCGGCAAAGCAGCAGCGGTGGCCCTGGCCGAGGCGGGTGCTGCCGTCGTGGTCGCCGACATTGCCACGGGAAAAGCCGAAGAAACGGCAGAGACCATCCTGTCGCTGCAACGCCGGGCCGCCGCGGTCCCGGCCGACGTGGGTGACCTGGGCGACATCGACCGGATGGTCCGCCGCGCGCTGGAACTGTTCGGCCAGATCGACATCCTGGTGAACAATGCGGGGGTCACACGGCGGGCCGATATCATGGACCTGACCGAGGAGGACTGGGACCGCATCCACCGGGTGAACGCGAAAGGCGTGTTCTTCTGCCTGCAGCGGGTGGCGCGGGAGATGATTCCGCGGCGCAGCGGCCGGATCATCAATATCGCCTCGATCGCCGGCAAGGGCTATGCCGGGACCTCGAACGCAGCCTATGCGGCCAGCAAAGGCGCTGTGATCAGCCTGACGAAGACGGCCGCACAACAACTGGGCCGATACAACATCAACGTCAATTCGGTCTGCCCCGGGGTCACACGCACGGCTTTGTCGGATGCGAACCTGCATGTCCGCGCACATCAGGAAGGCGTGACGGTCGAGGAGATGGAACGTCGCCGGGCGGAGGTCATCCCGTTGCAGCGGGCCAACGACCCCGAGGACATCGCCGCCATGGTGGTTTTCCTGGCGTCGCCCGGCGCCCGCAATGTCACTGGCCAGTCGTTCAACGTGGATGGTGGGCTGATACCGGATTAGATCCCGAGGCGAAGCTTCGGTCTACCAGCCGCCCGTCCACGGCGAATAGTCGACGCCACGATATGGGGGACACGTCATGATGCCAGCCGAATTCGACGTCACCGGAAAAGTTGTCTTCATCAGGGGCCGGACGAGGCATCGGCAAAGGCATCGCACGGGTGCTCGCCGAAGCCGGCGCCGACATCGCACTCAACGCCCTGACGTCCAAATACCTGGAGACCACAGCGGCATACCCGGAGACCACAGCGGCGGAAATTGCAACGGCATCCGGACGCCGCGTGGTTCCGGTCATTGCGAATTCGATCACGTTGATGTCCGCCTTCATGCCGGGCGCCAGCAGGCCACGGTCATGCAACCCGGCAAACCTCGCCGGTTCCCGTGTCTGCCGGCGAACCAGGTCATGCAGCGGCATCCTGCCGTCCTCGCTATTTCGGCCCCAGTAACTGAACAGGAAGATCGGAAACGACCCATCCGAAATGAACGCCACGTGAGCGCCGCCGCGGGGCGAGACAGCCAGCCGCCGGGCGAGGCGATCCTGGCTGGTGATCCGCCCGGCACGACCTGCAACAAAACCTGGCTACCGAACAGGGTCCAGCACCACCACAGGGATCTCCCGGCCCCCGGTCTTTACCTGGTACTCGGCATAAGGCGGGAAGAATTCAACTGCCTTCGCCCACAGCGAAGCCCGTTCCTCGCCCGTGGCGGTCCGCGCCCGAGCCGTCATTTTCGCGGTGCCCACCTGGATTTCGACGTCCGGGTTGGCCTCGATGTTACGATACCAACCCGGATGTTCTGGCGCGCCGCCCTTCGAGGCGATGACGAAATAGCTGTCGCCCGCGCTGCCGTAGAACAGCGGGAAGATATATTTCTTTCCCGACTTGCGCCCGGTCGTGGTCAGCAGCAACGACGGAACGGTCAACGCCGGAGCGCCGGGCCGCGTGAGCGTGTACATATGCCCGTCGGTGCCACCGCTCGACAAGTAAAGATCCGTGTGATCCCGCATCCACTTCGGCAGGTTCGGGGCAAGGCTGGCTTCCGTCATCACTGAATCTCCTGTTCCTTAGGCCATCATTTTCACCAACGTCTCGATCTCCGCCATACGCCGGTCGATCCGTTCGAACCGCTGGCTGCCAAGGCTCACCAAGCTCCGCGTATTCCGGCATGGCGTCAATCGTCATTGCGAGCGGCGGCGTGACGATGGTCGCGTCGTTTCGAACTTCACCCACTTGCCGGCAAAATCCACCGCAGGCTCGGTCCAGGCGCATCACCCAGCGGAATGTCGCGCTTGCGCCGGGCGCCGGACCGTGAAAGCATTTTCCGCGATCGTAAAAAAGGCTTCATCGGGAGGCTGCTCGCCAGCGAAAAGCAGCCGCCTGCACGGCGAGGGGAACCAACCAATGACACCGAATGAGGAATGGGGCCTGTCCGGAAAGGTGGCGATCGTCACCGGCGGCGGCGCGCAGGCAGACGGCATCGGCAACGGTCGCGCCTCGGCCATCCTGCTGGCGCGAGCCGGAGCGCAGGTGCTGGTCGTCGACCGCGATCTGGCGCTGGCCGAGCACACGGTGGCGATGATCGCCGGCGAAGGGGGCAGCGCTTTTGCCGCCGCGTACGATGTCACCGAGTCCGGCCAATGCGCCGCCATGGTGGAGGACGCCGTGTCCCGCTGGGGCCGGCTGGACTGCCTCGACAACAACGTGGGCATCGGCAGCAAGGGCACCGTGGTCGACGAGACCGAGGAAAACTGGGCGCGCGTGATGCACGTGAACGTCGACAGCATGTTCCTTGTTTGCAAGCACGCCATCCCCGCGATGATCCGCACCGCCGGCGGCGGATCGATCGTCAATGTTTCCTCGATCGCCGCGCTGCGCCCGCGCGGTCTCACGGCCTATACGGTTTCCAAAGGGGCCGTGATCGCGCTGACCAAGGCGCTGGCGGTCGATCATGGGCCCCAGGGCATCCGCGCGAACTGCGTAGCACCCGGGCCGGTCTACACGCCGATGGTCTATGTCCGAGGCATGACCCAGCAGGCGCGTGACACGCGGCGCCGGGCCTCCGTGCTGGGGCTCGAAGGCACGGGCTGGGACATCGGGGCCGCGGTGCGCTTCCTGCTGTCCGATCAAGCCCGCTACATCACGGGCCAGACCCTGGTCGTGGACGGTGGCGCCACCCTTGTCGGCCCCAGCCGCGCTTCGTAACGGGCGCGAACGAAATCAGTCCAGTGCCTGGTTTCAGGCAGCGGTGATGTATGTGTACGGGGTGCCGGGCGACCCTGGTTCATTCGGGGTCGTTCCGTAGGCGATTGACAACTTGCCGTCTGTCAGGTCGGCCGTGGTATGGCCGGACAGGGTGATCGCCACCGAGTCCTTGCCTGGCGCAGTGAAAACACCGGTCAGGCCGGTCGCCCCGGGTGCACCCTGACCATTCAGCCAGGCGACCGAAAAGTCGGCGATCGTGACACCCCACAGGACGGCAGCATCCCCCGAATGGAAGTTGAGGATCGAGGACCATGTGTTCCCCGCGGGGCTGCGATCGTCCAAAGAAAATGTGTCGTCGCCGGTTCCGCCGATCAGGAAGTCACTTCCGGCGGCTACCTCGATGACGTTGTTGCCGCCGGCGGGACCGACGTTGATCGCGTCCATCCCGTTGCCCCCCACGTCGATCAACGAATTTGGGGCATAGGCGGTAATGTCGATGTTGTCCGAGCTTGCAATGATCACATCCTGGGTGATCCCGGCCAATGGCCCGCTGTAGGGTATGCCGTTTTCCAGCTCGGATTGCCCCGTGGTTGCGTTCGCCGCCAGGAATTGCGTGTTGGCCTCGCTGAAACCCAGCGTCCCCAGCAGGGTCTTGTCAACCTCCGTCAGAACGCCACCATCGCCTTCCGTGCCCTGCGCATCGAATGCATCGCCATTATGGGCCGCCCAGTCGGCAGGGTCCTGAGCGGCTGGCGCGAAATTCCCCAGATCGGTTACGCCGCCATCGACCGAATAGTATCCGCCGCCGCCCGATGTGTTCAGAACTCCCGGCGCACTGTAATCGGTCAAGGCGAATGCACCGTTGTCAGGAAGACGCGCGAGCGCATGGGTGATCTCATGCTCGGCCACGGCGACGAAGCCAGATTCGCCCGGCACATTCTGATCGTTCACGTTGAAGCTGTAGGTATAAGCTGAACTGAAGCCGACGGCCCCGTCGATGACATCCGCATTGGGCGCAAGCAGCCCCCAGGCCTTTTCCTGTGCGGTCGAGACGAAAAGCTGAGCGGGGAGCTGTGACGCCGCGTTTGCCGGCAAGGAGGCCAGTTCCTGCTGATCCGCCGGGTTTCCGGCATGGGCGGACAGTTCGGCCACCAGTTGGCTGTAGGTCAGATCATTGCCGTGGCTGTCGCCGCCCGTGGCCAGGTCGCCGGACGGTAAGGGTGAGCCGGCGATCTCATTCCACCCGACCTCGATGTTGACCGTGATGGGGTTAATGATCAGCGCATCCAGCACCCTGGCGACATAGTTCAGCGCGGTGAAGAAGCCCGCCGGCGCCGATGCCGTGCTGGGATCGTAGACGAAATTGATCTGCATGATCGCCTCCCACAATTTGCCAGTTACTTGCTTTACTTGGTAGGACGTCCACTCACTTATCGGAGATCGTAACGGGCCGGCGGGCGCGCCGTTGCGGCGGAGATCCTGACTTACTACCTCTAACGCAACGATATCGGCCGATCATAGCGATTCGGAACTGGAAATGGCATGCCCATCGGCGGAGAAACGGTCTGAACTGGCTGGCGGAGGTTCTACCCATCGTCAATTCTCACGACCGATTGATCTGTATCATCGGCCGCGATGCGAGCGTATATGATGAACCAGACACCACCGCGAAATGAGCCCGCGAGCATGAGCACGACCACCCAAGGCACCAACAAAATCCCAGCCACCCTGATCCCCGGAGACGGCATCGGGCCCGAAATCGTGGACGCCGTCATTATGGTGCTGGACGCCCTCGGCGCCCCCTTCGCCTGGGACCGGCAAAAGGGCGGCCTCGCAGGTATCGAGTCCGGCGGCGATCCCCTGCCCCAGGCCACGCTTGACAGTATCCGGCGCAACAAACTCGCCCTCAAAGGTCCCCTGACCACCCCCGTCGGCGGCGGCTTCCGATCCGTCAATGTCCGCCTGCGGGAGGAATTCCAGCTCTATGCCAATCTGCGCCCCGCCCACACCCTGGTTCCCGGCGGGCGCTTCGAAAACATCGATCTGATCCTGGTTCGCGAGAATCTCGAAGGCCTGTACGTCGCCTTCGAGCACTACATCCCGATCGGCGACGACCCGCACGCGGTCGCGATTTCCTCGGGTGTGAACACCCGGGACGGGTCCAGGCGGATCGTCCGATACGCGTTCGAGCACGCGGTGAAGCTTGGCCGCAAGAAGGTTACCCTAGTGCACAAGGCCAATGTGCTGAAGGCCCTGACTGGCGTTTTCCTCGAAGCCGGCCAGCAGATCGCCAAGGAATATGCCGGGCGCATCGAATGCGATGAGCGGATCGTCGACGCCTGTGCGATGCAGCTTGTGCTGAACCCCTGGCAGTTTGACGTGATCGTAACGACCAATCTGTTCGGCGACATCCTGTCCGACCTGATCGCCGGACTGGTCGGCGGCCTGGGCGCGGCGCCCGGTGCCAACATCGGTGAGAAAGCGGCGATCTTCGAGGCGGTCCACGGATCGGCCCCGGACATCGCCGGCAAGGGTCTCGCCAATCCGACCGCGCTGCTGCTCGCCGCGGGACTGATGCTGGACCATGTCGGCCTGATCGACCACGCGAGGCATCTGCGGAAATCGATCGACCAGGTGCTGAACGAGGACAAGATTCGCACCGGCGATCTGGGCGGTAAAGCTTCCACCGGCGATTTCGCCAAGGCGCTGGCTCAGCGGATCGGTTCGGGCGCCTGAAGCGCGCTCGTTCCAGGACCGCCGGCGCTAAGCCCCGAACTGCACGTCATGCAGGCGGCGATAGGCGCCGCCGGCCGCCAGAAGGTCATCGTGCCGCCCCTGCTCGACCACGCCGCGCGCGTCCACCACCACGATCCAGTCAGCGTCGCGGATCGTTGCCAAACGGTGTGCGATGACGAGACTGGTCCGCCCCGCCGCCAGTTCCGACAGCGATTGCTGAATCGCCCGCTCGGTTTCGCTGTCGAGCGCACTGGTCGCCTCGTCCAGGATCAGGATCGGCGGGTTCCTGAGAAACATGCGTGCGATCGCGACACGCTGCCGTTGGCCCCCGGACAGCTTGACGCCGCGCTCGCCGATCACGGTGTCGAGCCCGTCGGGCAGGTCCGCGATCATGGCACCAAGGCGCGCGCGGTCAGCCGCCTCGATGATTTCGGTCTCGCCGGCGCCGAGGCGGCCGTAGGCGATGTTCTCGCGCAACGTGCCGGCGAAGAGGAACACGTCCTGCTGCACCACGCCGATTTGAAGACGCAACGACATTAATGTCATGGACCTGTCGATGCCGTCGATCATGATTAGGCCGGCCTGGATGTCGTAGAAGCGCGGCAGCAGCGCGCACAGGGTGCTCTTGCCGGCGCCGGACGGTCCGACGAAGGCCACCGTCTCGCCGGCAACGATGCGTCGGCTGACGTCGCGCAACACTGGTCGATCATTGGCGTAGCCGAAGGTGACGCGGTCGTAGGCGATGTCACCGGCGAATGGCGGGGCTGGACGCGCGCCGGGCAGATCGGTCAGCGTCGGTTTCGTATCGATCAGCTCGCAGTACCGCCGGAAGTCAGCGATTCCCTTGGGATAAGTTTCCGCCACGGCGCTGATCTTCTCGACCGGGCGGAAGAACACGCGGACCAGCAGCAGGAAGCCGACGAAGCCGCCGGGGGTCAGCGCGCCGTGCAGCACGAACCAAGTGCCAGCAACCATCACCAGCATCTGCGTCGCGCGCATCGACAGATAGGTCAGCGCGGTGCTCACCGCCATCAGGCGATAACCTTGCAGCTTGGTGCGGCGGTAGGCGTCGTTGTCGCGCGCGAACAGCCGGCGCTCGTGCGCCTCATTGGCGAAGGCCTGCACGACGCGCATGCCGCCGATGTTTTCCTCGACGCGCGCGTTGAAGATGCCGATGCCGGCAAACAGCGCGCGGAAGTTTTGCGTCATCCGGTTGCCGTAGGTGGTCGCAACGAACAGGATCGGCGGCACGATCAGCACGGTCAGCAGGGCCAGATCGACGTTGACCGCGAACATCAGCGCGAAGGCGCCGAGGAACGTCATGACCGCGATGAACAGGTCTTCCGGCCCGTGATGGGCGAGTTCGCCGATATCCTCCAGATCTTTCGTTACGCGGGCGATCAGGTGGCCGGTTTTCTGCTCGTCGTAGAATGCGAATGACAGCCGCTGCAGGTGGTCAAAGGCTTTCCGGCGCATCTCGGTTTTCAGCGCGATGCCGAGCACGTGGCCCCAGTAGGTGACGATGGCCATCAGGCCGGTGTTGCAGATACAGCGTCAGCAGGCCGATGGCGCACGCACCGATCAGCCGCCAGTCGTGGCCGGGGAGCAGCCGGTCGACGAACAAACGGACGGCGAGCGGAAAGGCCAGTTCCAGCAGGCCGGACAGCACCGCACAGCCGAAATCGAGAACGAACAGCCGGCGGTGGGGCTGATAATAGCTTCCGAAGCGGCGCAGTGGGGACATGATCAACGGCGTTTAGCAGGCGTTGGCGGCGGACGTCTCCACTGAACGATGCACCCGATCCGCCAGCAGCATCATGCCGATGCCGGGCAGATGGCCTTTGCACATGCTGCCGAGCAGGTCATATCAGCCGTTTTTCCGGTATAGGAGTATCTCGAGTTAACGGGGAAAGGACAGGCGATGAAGATTGATCCGAAGGATTTTCGTGTGCGGGAGGGTACCGAGGTCGATCTCGACAAATGGCCGACCGACGTGAAGAAGATCTACAAATCGAAACAACAGTATCGCGAAATGCTGGAGGATCACGTCCAGCGACTGAGTGAGCAGCAGCAGCTTTTATATGCCTCCAACAGGCATGCCGTGCTGCTGATCTTCCAGGCCATGGACGCGGCCGGAAAGGACGGGGTCATCAAGCACGTCATGTCGGGGGTCAATCCGCAAGGGTGCCAGGTGTTCAGCTTCAAGCATCCCAGTGCGACCGAGCTGCAGCATGACTTTCTCTGGCGCACGACACGCGATCTGCCAGAGCGTGGGCGCATCGGCATCTTCAACAGGTCGTACTATGAGGAGGTGTTGATCGTCCGGGTCCATCCCGAAATCCTGCGCAACGAGGGGCTGGCCGAGCTGCCCTCCGATGACAAGGAGGTCTGGCACAGCCGGTACCGGTCCATTCTGCACATGGAACGCCACCTGCACGACAACGGCACCCGTGTAATAAAATTTTTCCTGCATCTCTCGAAGGAGGAGCAGCGGCGGCGTTTCCTGGAACGCATCGATGAACCGGAGAAGAACTGGAAGTTCAGCCAGGCGGATATCGAGGAGCGGGGGTTCTGGCCGCACTACATGAAGGCCTATGAAAAGTGCCTGAGTGCGACGAGCACCGGCGAATCGCCCTGGTATATCGTTCCGGCCGACGACAAGCCCAACGCGCGGCTGATCGTATCGGAGGTCATCCTTGAGACGCTCGAAGGTCTGAAAATGTCCTATCCGACGGTGAGCGAAGAACGCCGGCGCGACTTGCTGGCGATCCGCGGGCAGTTGGCAAAGTAAAGCGTGGTTCCCCACCGCGCCCCAGCTTCACGATCCTTCGCGGCGCCTTCCGCGGCAGGACGCGGTGCCCTGCCCCGCGACCGAAATGCCCGGCCGCGCCGCCGCCCACCGCCCGGGGCACTGATCTGGCGGATTCGCGACCAGTGTCATACATCGCGACGGGAGGCCCCGCTTGCCATTCCCCACCGCGCCGCCTGGAACGTAACGGAGCCCGCCGCCTTGACCCAGCATATCCTCACGCTTTCCTGCCAGAACCGTCCCGGAATCGTTGCAGCCGTGGCGACCACCATCTTCGAGCACGGCGGCAATATTCGCGAATCGCAACAGTTCGACGACACGGAAAGCGGCCGGTTCTTCGCCCGCATCGTGCTCGACCATCCGGAGGACCGCCTGGACATCGAGCGGCTGAGTGAGGCGCTGGGTCTGGTGGCGAAGCGGTTCGCCATGACATGGGCGCTGCGGGACCGCGCGAAGCGGCAACGGGTCATGCTGCTGGTCTCGAAATTCGATCATTGCCTTACCGACATATTGTATCGGTTGCGGATCGGCGAGCTGGCGATGGACGTGACGGCGGTGGTGTCCAACCATCCGCGTGAAGGCTTCCGTCACATCGATCTCGAGGACATTCCGTTCCACTATCTGCCGGTCACCAAGGCGACCAAAACCGCGCAGGAGGAACGGATCTGGGATCTGGTGCGGGAAACCGGGACCGAACTCGTGATCCTCGCGCGCTACATGCAGGTGCTGTCGGATGATCTTGCCGGCAAGCTGGCCGGGCGCTGCATCAATATCCACCACTCGTTCCTGCCCGGGTTCAAGGGTGCGAGGCCCTATCATCAGGCGCATCAGCGCGGGGTGAAGCTGATCGGCGCCACGGCGCACTACGTGACCGCGGACCTCGATGAGGGACCGATCATCGAGCAGGACGTGGAACGGATCAGCCACGCGGATTCGGCGGATGACCTGGTTCGCCAGGGCCGCGACATCGAACGCCGGGTGCTGTCGCGGGCGTTGCGCTGGGCGCTCGATGGCCGAATTCTGATTAACGGGATGCGCACGGTGGTGTTCCGCGACTGAGATGAAGTTGTCGGCTGCACGGGCATAAACGCGGCTGCACGGGATGGACAGGTGGCGCATCGATTACAGCGTAATAAACCACAAGCCACAAAGATCACTAAGAGGATTTACAGTGTTCCGACCGGCGTCGAGAGCGGCGCGCGCGGTCCTGTAGCCACGCAAAGCAGCATCAGTGTCAGCGATCTGCGGCATGGTATAGTTTGATGCGAAGAAAGTACGATATTACGATGGCACGTCGTCGCCGCAATCCGTGGATTTCAGGGCGCCGCGATGCCGGCGTTGGCAGGTTCCTTCACTTCGTTATCTTTGTGGCTTTGTGGTTGAGTTTCCCGGTCTCCCAACCGGCAGAGCGGCAACGATCAACCCCGATGCCGAGGCAACAATATTGGCGCGTCGCGACTCACCCGAGGCGTTCCAAACGCGCCACCGCTAGGCCATCCTCCGTCCCAACCCTGATCGCGAAATCGTAGCGATCGATATGAAGCGCGATCTCCACATCCTCCGATCGCAGATGCGGCCGTCCGGGATCATTGAAGCGTGCGACCTCACCCCCTGCCAGAATTAGTTGATGCACCGCTTCCGGATTGCCGGACCTCCCTTCCAGGAGATTGCGCAGGTGGAGCGCGCACAGTTCATCCTCGTCCGTCCGCGCCAACCCGCTGTCGCCCATGGCAACCAGGGTAATCCGCCCCGCTTCCGCCGATGCCAAAGCCCGCGCCGTGGCCGTCGCTGTCACCAGCGAGGCGGCATACAGACGTTCTGCCGCCGACGCCGCGACGATGCCCTGTGTGCCGGCGCTGGTCCGCTGAATGATTGTTTTTCCGCCGAAATCGACTTGCGACACCTCGAAGGGTGAGTTGCCGAAGTCGAAGCCGTCCGGCGCCACGCCGTGAACTTCGCCCATGCAGATCCGACCAATCCCGCTCTCGCGCAGCGCGAACGCTTCCTCGATCGTGCCTACTATCACGATCCGCGCTGCGCCATTGGCCAGAACCACCGCCGCGGTCGTGAACGCTCGGAAGACATCGATGATGGCGACCGCGCCAACCGCTTGCCTGGCGCCGTCAAGCAGGCTTCCGATCGAGATTTCCATGTCCATCCTCAATTTGCCGCGCGAACCTATGGCGTAATCCTCGCCCACGGCGTTCGCAATCACACTGCGGCTCGACCCGCGCGATCGAGGCGGTCTGGCGGACCCTGGTCATGAACGGTTCCAACTTCCCCTCAATGGTGATGCATTGGGTTCCGGCGAGCGAGGATCACCAGTGCCGCGGTCAGCAGACCGAAGATCAGATTAAGCCAGAAAGTATAGTTCAGCGAGAACTGCACCACTTCCGCATGCATGTCCGGACGGATCTGTGGAACCCAGCCGAGGACGGTGAACGCAATGTCCATGACCAGCGCCGCCGCAACCATCGTGGCGTAGAACACGGCCGCGATGTAGGCCGCCATCTTCCAGCCGAAATAGCGCCGGTAGACGTCCAGCAGCGGCAACACGATCAGATCGGCGTACAGGAACGCCAGCACGCCGCCAAAACTGACGCCAGCGCCCCATAGCACGGCCGCCATCGGCACATTGCCGATCGAGCAAACGAATGTCAGCACCGCAACGATCGGACCCAGCAGAGCATTCGCCGGCACCTGGACCCACGGGCTGGCACCTTTGACGAACAGCGCCTGCCACACGCCATCGGGGACGAAGGCGGACAGAGCGCCGGCGATCAGAAACCCCGCCAGAAGGTCCTTCCACAGCATCGACCAGTCCATGACGAAGCTCTGCGCGATGGCGATCCATGTCTGCGCATGGGCGAGTTTCCGCCACCACGGCCCGTCCGCCTCCACCATCCCGCCGTGATCGTGGCCGCCGCTCGCATCCGAATGGTGGCGCGCTTCCTCGACAAGACTCGCCGGATAGGTAACCTTCACCAGCAGCGTCAGGATGACGACAAGAACGATGCCGCCGATCCACTCCCCGGCCATGAACTGCCAGCCCATCAGCAGGTAAAGGATGATCCCAAGTTCCACCACCAGGTTGGTCGAGGCGAAGACGAACGCCAGCGACGGAATCAGCGCCGCCCCCTTCTGGAACAGGCTGCGGCTGACGGCGACAGAGGCGTAGGAGCAACTGGAACTCGCCGCGCCGGCGGCGGTGGCCAGTGCGATCTCCCGCCAGCCGTCGCGCCCGAGAGCGGCGGTCAAGGCCTGCCGGGACACGACGCATTGCAGGATCGCCGAGAGGATGAAGCCGAACACGAGGCTCCAGCCAACCTGCCAGAACATCCCGGCGGCCATCAGCAGCGCTTCGCTCGCATGCGACAGTATATCCGTCATAGCCTCGGCTTCCCCGATCGTACCGGACGATAAGCGCGATATATGGTTGCGAGCCCGGCCGCCATAGGGTACCCCCCCTATCCATGACCCATACCATCCGCGAGAAGCAGAAACTCCTCGCCCGCGTCCGCCGCCTCCGCGGCCAGATCGAGGCGGTCGAGCGGGCGCTGGATGACGAAGCCGACTGCGGGCAGGTCATGCATCTGATCGCCGGGGCACGCGGCGCCATGGCCGGACTGATGGCCGAAGTCGTCGAAGATCACGTCCGAACCCATCTTGTCGATACCGAAACGCATCCCGGCGCGCTAAACACCGAAGCCGTCGAGCAGTTGCTCGAAGTCGTCCGCAGCTACCTGAAATAGGGGGGCCTGAAATAGGGCGCCGCACATGGAATCAGCACACAGCCACGTCTTCCTCGGCGAGGGCCACGAACACGCCGAGAAACGCACCTGGACCGTCATCTGGCTCTGCGGCGCGATGATGGCGCTGGAGATCGTCGGCGGTCTGCTGTTCGGCTCGATCGCCCTGGTGGCGGACGGGCTGCACATGAGCACCCACGCCGGCGCACTGTTGCTGGCGGCCCTCGCTTACCGTTACGCCCGCCGGCATGCCACGGACGCGCGCTTCACCTTCGGGACCGGGAAGCTGGGCGATCTGGCCGGATTCACCAGCGCCATCGTGCTGGCCATGATCGCCCTGCTGATCGGATGGGAGGCGGTCGCGCGCCTGCTCGCCCCGGTTCCGATCGCCTTTGCCGAGGCCATCCCGATCGCCTGCCTCGGTCTCGCCGTCAACATCGGCAGCGCCTGGCTGCTCGGCGGGGAGCATCACCATCATCACCATCACAGGCACGAGGAAGGCCACACGTTCGATCTCGGAGGCTCCCGGCTGACGCTGGAAATCCACGAGGACGGGGTGCCCCCCCGCTTCCGGGTCCGTCAACCAATACCGGCCGACGCACTCTGGGCGGAGACGGTCAGGCCCGACGGCACCCGGCAGCGCTTCGTGTTCACGCAAATTGCCGGTGTGCTCGAAAGCATCGAGGAAATCCCCGAACCGCACGAATTCACCGTGAACCTCCACCTCGGCGACGCCACGGCCTCGGCGGTTTTCGAGGAACACGCCCACGCGACTGACGCCGCCCACCGGGACAACAACATGCGGGCCGCGATCATCCATGTGATGGCCGACGCCGCCGTGTCGGTGCTGGTGATCGCCGGGCTGTTGCTCGCCCGGACCTTCGGCTGGCTGTGGATGGACCCTCTGGCCGGCATGGTCGGCGCCTGCGTCATCGCAAGCTGGGCGTATGGGCTGGTGCGCGATACCGGGCGTATCCTGCTCGACATGAACCCCGACCGGCAACTCACAGAACGGCTGCGGCAGGAAATCGAGGCTGACGGGGACAGGCTTACGGATCTGCATGTCTGGCGGCTCGGCCCCGGGCATCTCGGCGCGGTGCTGTCCGTGGTGACGGGCAAAAACCGCCGGCCGGACGACTACCGGGCGCGGCTGCGGCATTTCGCCTCCCTGTCGCACGTCACGGTGGAGGTCCAGCCCCGCTGACCGACTCCGACGCCAGACTGCACCGGTTCGCGGACCTGCTGCTGCGCTGGAACGCGACGCTCAACCTGATCGCCGTCCGCGATGCGCCGGTGGTCTGGGACCGCCACATCGCGGACTCGCTGCAACTGGTCCCGCTGATGCCACATGGGGTCACGCGGGCCATCGACCTCGGAACGGGCGGCGGCTTCCCCGGCCTGGTGCTGGCGATCGCGACCGGCGTTCCCTTCGACCTGATCGAGTCCGACCGCCGCAAGGCTTCCTTCCTGAGAACAGCCGTGCTGGAGACGGGCGCGCCCGCAACCGTGCATTGTTGCCGGATCGAGGATGCGACGGTGCCCCAAGCGCCTCTGGTCACAGCGCGCGCGCTGGCCCCACTGCCCCGCCTGCTGCGGCTCGCCGCGCGGTTTCTGACCGATGACGGGGTGTGCCTGTTCCTGAAGGGGGCCAAGGTTGAGTCGGAACTGGCGGCCGCCGAACCCGATTGGGCGATGACGGCGCAACGTGTGCCGAGCCGGACGAGCGCTGACGGGGTGGTGCTGCGGATAACCGGGTTGCACGCGCGGTAGGCCGCCGCGCCTCCCGCACAAGCCTCCCCCGCGCCTCCCGCGCAAGGCTCCCCCGCGCCTCCCGCGCAAGGCTCCCCCTCGTTTCACGGCAGATGCAATCCTGTTCCTGGTGCTCTATAACATCGGGGTAATCATCGGGCCGGTCGGTGTAACGCCAATGCCCCACGTGATCCTTGCCGTTGTCGAACTTCCAGAAGTGGCGCCCCACGTGCTGGCCGCCGCCGGGCGCTTGGCCGAACTGACCCGCGCCGCTCGGATCAACGGGCTCGCGATCCGGCTCCCGCCGATCGAGACCGTGATGCGGACCGAGGAAATCCTCAGTAAGAAGTCCGAGGCACGCATCCGCGCCGAAGAGCAGCAGCGGGCCGATCGCCTGCACGCCGTCTTCGATGAATGGGCCGCAACGCTGCAGCCATGGTCAGTGGTGACGTCGTGGCAGGATGTGGAGGGCCGCGCCGATGCGGTCGTCGGCGACTGGGGACGACGCGCGGACTTCATCGTGCTGAGACGCCCGTCGCGCCATCAGCCCGAAACCGAGCGGCAGGCGATTCACGCGGCTTTGTTCGACACCGGCCGGCCGGTCCTGATGGTGCCGCTGGACCGCCCGCCCGAACCGTTCGGCAAACGCGTGGCGATCGCCTGGCGCGACGACGCCCGCACGCTGAAAGCCGTGCTCGCCGCCCTGCGCTGCCTTCAGGGCGCAGAACATATCGACGTTCTGGCGGGCAGGCGGGACGGTGCGCCCGTGCCGCGCCTGCCGGATATCCTTCTGGAGCACGGCGTCAGCGCCGACCTGCACGTGCTCCCCGTAACCGGCGACCGGCTGTTCGGTGAGGTGCTGCTCGCCAAGGCCCACACGCTGGGCTCTGACATGCTGGTGGTCGGCGCCTTCGCCCGCCACCCGATCCGCAGCCTGCTGCTGGGCGGCGTGACCCGCCACATGCTCGCTCACGCCGACCTCCCCGTGCTGATGCGCCATTGATGGAGGGACCGCTATGTCGGATGTATTTCTGGTCGTGCTGGTGCGTCCGGAGGGAGCGCCCGCTCTCCTGAACGCCGCTCGGCGTCTCACCGAGCTTGTGGACTGCGCCCGTATCAACGTCCTCGCGGTACATGAGCGGAGCGCCGTCCCGCCGCTGTCTGCCGAAGCCGTCATCGAAGAGGCGGATGCGTTCGTAATCGAGAGATCGCGCCAACACGAACGGGTCGCCGCGCTGAAAACGGCGTTTGGCCGCTGGGCCGCCGAGGCCGGCAAGCTCGCGACGATCAGCCACTGGGTCGAGGCGGAGGGCAGTGCAGCGATGGTTGTCGGCGAGCGGGGCAGCCGTGCGGATATGATCGTCGCGGGCGCACCGGGTGAAAATGACCCTCTGGTTCGGCAGACATTCCGGGCGGCGCTGTTCGGGACGGACCGGCCGGTGCTCATGATCCCGCCGAACGCGACCGCGACGTTTGGCCGCTGCGTGGCGATCGCCTGGCGCGATGACAAGCAGACGGCCCGAGCGGTGATCCCGGCGCTGCGCTGCCTGGCCGGTGCCGAAAAGGTGCATGTAATCACCGGGATGCGCGACCGCGTGGAACGCCCGTTGATGCCGCGGATTCTGACTGAGCACGGCATCCAGGCCGAACTGCACACGCTCCCGCTCGGTTCAGGGCCGTTCGGTCAGGCGCTGCTGGCCAAGGCGCATGAACTGGACGCCGACCTCCTGGTGATGGGGGCTTATGCGCACAGCCCGCTGCGGGAACTACTGCTCGGGGGTGTGACGCGATATATGCTGGCGCATGCGGATCTGCCGATTCTGATGCGGCACTGATCGGGGGGATGGGCCAAATGGGACCACGCGTGCCGAGGCACAGCCGAGGTCAAATGCTCTCGCAGGCTTGTAACAAAAGTGGGAGGTCCGGCGGTGACGGCGCCGGTGTCCGAACCACCGACGTGGCAACCTCTCAAAAGGGTGACTATCTCCGTACCTCCGCCAAGGATGGTGGCGCCTGTCAATCACGCCCTTGCCAAATATTCGTTTTTGCGGCCCTGGAGCGGGTATTGGCGCAGATAGATTGAAGCGTGCCAGCGTGCATTTCGAACTTCTACGATGAGAACATAAAAAAATTCGGACACGAGCCAAGGCCAGTCGGCATCGGAGCTCATCTCGAAGAGAATCACCGAGCTCGAGGACTGGCGCGGGCAAACCCTTGGCAGAATGCGCCGGCTCATCAAGGAGGGAGACCCGGACGTCGTCGAGGAGTGGAAGTGGAGGGGCACTCCAGTTTGGTCGCACGACGGCATCATCTGCACTGGCGAATCCTACAAGAATGTCGTCAAGTTTACTTTCGCAAGGGAGCCTCTCTGAAGGATCCTGCCGGTCTCTTCAACGCGAGTCTCGACGGAAACGTACGCCGCGCGATCGACATCCGCGAAGGAGCAGAAGTTGACGAGGCCACCTTCAAGGCGCTCGTTCGCCAAGCGATCGCCCTCAACGGTTCTGGCAAGTCGAAACCATTGAAGAAAGCGAAGTCCTGAGATAGTCCGAAGACTAATACATAGAAAAGGGAAAAATTACCGTGTGGTGTAATTCTCAAAGTCTTGCACCAACCGTGCAACTCAAGCATCCGCTCCCAGTCTTGCGACCTTACCCGCCTATTGAACCGCCACCCGAAAACCCCTACGCTATCACCACTATCCAAGGGGATGGGGTTCCCCAAAACCGCCCTCACCGAGGGCTGATGACCCCTGCCGCAGAAAATGCGGTGGGGTCCCGCTCGCCTCCATCGCGTGTCACCAACCCGCCGCACCCAAATCGCGGCATGACATGGAGGAGGTCATGGATAACGTCTGGCTCGCGTCCGCCCTCTGGATCGGCCTCGCGCTGATCGCCTCGATCCTCTCAGTCTGGGTCGCCATCTCCGTCGCACTGACTGAGATCGTCGTTGGCGCCGTCGCGGGAAACATCATCGGCCTGCCGCTTGCCCCCTGGGTCAACTTCCTCGCCGGCTTTGGCGCCATCCTGCTCACCTTCCTGGCCGGCGCCGAGATCGACCCGCACGTCGTGCGCAAGCATTTCTGGTCGAGCATGACGATCGGCATCGTCGGCTTTTTCGCCCCCTACATCGGCGTCTTGTTATTTGCCCGTTACGGTGTCGGGTCGTCTACGCGGTCATGGTCGAGACCGGATTCAACCAGACAGAACTGGGAAAAATCATCCTCGCCGCCTGTTTCGTGAACGATCTCGGAACCGTCCTCGCGCTCGGCCTCGTCTTCGCCCGTTTCGACATCTGGCTCGGTCTGTTCACTCTGGTGACGGCGATCGTTCTTTGGCTGCTCGCCCGGTTCGCGCCACGCCTGCTCGCCGCCCTCGGTGATCGCGTCAGCGAGCCACAGACAAAATTCGTGACCCTGGTTCTGCTTTTCCTCGGCGGCCTCGCCAGCATCGCCGGCAGTGAGGCGGTGCTGCCCGCCTATCTGGTCGGCATGGTCCTGGCCCCAACATTCCTCAAGGACCGCGAACTACCGAACCGCATGCGCATCGTCGCCTTCACCATCCTGACGCCGTTCTACTTTCTCAAAGC
>JBEKLE010000088.1:0-21196 GCA_050010355.1 Rhodopila sp. | reverse complement strand
GGCTACCGAAACGAAATCGATCCGCGGATTGTCCAGGTCCATCGCCACGTAATTGTCGGTCTGCGCCGCCAGACCCTTCATCGCGTTGGTCCGCTGCTTGAGGATGCGATACGAATAGTTGTTGATGATGACGAAGACCATGCTCAAGTTCTCATGAGCCGCCGTCCACAGCCCCTGGATCGTGTACATCGCGGATCCGTCGCCGATCAACGCCACCACCGGACGGTCCGGCAGCGCCAGCTTGACGCCGATCGCCGCCGGCAGGCCCCAGCCGATGCCGCCGCCTCGCAGCCCGAAGAAGCTCTGCGCATCGTCGCTCTTCAGGAAACGGCGCAAACCCATCCCGGAAGAAACGGTTTCGTCGATGACGACCGCATCATCGGGCAGCCGCTTCCCGATCGTCTGCATCAGGGCCAGCGGATGGATCGGGTGCCGTTCGGCAAGCGCATCGGCCATCGTGTGCAGCTTGTGCAGACTGGCGATACCCTCTGCCTTCACATGTTCCAGCCGTTTGACCGACGCAGCGGCTTCAGCGGCGGAACGCGCCCTCAGCACGGCGGCGGTCAGTTCCGGCAAAGTTATCTTCGGTTCGCCCAGGATGGAAACCTGTTCGGGGTAGTTCTTCGCCAGCTCCCACGGATCGGTGTCCATATGGATCACCGGGTAGCTTTCCGGCATCGATTCGACGTCGCCGGGCAAGGACAAGGTGAACAGATCGCCGCCGATCGACACCAGCAGGTCATGTTGCACCAGCATGCCGCGGATCGCCTCGGGCAGCCGCACCAGCGCGCCCCGGTACAGCGGATGCGACGAGGGGAACATCGCGCGGCTGGCCATCCCCTCGTCGTAAACCGGCGCACCGAGTGCCTCGGCCAGGACGACCACCTCGTTCAACGCATTGCCCTGGGCCACGGCATCGCCGGCGATGATGACCGGGCTGCGCGCCTTGGCGATGATCGCCGCCGCCCGTGCGATCGCGGTCCGATCCCCCCTGATCCCCGTCGCCACCCGGCTCGGCTTGCCCAGTTCGAGGTCCGCGCTGTCGGTCAGGATGTCGCCCGGCAGGGACAGGAAAACCGGGCCCATTGGCGGCGCCAGAGCGGTCTTCACCGCGCGATGGATGGCGCGCGGCAGATCGGCGAGCCGCCGCACCTCCTCCGACCATTTGACGAACGGCCGAGCGATGCTGGGCAGGTCGGCCCACAGCAGCGGTTCGGTGAAATTGAAGCGCTGCTCGTGCTGGCCGGCGGTTACCAGGATCGGCGAGCCCGCCTTCTGGGCGTCGTACAGCATGCCCATCGCATTCCCCAGGCCGGGGGCGGCGTGCAGGTTGACCACCGCGCACTGGCCCGACGCCTGAGCATAGCCATCCGCCATGGCCATCGCCGGCGCCTCCTGCAACGCCAGGATGTACCGCAGGTCCTGCTCCGCCGCGAAGGCGTCCATCAACGGCAGTTCCGTGGTGCCGGGGTTGCCGAACATCATTCGCACGCCCTCCTGCTTCAGGAGTTCAAGCAGAGCTGTCTTCCCTGGCATCACCGGCATGGATAGTTTCCCCCGTGGCTGGAATACGCGTCACATGGTGCTATTCCGCTACAAGGCGCGGCGCCCGGGCGCAAGCGCGTTTGACACGGGTGGGAGACCTTCTGAATGTCGAGACTATCGCGTCGCGTTCTAATCAGCGGACTGGCCGCTGCGCCGCTGGCCCGCCCCGCGATCATCCGGGCACAGACTTCATCCAGGCCGGTGAGGATCGGCCTGCTGTCCGACTTGAGCGGTCCGTACCGCGATGTCGGTGGACTGGGCAACAAGGTCGCGACCGAGTTGGCGATCCAGGATTTCGGCGGCTCCGTGCTGGACCGCCCGGTCGAGGTGCTGCAGGCCGACGACCAAGACAAGCCGGATGTGTCCACATCCCTGGCGCGTCAGTGGATCGACGATACCGGTGTTGATGTGCTGGCCGACGGTGCGGCCAGCTCCTCAGGACTGGCGGTCCAGCAGGTCTGCCGGGAAAAGAAGACGATCTATCTCGTTACCGGACCCGCCAGTTCCGACTTCACCGGAAAGCAGTGCTCGCCCTACGGTATCCAGTTCTCCTACGACACCTATGCTCTGGCACACGGCACCGGCGACGCCCTGACCAAGGCCGGCGGCGACACGTGGTATTTCATTACCGCCGACTACGCCTTCGGCTATGCGCTGGAGCGGGACACCATGGACGCGGTCAAGGCCGCCGGCGGCAAGGTCCTCGGCGCGGTCCGCGCACCGCTCGGCACCGCGGATTTTTCGTCGTACCGGGTGCAGGCGCAGGCGTCGGGTGCCAAGGTCTTCGGCTTGGCGAACGCGGGCACCGACACGCAGAACTGCGTCAAGCAGGCGGCGGAGTTTGGCCTGACCCACAGCGGCGTTCGGCTGGCCACGCTGCTGATGCAGATCAGCGACGTCAACGCGCTGGGCCAGAATGTCTGCGAGGGGCTGACCTACACTGACTCGTTCTACTGGGACATGACGGACAAGTCACGAGCGTGGTCGAAGCGCTGGAGCGACCAGATGGGCGGGATGGTGCCGGGGCTGCTGCACGCCGGCAGCTATTGCGCGGCGTTGCACTGGCTGAAGTCAGTCAAGGCGGTCGGCTCGACCGATGCCGACGCGGTGGTGGCGAAGATGAAGGCGACACCGGTCAACGACTTCTACAATGACAACGTGAAGATCCGGGAAGACGGGCGGGTCATGCATGTCATGTATCTGTGGCAGGTGAAGCCCGCGGCGGAAGCGAAGTATAAGTATGACTTCTGCACGAAAGTGGCGACGATCGCTCCGGCCGATGCGTGGCGGCCGATGGCAGGTGGGGGTTGCCCGCTGATCAAGGCGTGATGGCAACGGCGCGTGGCTCCGCGGGATCATAAGGTTCCGCCGCTCACGCGAACCAACGGCGCTCAGATGAATCGAAAACCGGGTTGGGTGTGGCCGACCGTTGTCAGGTAGTCTGGGTGTCGGTGCGGGAGGTTGGCTGCACGGGCAGTGGAAATTCGGGGTCTCGGCGCGCTGCTGGTAAGCAAGTATTTTTTAACACGGAGGCCGAACGAGAGCCGCGAAGAGCCACGGAGACTCGTATTCGGCAGATTCTATAACGCGGGCAACAGCGATTCCATAACGCCGGCATGGCATCGCGCAATACCTTGCATCAAGCTGCGTGGCCGCCGCGGTTCTTGTTTTACTTATCGATGCCGATCGGCTGATCGATGCAGATCGTCGTCGGCGTGGCGGGACAGCGTCGCCGGAGCGTCCCTGTCATCGCCGGCTCGTCACTCGCGCTTCACCAACCCGGCCGGAACCTGTGCGCTCAACACCCCAAGCACGTGCCGCCCGTAGCGCTCCAGTTTGGAGGCACCGACCCCTTTGATCTGAGCCAACTCATCAAGGCTCTGAGGACGCTGCGCGGCGATATCGCGCAGCACCGAATCATGAAAAATCACATACGGCGGGATCGACTGCCCCTTCGCCTCTGCCAGCCGCCACAGCCGCAGCGCTTCGTAGAGCGTCGCTGCGTTACCGGCATCGCCGGCCGGCACCGGCGTGCCCGGAACAGCACGGCCATGCTCCGTCCGTTCCGCCCGGACGGTTCGCGGGCGGTCCTGGCGCAGCATCACCTTCGCCTCTCCGCGCAGGATCGGCCGGGCCTCGTCCTGCACCAGGAACAGGCCGCCGTGGCCCTCGGTGTCGACATCGAGGGCCCGCAGCGCGATCAACTGGCGGATCAGGCCGCGCCAGTATGCGGCGGCATGTTCAGCGCCGACGCCGAAGGTGCGCAACCGGTCGTGCTTGTGGCGCAGCACACCCTCGGTCTTTTCGCCGCGCAACACAGCAACGATATGCGCGGCGCCGAAGATCTGGTCGGTGCGATACACGGCCGACAAAACCATCTGCGCCTCGACCGAGGCATCGACGGTGACAGGCGGGGCCTCGCAGTTATCGCAGTGGCCGCATTCGCCGCCGAGCGTCTCACCGAAACACGTAAGTAACGACCTGGTGCGGCAGGTTGTCGCCTCGGTCAGCGCGACCATTTCCTCCAGCTTGGTCCGCATCACCCGCTTGCGGGCGTCCGGCGCCGCGGACTGCGCCAGCCAGTGCCGCGCCTGCGCGACGTCCTGGCCGCCGTAGAGCAACAGCGTGTCCGCGGGGTCGCCGTCGCGGCCGGCGCGGCCGATCTGCTGGTAGTAGGCTTCGGGGCTGTCGGGCATATCCAGATGCACGACAAAGCGCACGTCCGGACGGTCGATCCCCATGCCGAAGGCGATCGTCGCCACCACCACCAAAGGCTCGCCGGAGCGGAAGCGGGTCAGGGATTCGCGCTTCAGCAGCGGATCGAGGCCGGCATGGAACGGCAGCGCGGTGAACTTCTTCTCGTTCAGTTTCGCCGCCATCCGCTCGGTTTTGGCGCGGCTGCCGCAGTAGACGATACCGCATTCGCCCTTGTGGCGCTGCAGGAATTCCAACAATTGCGCCGTCTCGCCGACCTTCGGCGCGGCGGACAGACGCAGGTTCGGGCGGTGGAAGCTGGAGACGAAGACTTTCGCGGATTCCATCCGCAGCGCCGTCAGGATATCCTGCTGCGTGCGGGGGTCGGCGGTGGCGGTCAGGGCGATGCGTGGGACGCCGGGGAACATGTCGGGGATGCGGGCGAGGTCACGGTATTCCGGGCGGAACTCGTGACCCCAGGCGGAGACGCAGTGCGCCTCGTCCACCGCGAACAGCGCCAGCGTAACGCGTGAGAGACGGTCCATCGTGCCGTTGCTCAGCAGGCGTTCGGGTGAGACATACAGCAGGTCCAGTTGCTGCTCGATCAGATCGCGGGTGATTGATCGCGCCTCGGCCTGGTCGATTTCGGAGTGCAGAGCGCCGGCGTTGACGCCGACCTGCCGCAGCGCGGCGACCTGGTCGTCCATCAGCGCGATCAGGGGGGAAACGATGACCGCGGTGCCGGGGCGGCAGAGTGCGGGCACCTGATAGCAGATGCTCTTGCCGCCGCCGGTCGGCATCAGCACCAGCGCGTCGCCGCCGGCGATGACGTGGTTAACCGCCGGCTCCTGCTGACCGCGGAAGCCCGGGAAGCCGAACACCTGGCGCAGCACCTGCGCGGGGTCGCGCGACAGTGCGCGGGCGGGATCGTTGAGCGTGGGTTCGGCTAACATTCCGGCGCTGGATACTTTCTGCTTCGAGGCACCTTGCGGCCGAATCGCCGGGTGATGGGGAGTATAGGCGACAGCGCCGGGCTGTCGCCAACGGTCTCGTGATTGGATGGCCGCTGATTTCGGCACAACCTGATCCATCCAAGCGAGGCAAGATGCAGACACAGCCCACGCCAACCGTGGAACAGCCAACCCTGGAACAAATCGACGCCGCCGACCGACGGGCGCGTCAATGGGTTTTTCCGGATCCCGGCCCGCTGCCGGTCGGCTCGGACAGTCACCGCGACGCGTCCTGCCGAATGTTTCACGAAACGTTCAATCCATACAAACCTTCCGTCATCGCCTGGCCAAAGCTGGACCGGGCGGCGCTGCAACGGCTGACCAGCCTGCCGATCTGGGACATTGCCGTGACCACCGAGACCAAGGCGCGGGCGCGCATGCTCGCCTATGGGAATTCGATCGACGATCCGATGTGGCGCGAGGCGATCGGGCGCAACGGCTGGGAGGAAGGGCGGCACAAGGAGGTGCTATCGGCGCTGGTTTCCAGCTATGGCATACCGCTGGCGCCGGAACCGCCGGACCGGCTGCCGGCCGACCCCGAATGGGGTTATCTGGTCACCGGCTTTTCCGAATGCATCGACAGTTTCTTTGCTTTCGGCCTGTTCGAGGTTGCGCGCCGGTCCGGCTATTTCCCCCCTGCCCTGGTCGACACGTTCGAGCCGGTGATCCAGGAGGAAGCGCGCCACATCCTGCTGTTCGCCAACTGGCTCGCCTGGCACCGCAAGCGACTGGGCATCTGGCGGCGCATCCGGTTCGAGTTCCGAGTGGTTCGCGCCTGGATCTTCCTGGCGTGGGAGCGGGTCGGTCTGGCCGCCGACCTCGAGGGCGGGCAGAAACCGGCGGTGGACAACAACTTTACCCTGACCGGCAGCAAGGCGGTCAGCGATGTGGACATCAGCCCGCTGGCGCTGATGGCGATCTGCCTGAGCGAGAACGACCGCCGCTTTGCCGACTACGATCGGAGGTTGCTCCGCCCGACCACGGTTCCAGCGCTGGCCAGGATGGCGGTGCGGGTGGGCCGGCTGTTGCTGCGTGGCGAAGCGGCCGAGGCGATGAAACCGGCTGCCTCATGACCCGTGTCGTGCAATTGCTGTATCGGAATCAGGTGAACTCCGACATAATGGGGTTACAGTCCTCCGGGAGCATGTCAGTCATGATGTCGAAATCCCTGTTGGTCTTACGCCGGGCAGCGGTCGCGGTGGCACTGTGCGCGGCAATGGTGGGCTTGGCGGGCAGTCCCGCTCAGGCCCGGGTGTTCATCGGTATTGGCGTTCCGTTCTACGGGCCAGGGTTTTACCCGGCGCCGTACTACTATCCGCCGGCCTACTATCCGCCGCCGCCGGTGTATTACGCACCCCCACCGCCCGCCTCCTATCCACCGGCGCAAACCTACAGCCAGGGTTCGGCGCCGGCCGGGGCCGGACAAGCCTGTTATGCCGGGTCGTATGTCTGCCCGATGGATCGTCCGGTTGCGGCCGGCGGAAGCTGCTACTGCCCGGGTAACGGCGGCCAAAAGGTCTGGGGCAGGGCGAACTGATGGCGCCGGGCCAGCACCGGCCCAATCGTTCCGAGCGTCATCGAAGCGGCCCATATAGTTCACATTCAAAACGAGCTGGTCCGGCAACACCATCGGAGGCAGCCGCGATCGAGGACTACGCGCTGATCGGCGACTGCCACACGGCGGCTCTGGTCAGCAAGGAGGGATCGATCGACTGGCTGTGCTGGCCGCGTTTTGACAGCCCCGCCTGCTTTGCCGCCCTGCTCGGTTCACCGGACAACGGGCGCTGGCGGATTACGCCGTCGGAAACGCCGGCCCGCGTGACCCGGCACTACCGGCCGGGGACGATGATCCTTGAGACGCTGTTCGAAACGCCGTCGGGATCGGTTGCGCTGATCGACTTCATGGCGGTCGAGAAGGACTCGATCGTCCGCATTGTCGAAGGCCGCGACGGTTCGGTGGCGATGCGGCTGGATTTATGCCTGCGCTTTGAATACGGCGCCGCTGTGCCGTGGGTGACGCGGCTCAATCATGGCGGCGGGATCAGGGCTATCGTCGGCCCAGATCAGGTCGTGCTGCACAGCGACGTCAAGCTGCACGGCAAGGCGATGACCACGGTGGCGTCGTTCACCGCCGAAGCGGGGGACCGGACGCGCTTCGTGCTGACGCATGCGGCCTCCCACCTCGAACTGCCGGTGCCGCCGGACGCGGACCAGGCCTTGGAGGATACCGAAACGGCATGGGGCTCGTGGTCGGGGCGCTGCACCTATCGGGGGTTTTACCGGTCCGAAGTGCAGCGGTCGCTGCTGACGCTGAAGGCGCTGAGTTACAACCCGACCGGCGGGATTGTCGCGGCGCCGACGACGTCGCTGCCGGAGCAGGCGAAGGGGTCGCGGAACTGGGATTACCGGTATTGCTGGCTGCGGGACGCAACATTCACCTTGCTCGCGCTGGTGCACGCGGGGTACCGGGACGAAGCGCAGGCCTGGGGTGCCTGGCTGCGCCGCAGTGTCGCCGGCACGCCGGCCCAGTTGCAGACTCTGTATGGCATCGCCGGTGAACGCTGGGTGCAGGAGTGGGAGGTGCCGTGGCTCCCCGGCTACCAGGGCGCCAGCCCGGTGCGCGTCGGCAATGCGGCGAGCGGCCAGCTTCAGCTCGATGTTTACGGTGAACTGATCGACGCGATGTACCAGGAGATGACGCTTGGCCTGGTGCGTCCGAAGGCGAGCTGGGACCTCCAGTGCAGTATCGTCCGTCATCTGGAGGACATCTGGGAGCAGCCTGACGAGAGCATCTGGGAGGTTCGGGGCGGGGCGCAGCACTTCACGTTCTCCAAAGTGATGGTTTGGGTCGCGGTGGACCGGGCAATCCGAGGGGCTGAACAGTTCGGCCTGCCGGCGCCGCTGGAGCGCTGGCTCGCCTTGCGGACCCGCATCCACGAGACCGTCTGCCGCGAGGGTTTCAGCGAGAAACGCAACAGTTTTGTGCAATGGTTCGGCGGCGATACGCTGGATGCCAGCCTGCTGCTGCTGCCGCTGGTGGGATTCCTGCCGCCGGAGGACCCCCGCATTCGCGGCACCGTGGAGGCGATCGGCCGCGACCTGATGGTGGATGGCCTGATCCGGCGTTACCACACGGGCGAAACGCCGGACGGGTTATCGGGCGGTGAGGGCGTCTTCCTGGCCTGCAGCTTCTGGTATGTGGATAACCTGGTGTTGCAGGGGCGGCATCAGGAGGCGCGGGAGATGTTCGACAGTCTGCTGGCGCTGTCGAACGATGTCGGCCTGCTGGCCGAGGAATACGATCCGGCCGGACATCGCCAGCTCGGCAATTTTCCCCAGGCATTCTCCCATCTGGCACTGATCAATAGCGCGCTGAACCTGGAGTCGCACGCCGGTCCGGCGGCAAAGCGCGGCCAGGGCGGCGAACCGGACGCAGAAGCGGCCATCGAGTATTAGAGCAACATCACTGGAACCGTCAGGGTGATAAAGTTGCTCGCTCAGACAAAGAGATAGAGCGCGCTGACTGTTTCCAGTCAGCCTGGAAGCGCTCTGTCCGTGAAGGCGGCTGTTGTCCGGGGTATGCCGTGGCGGCCTTGTTAAGGTATGCCGGGGCGGCTTTGTTAACCGAACCTTAGGCTTTTCCCGCTATCGGGTCTCCACCCGGTGGCCTCGCGCTGCCGGGTTTGGAGTGCCCCAATGCGTCTCAACGAGCCGATCACCGACCGCGAGATCGAGGTCCCCGACGGGGCGACGCTGGTGTCGCGAACGGATACCGGTGGCCGGATCGTTTTCGCCAATCGGACCTTCATGGAGGTCAGCGGCTATTCGGCCGAGGAACTGATCGGCGCGCCGCACAACCTGGTGCGTCATCCGCACATGCCGAAAGAGGCTTTTGCCGATCTGTGGGCAACGATAAAGGCGGGCCGTCCGTGGGAAGGCATCGTCAAGAACCGGACGAAACAGGGCGACTTCTACTGGGTACGAGCCAACGTCACGCCGGTCGTTCAGGGCGGCGAGGCGACGGGCTACATCTCGATCCGCACGGCACCGACGCGTGAGCAGATCGCCGGGGCGGACGCGGCTTACCGGCTGCTGCGCGAGGACAAGGGCGGCAACATCGGCCTGCGCGACGGGATGCTGATCCGCCGGAGCCACGGCCAGCGATGGCGCACGCGTTTTGCCAGCCTGGCGGGGCGCCTCGCGGTTACCGGTGGGGTGTGTGCGCTGATCATCGGGGTCGTGGGCTGGCTGGGGCTGCAAGGCATGAGCGTCTCGAATCAGGCGTTGCAGAAAGTCTATGAGGGCAGTGCCGTCGACACCGCGCTGATCACCGGCGTCCGCGCCGGGATGCGCAGCGACGTGCAGTTGGTCACGCTGACGGCGCTGGAGTTACGCGGCGACAAATCGGTCTCCACGGCGGCGAATATCCGAGCGATCCGCGCCGACAACGATCGCATCGACAAGCTGCTCGGCAATTACATGCAAACCGATCTGTCGCGGGTGCAAACGGTGTTGGCGCGTCAGCTCATCGAGGAACGGACAGCCCTGGTGAGCGACGGATTGCTCCCGGCTATCAGCCTGGCGGAGCAAGCCGATGCGGCCGGCCTGGACCAGCAGTTGCATACGCGGGTCATGCCGCTGTTCGAGACGGCGGCAAAGACCAACAACAAACTCGTGGACCTGCAGGTGAAGCAGGCCGAGGCAGCGTTCATCGAGGCTGGACGGGACTTCCAGTTCCGGTTCTGGGCGGCGATCGCGATGATGGGGGCCGGCGGGCTGGTGCTGGCGGGTCTTGGCACCGGTTTGCTTCGCGGCCTCAATCGTCCGTTGCGCCAGCTCGGGGAGAGCTTCGATGCGATCGGGCGGAACGACCTGAAGCGTGATATCGAATCGGTTGCCGCGCGGGAGTTCTGGCAGATCGTGAGCCACCTTCGGGCGATGCGGGCAAAACTGGCATTTGCATCGTCCGAGCAGGCTGAATCGGAACGCCTGGCCCAGATCGACCGGCGCAACGCCGTGCAGGCCATGGCGGAGTACGTGGAGCAGGAAGCTCGGCAGGCGATGGAGCGTGTTGCTTCCGACACGGAGGAGATGGCACGGCAGGCCGACGGCATGGCGGAGATGACGGAACGTGTCAGCACCAACGCCCAGAGCGTGACCGAAGCCGCGAGCCAGGCGCTGGCGAACGCCCAGGCTGTCGGGGCGGCGAGCGAAGAGCTGTCCGCCTCGATCCAGGAGATCGCGGCGCAGATCGGACGAGCCACCGTGGTGGCACAAGGCGCCGCCAGCAGCGGGGTCCGTGCGCGGCAGCAGATCCAGTCGTTATCGGAGGGAGCCCTGCGGATCGGCGACGTGGTACAGCTTATCCGCAGCGTCGCCAGGCAGACGAACCTGTTGGCGTTGAATGCCACGATCGAGGCGGCGCGGGCGGGCGAAGCCGGGCATGGATTCAATGTCGTGGCGTCCGAGGTCAAGGGGCTTGCCGGCCAGACCGCGCGCTCGACCGAGGAGATCTCGCACCAGATCTCGGCGATTCAGGAGGCGACCACCGGCGCGGTAGCCGTCGTCGCGGAGCTTGGCCGATCGATCGATGAGATCGCACAGGTCTTTACCGGCATTGCCGCTGCGATCGAACAGCAGGCGGCGACCACGCAGGAGATCGCGCGCAATGTCACCGAGAGCAGTGTGGCGGCGCAGGCTGTCACCGAGCGGATCACCGAAGTCTCACGCGACGCCGATGTGAGCCGGCAGAAGGCTGAGGGAATCCGCACGGGATCGGCTGCGGTCGCCGTCAGTATTGCGGCCTTGCGTGGCAGTCTGGTGCGCACCATTCGCACGGCGACAGCCGACGCCGACCGGCGGATGCAGGCGCGCATGGCGGTGGATGAAGTCTGCACGGTTGTCTGGCGGGGCGGGAAGTATGCTGGCCGGATGGTCGATATGTCGGCCGACGGCGCGCGGCTGATCACCGCTGAGCAAATTCCCGTCGGGGAGACTGGGACGGTGTTGCTTGACAGCGCCGGGCGCGATGCGAGCGCGGGCTTCGCGGTTCGGTCGATTGCTTCGGACGGCGCTCTGGGCGTGGCGTTTGATCGGGGGAACATCTCCCCGGCGTTTGCCGCGGCGATCCGGCAGCGGGTGGGCGCGACCAAGGAGCAGGCGGCCTGAAGCGTGTTCGATTGCTTCAGGTTGAAGAGATCCGGGTCCCGTCGCCGGGAAGGCCTGTTTGGTGAAAGGGATTACGCCCGGGCGAAGGCAGGCGGGTGGTGCTTTGACCAAGGCCTGGACACCGGTCTTCGCCGGGATGACGGGGCGCCTTCGCCCGCATGACGGGGTGGCTTCGCCGGGATGACGGGGCGGCTTCGCCCGCATGAGGGGGCCATGGCCGGAAGGCCGGTTTCAATGCGGGTTCGGCGGGATTACCGGTCGTTGGCAGGGATCAGGCCTTCCAGCGCATCGGCCATGCCATCGAACAGCATGGTGCGTCCCAATGACGGTTGTACCACGATGCCGTCGCAGGAACGCCAGATCATCCAGCGGCAAGACGCGCGGGTCCGGTCGTAAAGTCCCAGGATTTCCTCGTATTCATCGCCATCCGCGCAGACGTCGAGGTCGATGGCCATGCGCAGACCGTGGAGATCGGACCATGCCTGCAGCATGACCAGATCGGCGATATCGAACGAGAAGCCGGTCGGCAACCGGATGGCCAAGCGGGGTAGTCGCATCGGATTCTCCTTGTCGGACACCGGAAACCAACGAGCTGGCTTCACGAACATGTGATTATCTGCGGCACGGTGCCGGGCGCCGGCAACCGTTTTCTTTCGAAGGAAATATCTGCCCAACGATTTACCGCGGGGTGCATGAGGAGATACGTGGCGTGCAGCCTGAAACCGTCTGGAATGACGTTCTATCCCCGGCCATATGATACGGCCCCAAATATTGTTCATTGCCGTTTTAATTGCGCCATTCTGTTACTATTATGTTACGGTTTGACGGGGCTCGCGGACTCGATTCGATCGCGTTCTTTTGATTGAAGTTGGCCCAGACTCACCCGTCTGTTATCAGCGGCCCGAGAAAGAGGAGCGTTCGGGTGCGGCAATTTCAACCAACAGGACAGTCCGCGGCACAGGCGCGCCCGCGAACAGGCGTGGCGGCGAGCCGCCAGCACGGGATGATGCGCGGGCTGATCCATGGCGTCATCCTCTCACTGATTGTCTGGCTCGCGGCCGGGTATCTGGCGCTTATTCTGCGCTGACCGGTCCGGGTTCGGGGGCGATCCGATGCGGGATCGCCGTGCGGCGGCCGGCCAGACGCTCCAGCGCCAGATAGACGGCGGGCGTGGTGTACAGCGTCAGCATCTGGGACACGATCAGGCCGCCGACGATCGCGATACCCAGGGGGCGGCGCAGTTCCGCTCCGGTGCCGAAGGCGAATGCCAGCGGCAGGGCGCCGAGAATGGCGGCCAGGGTGGTCATGGTGATGGGGCGGAAGCGCTCCAGACAGGCGGCCTGGATCGCCTCGAACGGTGCCAGCCCATGCTGACGCTCCTGCTCCAGCGCGAAATCGACCATCATGATGGCGTTCTTCTTGACGATGCCCATCAGCAGGATGATGCCGATCATGCCCATGACAGACAGCTCCGTGCCGGTCAGCCAGAGCGCCAGCAAGGCGCCGAGACCGGCGGACGGCAGGGTCGAGATGATCGTCAGCGGGTGCAGCAGGCTTTCGTACAGCACGCCGAGCACGATGTAGATCGAGATCAGCGCGGCCGCGATCAGCAGCGGCTGGGTGGCGAGCGACTTTTTCAGGAACTGGGCGTTGCCGGCGAAACCGGTGCGCACGTCCTCGGGCATGCGCAGTTCGGCGGTGGCGTTTTCGACGGCGGATTCGGCGGTGCTCAGGGCGACCCCGGGGCCGAGGTTGAAGCTGAGGGTGGCGGCGGGGAACTGGCCCTCGTGGTGAACCGCAAGCGGCGTTGTGTCGCGGCTGAAGCGGGCGACCGCGGACAGCGGCACCTGGGCGCCGCCGGCCGCGCCAACATAGAGGCGGTTCAGCAGTGAGGGGTCGATCTGCAGCTTCGGATCGATCTCCAGCACCACCTTGTACTGGTTGCGCTGCGCATAGATCGTCGAGATCTGCCGCTGGGCGTAGGCGTTGTTCAGTGCATTGTCGATATCGGCGGTCTGCACCCCCAGCCTGGCGGCGGCATCGCGGTCGATTGTCACAACAGCCTGAGGGGCAGCCTCGTCCTCGTCCGAGGTGACATCGACGAGCCCAGGGGTCTGCTTGAGTTTTTCTTCAAGCGCCAGCGCCCAGTAGCGCATCGCGGCCAGGTCCGGCGTCACCAGGGCATACTGGTACTGGGTCCCGCCCTGGCGGCCTCCGGCGCGCAGGTCCTGCGCAGAGTACATGTAGGTCTGGATACCGTCCACGTGCGCCAGCTTGTCGCGCAGCCGGTTGATCACGTCGTCGGACGAACCAGACCGTTCGCGCCGCGGCTTCAGGCTGATCGTCACGCTGCCATGGTTGGCCGGGGACCAGCCGACCGTCACGCCGACCGTGGAGGCGATGGTGTCGACTGCCGGGTCTGCCAACAGCACATCGACCACGTGGCGCTGCCGGTCGTCCATCGTCTGGAACGAGACGTTCGGGTCGGCCACGGTAAAGCCCAGGAGGATGCCGGTGTCCTGCTGGGGCATGAAGCCTTTCGGCACGACGCCGTACATCCGGATGGTGAGGACGATTGTCAGCACCGTCAGCAGCAGCATGAACACGCGGTGCGCCAGCGCCCAGCCAAGGGTGCGCGCATAGAACCGCTCGATGGCGGTCAGCACGCGGTCGATGCTACGCCAGAGCAGGCCGTGCCCGCCGGCGGGGGCTGTGACGGTCATGTAACGGCCGCAGATCATCGGGGTCAGCGACAGCGACACGACGGCGGAGACGGCGATCGCCATGGTCAGGGTCATGGCGAACTCGTGGAACAGCCGTCCGAGGATGCCGCCCATGAAGATCAGCGGGATGAACACCGCGACCAGGGAGATGCTGATCGACATGACGGTGAAACCGATCTGCCTTGCACCGAGCAGAGCGGCCTGCAGCGGGGGCAGGCCGCGTTCGGCGTGGCGGACGATGTTCTCGATCATCACGATGGCGTCGTCGACGACGAAGCCGACGGAAACGGTCAGTGCCATGAGGGAGAAATTGTCGATGGCGTAGCCGCAGAACCACATGCCGGCGAGGGTGCCGCTGATCGAGAGCGGCACGGTGACAGCGGCGGCGAGAGTCGGGATCAGCCGGCGCATGAAGATCAGCACGACCATCAGCACCAGCACGATGGTGATCAACAGGGTGTACTGGACGTCCTCGACGCTGGCTCGGATGGTGGTCGTGCGGTCGGAAATGATCGATAGCTGGATATCCGGCGGGAGCCAGCGCATGAGCTGCGGCAGCAGGGCGCGCAGGCCGTCGGCGGTGTCGATCACGTTGGCGCCGGCTTCCTTGGTAATGGTCAGCAGGATCGCGGGCTGCCGGCCGTCCCAGGCGGCGAGCTTGGTGTTGGCGGTGCCATTGATGACGCTGGCGACATCGGCCAGCCTGAGGGTGGCGCCGTTGGCGGACTTGATGACCAGCGGGCGGTATTGCGACGCCTGCCAGAGCTGGCCGTTGATGCCGATCGTTTCGGCTTGCTGTGGTCCCTGGAAGCCGCCGAGGGGTTCGAGGACATTGGCGCCGCGAACCGCTGTATAGACGTCCTGCCCAGACAGGCCGGCGGCGGCGAGCCTGACCGGGTCCAGCCGGATGCGCACGGCGGGCCTCTCGGAGCCGTTGACGGTGACTTGTGCGACGCCGGGCGACTGGGACAGGCGCTGGGCGAGGATGGTGTCGGCGGCGTCATAGATCTGCGCGGTGGACAAGGTGGCGGAGGACAGTGCGATCTGCATGACCGGGGCGTCGGCCGGATTGAATTTCCGGTAATAGGGGCGCGTCGGCAGGTCGGCGGGCAAGTCCGACGTGGCGGCGTTGATCGCGCCCTGCACGTCGTGCGCGGCCCCGTTGATGTCGCGGTCGATGTCGAACTGGAGGACGATCACGGTGTAGCCGACCGAGGAGGTCGAGGTGATTTCGGTCACCCCCGCGATTTCCCCCAGGCGGCGTTCCAGTGGCGCGGCGATCGAGTTCGCCATGATCTCGGGGTCGGCACCGGGGCGGCCGGCGAAGACGATGATGGTGGGGATGTCGATGCTGGGCAGCGCGGCGACTGGAAGGAAGCGGTAGGCGACGAGGCCGGACAGCATGAGGCCGATGGACAGCAGGATGGTGGCGACGGGGCGGCGGATGAAGGGGGCGGAGAAGTTCATGTTCGGCGGGCCGTCCCGGCACGCAACCGGGCCGCGGCTGCGTCGTTATGGATGTCCTCACTTTTCGAGAGAGTTCGATGCGTCAATCGCTGCTGATCGCTGCCTGTGCCATGCTGGTGGTGGGTTTGACTGCTTGCCATCAGGAGGGGCCGGCGGAGAAGGCCGGTTCGAGCCTGGATAAGGCCGGACAGAAGGTGCAGGACGCGGTGGACCCGCCGCAGGGTCCGGCTCAGGCGGCTGGGCGCAAGGTGGACCGGGCGCTCGGGGACTAGATGCTTGCTTGGGGCGGTGCGGGTTGTGTGCCGCGCGTCCCTTGGTGGTGTCATGGCCGGGTATGCTCGGGTCTGTGGGTCAAGCGGGTGGCCTTCAATCTGGAGGCAAGACGTCTGGACAGTTCCGGCAATATCGCATCTTGGATGATCCGGCTATGATGGCGAGGTAGCGGTGAGCGTTGGCCAGTATGGCCCTGGCATCGGGGTCTTGCCAGGATGCTTCAGGCCGGTGCTTCGGCGGCGTCGAATGCCGATTGATTTCCGGCCGGTTTTGTTGAATGAGCATCTGTAAGCACTCGCGCACCCAGGAGCTGCCCTCATGCCGACCGATGCACAGCCTCAAGCGAAAAGGTTGCGATGGTGCTTGCGTTTATCGTGGGAGGCATGCCGCTTGCCTGACCTTTACGACAGGCCGCCGCGCCACCGGAAAGCACCATGAGCGATCTCTACGATAACGACTTTGTCCTGTGGAGTGAGCATCAGGCCGAGCTGCTGCGCCGCCGGGCTGCCGGCGAACTGGGCAACGACACCGACCTGGACTGGCCGAACATCGCGGAGGAGATCGAATCGTTGGGGCAGTCCGAGCGTTCGGAGCTGCGCAGCCTGATTGGGACGGTGATCGAGCACCTGATCAAGCTGGAGGCCTCGCCGGCGATCGAACCGCGCAACGGGTGGAAGGACACGATTGATCGTGCCCGGGATGATATCGACCTGCTGATGAAGGACAGTCCGAGCCTGCGACGCTTTGTTGGTGAGATGGTCGCCGACGGAATCCGGCGGGCCGGCCGGCGCGCTGCGCGGTCGCTTGAGCGGTTTGGCGAACAGTCTCTTGTCGAGATCGACAGCCTGACATTCACGGAGGAGCAGGTGTTGGGAGAGTGGTTGCCGTGAGGCTGTTCCGGCGGCGAGACTCCGCGCTGCAGGTGGTGTGCCAAAAGCGTCTGAAGGACTTCCGCTAATCCAGTTCCGTGTCCTCGTTCACGGTGCCAACTTCGCGGACGCCATCGATACTGCTCAGCGTGGCGATGAGGCTGGAAACTAGCCGCTTTCCCTTGACCTGCATGCGGAGCGTCACGGTGCCGCTTTCTGCTCGCCATCCCTCCTCGGTGCCTTCATCATCCGCCATATCTATGGCTGCCTCGCGGCTGTCCATGAAGTTTGCGTCGCGGTCGATCCGCACATGGTTGATGGCGAAACGAAACTCGGCGCACTTGATCAGTACTGTGCGCAGCACGTCGCGCCCATCCTCATAGGAAATGAAGATTTCCGTCGCCAGCCGGCGTGACCGGGGCAGAAGGTGAAGCAATTTCGGAAACACCAGCATGATGACGAAATGGCCGCCCGCTGTCGCCACGGCGAGCAGTAAGGCGCTGCGCTGCGGGCGCGGGTCCCTCCTATGCATGACGGGGATAAGCCCTAACCAGCGCCCAATGAGGGGTCGCGATTGGACGCGAAAAGGGGGTCGGAATTGGAAGCGATTTGACATTCGGCGCACTCCGGTGGGCTGCCCAATACTCAGCGCCGGCGCGATAGTCGCCCGTCAGGTTACCGAACCAGCCCTCCCAACTCTGCCAATCTATCTGCCCTTGCTTGAAGGCCGCTGACAGTCGGGATTCCGAGGAAGAGCGAGTCGTCGCGTCCGCCGGAGAACCTGTAAGCGGCAGCAACGTAGGTTTTGTGGGCGACGGTGATGTTGCCCCGATCTCGGTCTGCGCCAACTCAAGGCGACCATGTGCGTTTGGCCCAGGGGCAAACTCGCGCCCGGGGACCGGGCATTTGTCGACATCGGGATACAAGACGTGTTCCGGGCCGCAGTGGAACCAATGTCCTGCGGCGGGCGCGGGTTGCGCGGTGGTGGGATCGTCAAGTTGTGAGGCATAAGCGTGATCCGTCATTATCAGGGCGGAGAGAACCGAGACCACCCAAGCGGCCCATAAAAGCTTACTCGCGACATATGAAATCGGCACCAGATACCCCCGGATATGGGACAAGGTGCGAATTTTTCGCTAATGCGACAGACTTCTCTGCCACTTCCCGGACGTAGCCTGGATTGATTAACGAAGGGCTAATTGCCTCCTTATTTTCCTTACGGTGGCACTAAATAGACCTCGGCAGCCGGCGCAGCAGCTCGCGCATCGCGTTGTGCAGGATGGCCTGCATAAAGGTCCACCGCCAGTGACCACGTATCGATATCTGAAACCTCCACCCAACGGCGATCCCAGCAGGGTTATCGGGCGCGTCTCGCCCTTAGCGTACGATTCCGCACAAATCGTGTGGTGACCCGCGGTGGAAGAAGACACAGCCATGCTGGTGCAATCCAAGCCCCTGTATAATCTCAGCAATTTCTCTCAACCGGCCGTTCAGCGGACTTTGTCAGCCACTCGCAAAACACCGTGCTGGCAGGATTGATCGGATCGCGCTGCGGCAGATAGGCGAAGTAAGTGCGGGCCGGCAGGCTTATCTCGGGAAACGGTGTCACCAGTCGTTGGGCCGCAAGATCATCGCAGACCAGCGCGGTCGGACCCATTGCGACGCCCAGGCCGTCAATCGCGGCCTGAATGGACAGGTAGAAGTGATCGAGAGTCAGTGTTGCCCTCGGCTTTAGTCCTGCACAGTCCGCTTCCGTTAGCCAGTCATGCCAAAGTCTCGGCATGGTGCTGACGTGGATCAACGTATGTCTTTCCAGGTCAGAGACAGTTGACAGACGGTGCTGTGCAGTAATGGCTGGACTGCACACCGGCAGCCGGCGTTCGGTCAGCAGGGGGCGCGCAACGAAGCCGTGGAACGTGTCGGGGCCGCCGCGGATCACCACGTCGTATTCCTCCGGCAAGGCATCGACCGGCTCGTTAGCTGTGGTCAGTTGAACCTCGATGTCGGCATGTTCCTCGCGGAACAGCCTCAGGCGCGGCAGCAGCCAGCGCAGGCTGAACGTTGCCAGGGCATTGACGCGCAGCACTGTTGGCATCGGTCCGCCCCGCCGCTCCCTGTGCTGGCGCGCTGCCGCCGCGATACCGTCGAGCGCCGGGCTGAATTCGGCGAGCAGGGCGGCGCCGCCCGGCGTCAGCGCAACGCCCCTGGCCAGGCGCTGGAACAGTGCCGGCGCGCCGAGCCACTGCTCAAGCAGATGGATTTGGCGGCTGATGGCTCCGTGCGTGACGCCGAGTTCGGCGGCGGCGTTCTTGAAGCTGCCGTGGCGAGCGGCGGCCTCGAAGGCGCGGACCGCGTTTAGAGGTGGAAGAGGTCTGCGTTGCGGGGCGGCAGGCGGCATGACGTGAGTTTTTCTGACGTGAAGCCGGAGAATAAATCGGTTGTCAGGCCAGCGACAGATCATCAGGTTCGCAGGAGTGATTTTTTCTCGCCTTGATGTGCCGTTATGCCAGATGGAGGGAAACGCGGTTGACCAAGCTCGCTGTCTTCACGGCTTCCAGGATGGACTCAGGTGGCAGGTCGCACGCCCGACGCACCTTGGCGATGGCCGGCCTTGCCCACGCGTTGCATGACGGCTTCACCGACATGATTTACGTGCTGCTGCCGGTCTGGCAGGCGCAGTTTGGGCTTGGTTATGGCGCCCTGGCGGTGGTGCGTGGCTTGTACGTCGGCGCCCTGGCGGCGTTGCAGGTGCCGTCGGGTCATCTTGCGCGGCATCTGAACGCGCGCACGGTCCTGGCACTCGGCACGGCGCTGAGCGCGGGTGGCTATGCCCTGGCCGGGCTTTCAGGTGGCCTGGCGGGATTGTGCGCCTCGCTGGTTCTGGCTGGTGCAGGCGGCAGCACACAGCACCCGCTGGCATCCGCTGCCGTATCGCGCGCCTATGGCGGGACCGCGCGCGGCCCGCTGGGCACCTACAACTTTGCCGGTGACCTCGGCAAGGCGACGCTTCCGCCGGCTGTCGCTTTGCTGCTGAGCGTTATGGGGTGGCGGCCGGCGCTTTGGGTCGTGGCCGGTCTGGGGGCCGTGGTTGCGCTGCTGATCGTCTGGCTCATGCCGCTGGTTGCAAAGCCGCGGGGACTGTCTGAACCCTTGAGGATGGCGGCGCGGGATACTGACGACCGGGGCGGCTTTGGCCTGCTGTTCGCCATTGGCGTGCTAGACAGCGCGGCGCGCATGGGCTTCCTGTTGTTCCTGCCTTTCCTGCTCGAGGCCAAGGGCGCACCGTTGACGACCGTGGGGCTGGCGCTGTCACTGGTCTTCATTGGCGGAGCGCTCGGCAAGGCGGCTTGCGGCTGGCTGGGTGCACGCGTTGGCCTTCTCGCGACCGTGATCCTGACCGAGGTCGGAACGGCAAGCGGGATTCTGGCCCTTCTGGTCCTGCCGCTAGCACCGAGCCTGGCGCTGCTGCCGGTGCTGGGAGTTATGCTTAACGGCACATCGTCGGTGCTTTATGGCACGGTGCCGGAACTTGCGCCTGGCAAGCGGATCGAGCGGGCGTTTGCCTTGTTCTACACGGGCACGCTGGGATCGAGCGCACTCGCACCAGTCCTATATGGCCGGCTGGGTGACGCGACGGGACCGGTCTGGGCGGCCGGTGCGGCAGCGGTGACGGCACTGGCGGTTGTGCCGCTCATGGTTTTGCTGTCACCCCGGCTGGCATCATCCGCGAAGGCTGAGAGTAGTTGAATTCCGCCCTACCGCAGGCGCTCGCGCATAATCCGGCGGCGTTCCAGGCTCTCCTCCGGCCACACTTTCTGAAGATCATAGAGTTCGGGGAAAGCGGCCGCGTCTGGCGGCAACGCCACCCAAGGCAGCTTCGAAGACGTGAAGATGTGGACGTCGGGCGGGTAGCGATACGGCTCATCCATCGTTCCGACGCGGACGAAGCGGACGGCCGGACCGGCCTGCTTGTAGTTGCTCCAGACGGCCACCTTGCACGTGGGACAGCGCGCGACCCGTTGTCCCCTGCCGCTGGCGGACGGTGTGTCGATCAGTTCGGGTTCACCGCCGAGGTGCTCGACCCTGTCAGCCTCATACAGCGCGTTCAGCGCGTGCACCGTTCCTGTCTCGCGCTGGCACCAGGTGCAGTGACATGCATGAACGATCAACGGCGTGCCCGTCAGACGGTACCGGACGTGCCGGCAGGTGCATCCACCCTCCATGTGAACCTCCCAGGTCTGAAGTTTTGCAAAAGACGGGAAGCCTGCCTGTAGCGGCAGTGTTTCCAGCGGAGATTGCTAGCTCGCGCGGGCGTGACTCGTCTACTGGCCGAGTCGATTTTACCCGGCCGAAAATAGCCTGTAGCTTCTCTCTGAAACTCGGCGAATCTGCTGCACGATGGAAGCTAAACCGGTCACAGTGCAGCCAGACGTTGCCTGTCCGCCCA
>JBEKLE010000087.1:0-17907 GCA_050010355.1 Rhodopila sp. | reverse complement strand
GCCCTGTTTTAACATCAAAGGAAGAAGTTCAGCCCGGCTGGGGTGCCGGGGCAGCTCCTCCTGTGGGCGGGGTGCCGACGGCTGGGCGGCCGGAAGTCGGCACGGATGCCCGGCGCGACTCGGGCGCCGGTTCGTCCACAACCTTGCGGATCACTGGCTCACCGCGCAGCACGGTGCGGATTTCGTCGCCGGACAAGGTCTCGTGCTCCAGCAGGCCCCGGGCCAGACGATGCAGTTCCTCGACATTCTCGGTCAGCAGCCGGCGCGCCTTGTTGTACGCGCGGTCGATGATGTCCTTGATCTCGCCGTCGATCTCCCGGGCGGTGGCTTCCGACACGTTCTTGTTCTGCGTCACGGAATGGCCAAGGAAAACCTCCTGGCTGTTGTCGCCATAGGCGATCATGCCGAGCTTGTCGGACATACCTCCTGGCTGTTGTCGCCATAGGCGATCATGCCGAGCTTGTCGGACATGCCCCACTCCGTGATCATGCGACGAGCCTGATCGGTGGCCATCTTGATGTCGCCGGCGGCGCCGTTGGAGACCTTGTCCGGCCCGAAGATGATTTCCTCGGCGGCGCGTCCACCCATCGCCATCGTCAGTTCGGACAGCAGCTTCGACTTCGATTTCGAGTAACGGTCGCCCTCGGGCAGGCTCATGACAAGACCGAGCGCCCGGCCACGGGGGATGATCGTAGCCTTGTGGACGGGATCGCATTCCGGCTCGTGCATCGCACACAACGCGTGGCCGGACTCGTGGTAGGCGGTCATCCGCTTCTCGGCTTCCGACATGACCAGCGAGCGGCGTTCGGCGCCCATCATGACCTTGTCCTTGGCCGCCTCGAATTCTGACATCGCGACGACGCGTTTGCCGAGGCGGGCGGCGAGCAGGGCACCCTCATTCACCAGGTTGGCTAGATCGGCGCCGGAGAAACCGGGCGTTCCGCGGGCGATCACCTTCGGATCGACGTCGGAAGCCAGCGGCACCTTCCGCATGTGCACCCGAAGGATCTTCTCGCGCCCGTTCACGTCCGGGTTCGGCACCACGACCTGACGGTCGAAGCGGCCGGGCCGCAGCAGCGCTGGGTCCAATACGTCCGGCCGGTTGGTCGCCGCGATCAGGATCACGCCTTCGTTGGACTCGAAGCCGTCCATCTCGACCAGCATCTGGTTGAGGGTCTGCTCGCGCTCATCGTTGCCGCCGCCCAGGCCGGCACCGCGATGGCGGCCGACCGCGTCGATTTCGTCGATGAAGATGATGCAGGGTGCGTTCTTCTTCCCCTGTTCGAACATGTCGCGGACACGTGAGGCGCCGACACCGACGAACATCTCGACGAAGTCGGAGCCGGAGATGGTGAAGAACGGCACATTGGCCTCCCCGGCGATAGCGCGGGCGAGCAGCGTCTTGCCGGTGCCGGGAGGACCAACCAGCAGCACGCCCTTGGGGATCTTCCCGCCGAGACGCTGGAACTTCTGCGGGTCCTTCAGGAACTCGACAATCTCCTGCAGTTCGCTCTTGGCCTCATCGATGCCGGCAACATCCTCGAACGTCACGCGCCCCTGCTTTTCCGTCAGCATTCGCGCTCGGCTCTTGCCGAAGCCCATCGCACGCCCGCCGCCCGACTGCATCTGGCGCATGAAGAACACCCAGACGCCGATCAGCAGAAGCATCGGGAACCACGACAGCAGGTAATGCAGCAGCGGATTGACATCGCTGTCCTCCGGCTTGGCGATCACCCGCACATTCTTGTCGGTGAGCGTCTTGACCAGCGCCGGATCTTCCGGCGTGTAGGTCTGGAAGGTCCGCCCGTCGTTGAGCTGTCCGGAGACCGTGCGTCCCTGGATCACGACGTCACGAACCCGGCCGCCGTTCACCTCGGTGATGAAGTCCGAATAGGCGATCTGCGTGGAGTTGGGGTGGCTCACTCCAGGCTGGAAGAGGTTGAATAGCACCACGAGCAGCAGGGCGATGATCACCCAGAGCGCGAGGTTGCGGCCGAAATTGCTCATATGACTTTGCTCACGTTCTCAGACTCACAAGGGCACCAGGCATTGGTAGACGATATCCGGTTCAGCGAAACAGCGCTAACATAGTGTGTCGGATCAATCCCTACATCCCCACTTCGAGACGATCGTCCACCAAGCCAGCACCAATAACAACCGCGAAGTCGAATCAGGTATCCCGAAGCCTATGGCATTGGCACACCGGACGAACCGTCCCAGGCCATCGGATCTTTCAATAAAACAAGGTGTTATATCACGAAGGGTGGCACAGTCAGGCCGGAATGCGTGCTAATCTGACGGCGCGAAACAAGGACCCGCAGCCGGTCGCGGCGGGGTGAACAAGACCGTCATCCCTGCTCCATCCCGGCTACACGCATAGCTCAAATGCGGCACGACCGCCAGACATTTGCCCAATCTGACAGCGGGGAGGGTTCGCAGCACCGCCGAGGGCAGGTCGGACACGCCTCGAAACCGGGCGGCATCCGACCCCAGCTTTCCTATCGTCGCACCAGCGAGCAGCGCCTTTTGCCCGATGATGCGGAACCGGTTGTCCCAAATCGTACCGGGGCGCGCTTCGACCGGTTGCATGACGGCGGCTTCCTCGCGCACGATCAGCAGGCCATCGCCGAACCGGCCCGCATGCATGATCCTCACGCCCGCCACTGTCGCGGGTCCCGGTTGCGCCGCCAACGCGTTGACCCGGGCGGGGCTCGGAGGGTACGCCGCGCCGCCGATCGTTTGCAGCAGCCTGCTGAGGGCAGCCGGAGAGATCCGGCCGGGCGACAGCAGCGCGAACCCCTCCGGCCGGATGGTTGCGCGGCGGGCGAGTTCAGAAGCGGTGTCCGTTTCCTCGCGCGACCGAAGCCGTCCGGCGGCCGAGATCGCCTGGCGCAGTCCCGTTTCGCCCGGCGCGTGGCCCGCGAGGCGATGCCGCAATCTGGGCCGCAGGGCGCGCATGTCCTGGTTGGAGGGGTCCTCGATCCATTCGGCGCCGCTTGCTGTGAGGAGGCTTCGCAGCAACGCTGGTTCAATACCAAGCAGGGGACGCAGCAGCCGCAGGCCAGCGGTTTCGCGCAGGGCCGGCATACAGGCGAGGCCATGCGTCTGGGTCCCGCGCAATACGCGCATCGCCAGGGTTTCGACCTGATCCGCGGCATGGTGGCCGAGCAGAAGGTGCAGAATGCCCGCCTCTTGGCAGGCGACGGTCAGGATTTCGTAGCGCATGGTCCGCGCCCGTTCCGCCAGCGCTGGGCCCTGCCTAAGGTCCGAAAGCCGCAAAAGCCGCCCCGGGATGCGAAGCCGCGTCAGGCGCTCGATGGTGATCCGAGCCTCCTCGGCCGATGCCGGGCGCAATCCGTGATCGACGACCAGGGCGAGCGTTGAGCCGTTGTGCCGGCGCGCCCAATCTCTGGCGAGGATCGCAAGCGCCATGCTGTCGGCGCCGCCGGAGACCGCGACCGCAAGGGCCGGGTGTGGTTCGAACGGACCTGAGGCGTCGAGCGCCGCCCCGAAGGCGGCCGCCAGGCTGGGTTGTGCCGCTTCCATGCCCTGACTAGGAACAGCCCGCCTTCTGCGCCGTTCCCGCGGCGCTGGCCGCAACCTCTTCGCGGGGCTGCGGGAACTCCGCGTGCAGGCGGGTCAGCGTGTCACAGGCAGCCTTCTTCTCATTGATTGCGGCCAGTGAGCCGGCGAGACCCGCCAGCGCATCCTGCGCGTGGCTGCCCTTTCGCGAACTGTTGTAGGCGTCATCGAACGCGATCGCGGCCTGCGAGTACTGGTGTTCACCGTACAAGGACTGCGCCAGCAGCAGCCGGGCATCGTAGGCGCGCGGCGAGGTTCGGTTCGCCAGTACATCGCGCGCGGCGGCTTCCGCCTGGGAATATTCGTGTCGGGCGAGAGCGGCGTTGCCCTGCTTCAGCATCATTTCGGGGGTACGGGGTGCCGGCGGCGGCGTCGGGCGCGGGGGCGGGGGCGGGGGAGCAAGTTGATCGAGAGGCGGCCCCTGGTTGGGAAAATCTGACGGCGAGACGTCCTGTGGCTGTGCCGCTCTGGGATTGATCTGGAATGCCAGATCAGCGATCCGCTTGCTGAGATCGTCATTCTGCCGCTGGAGCTGGTTCTGCGTCTCGTCGACCTGGCCGCGCAGCTGGCGAACCTGCTCCTCCAACTGATCGACGCGGGTCAGAAGCTGTGCCAGCAGATCGCTTGCCCCAGCCGGCGGGGCAGACGGCGCGTAGACTTGCGATTGCGTGCCCGGCGCCCCCCCACGGGCCATCTGGTCCTCGACAGCCTTCAGTTCCTGCCGAAGGCCATAGATCTGGTTTTGCAACGCGATGCCTTCGCGGCTGTCGATCTGGGCATGGACCGGCGCCCCTGACACCGTCAACAGCAACGCCGCCACGACGACCGGAGCAATGACGAACCGCATGCAGACTTCCCCAGGAGTGATTTGACGGCCATTCTATCCCGTCAGGCGCCAACGCGGCAGCATGATGACGTAATCGTTACGACCCTATCCGGCCGGCAGATGACGCGCGATATAGGGCGGCAGGTTGAACGCGCCGACGTGGATTTCGGGAGTCCAGTATTGCGTCGTTCCGAGAATGCCGGCCTCGCCCGCCCGGTGGCGGATCGTTTCAACGTGCGCCGCCGCAAGCGTGGCATCTTTCGCCGCCCATCCCAGTGTCATGAAGCCGCCGACATAGGTCGGCACCGCGGCGACATAGGCGGTGACATGCGGGAAGAACTTTCGCCGGCGTGCACTTGTTTCACGCAACTCGTCCGCCTGCATGAACGGAACGCCGCACTGGTTCACGATCAGGCCTCGATGGGTGAGAATACGAGCGCAATGGCGATAGAACGCGTCGGTAAACAGCGTTTCGCCAACGCCGATCGGATCGGTGGAATCAACGATGATGACATCGAACGAGGCATCCGGCGCGCGCTGCACATAATCAATTCCGTCACCGACGATGACCTCGGCACGCTTGTCGGTCCAGGCATCCAGGGCGATCGCGGGCAGAAATTCCTTTGCCAGGCGAATGACCTCACCATCGATCTCCACCATCACGGCGCTCTTCACTTTAGCGTGCTGGAGCACACGACGCAGCACGCCCCCATCGCCGGCACCGATGATCAGCACGTTCCCGGCCGATCCGTGCGCCAGAAGCGGCACATGGGTGAGCATCTCCTGGTACACGAACTCGTCGGCTTCGGTAATCTGGATCACACCGTCCAGCACCATGACGCGGCCGTGGGAGGCACTTTCGAAAATGACGATTTCCTGGAATTCGCTCTTTGTCCGAGCCAGTTCGCGCTTCAGCAGGAAGCGCTGGCCCCAGTCCGGGTAAAGCGTCTCATTGATCCAGTTGGCGGCAGTCATGGCACTCACTCCATAGGCCGTGGGCATAGCGTCGTGACGGCCCGAGCTTTCGCCCGAGCCGTTTGCTGGTCAGACCGCGTTTCAGGTGATCAGGCCGCGCCGCTGTTCGCCGAGGTTTACGGATCGGGGCTCGAACGCCGACTTCAGCGCGGGCAGCCCGTGGTATGGGTTGCAGGCGCCGCACATGAAGAGGTCGATCGCGGCGAAATCGCGTTCGGGCCATGTGTGGATGGAGATATGGCTCTCTGCCAGCACCAGTACGCCACTGACCCCGCCGTTCGGCGAGAAGTGGTGGAAATGCCCGTGCAGGACCGTCGCACCGGCGGCCTCGGCCGCATTGCGCAGCGCAAGGTCGATGTGATCCGGATCGCACAGATTGGAAGCGCCCCAGAGATCGACCAGAAGATGTGTCCCGGCGAATTTCACGCCATCCTTCTGAACGAAATAGTCCTTCTGGACTTCCGTAGTTGTCCGCTCAGCGTCGGACTTTATCTGGTTGCTGCTCGGAAGTTCCGAGACCATCCCCAGTGGGCTGAGTGCGTTCATCGCGTACCCCTTCCTACCAGTAGACGGCCTGTTGGACTGTACACGCGTTATCGCGCCCACAGTCCCCTGGGGCCAAGACAGCGGAACATGAGGATAAGGGGGGGAGGGCGCAAGCCTCTTTTTGGTGCACGCCCTGTTAAAACCGCATAGCCCCCGCGCGTGACCACCTGCGGTTGCATCAAGCGGGGACGTCAATAGACTGTGAACCGAAACATCCAGAACGAGGAACCGAAGCGAGGCTAACCGCACTAATGGCCCTGTTGCAGCGCTTTCAGGCCGGCCGGGAGCGACGTCGCGAGGCTCATTTCCTGCTGCGAGCGCTTGATGTCGGCAGTGGTCCGGATCGGTTCTACCGTCAGCAGCCGGAACATATCACCGAGCGGGCCGGCGGCGATGCGGCCTGCGTACTTCACCCGAAGTGCGGCCAACCCTGCGTCGTCACTGGCCCGTGCAGTTGCAGTCGCGAGGCGGAGCAAGGTTCGCGTCTGCCCTTCATCCAGCGTACCGCTTTCAGGCAGAGTCAGGGCGACGCAGTCCGACCAGGCCTGCTCGGCCCCCGCCCAATCGGCAGCGTTCTCCAGTATCTGGGCACGCGTTTCCGTCGCACGACCGGTGTGGAGCGGGGCCAGCATCGCGGTCGCGGCAGCGGTATCCCCCAAATGAGCGACCGACGCGGCCCGCAGAATCGTGCGTTGTTCGACCAGATCCGGCGGCAGATCGTGGCCTTCAGATGCCTCCAGTATCGCCCGTACGCCGGCATCGTTCCCGTCGCGTGATTCCAGCGTCGCCAGGCTGGCGCCGAACCGAGCCTTCGCCACATCCGACTTCGCCGACCGCATCAACTTATCCAATACCGGTTTCGCTCTCTCCGGCAGGTCCAGTGCCAGGAGGCGATCGGCCAAAGATTGCTGCAACGCCTCATCATCGCCGGAGTCGAGGGTCAGGTCGGCGTTCTCATCCACGGCAGAGACGAAATCGATCGGTGGGGTCTGCTCCTCGCCGTGTTTGCGCACCATCGCGGCGAACATCTGCTTGAGCCGTTCATGAACAGGTTTTGCCTGTTCGGGAAAATCGATCTCGGCCTGCCTGAGTGTTGTCAGCGCCACGGGCCACGCGCCAGCCTGCCCACGAAGATCCGCCACACGTTCACGCAACTCCAGTTCCCGCGCGTCGCCACGCCAGGCATAGAGCAGCTTGTCGAGCGCATCCGCCGCCTGGGTGTTGTCGAACTTGCGCGCGGCCAGACGAAGTTCGACGGCGCGTATCGCCGCCCGGGCCCGATCGTACTGGTCGTGCCCGTTCGCCAGCGCGTCCAGCATCTCCAGCGCCTTGTCCGTATCGCCGTCGGACTGCTTCATCAGGGCGCGCGCATAAGCCAGTTTCGGATCGTTCGGGCGTTCGGCGAGGAGGCGGGCCGCCGGGGTGATTTCGCCACCTTTGATCATTGTTTCGACGATCAGAGGCAGGATGTGCTCTCGGATCGGCGCGGGATACCGAAAGACCAACGGCGCCGTGGAGGCGAACACCGCCGCCGCACCCGGCGAGCCATCGTCGAGCATCGCCTCGCGTACTGCCCGCCACAGCGCGATCTCGTCGGTGCCATCCAGTCTTGGGTCCGCCAGTGCGCCGGCTTCGTCCGTCCGCCCCGCAAGCAAGGCCGCGATTGCGGTCAATGCGCCGGTGTCGGCCGAGGCGGCCTCCTTCGGATCCTGTTCCGCCGCCATGTGCAGCAGGCTTTCGGCCTCGGCGGCGAGACCGAGCGACATCAGGGTCTCTGCGGCGACGTGATGCTTGGCGCCTCGGCCCAGCGGCGGTGTCGCGGCGGCGTCGTCAATTTGCCGAACCGCGCGCCGCAACAGCGCGTCTTGCGGCATGGTTGAGAAATCCAGCCGCCTGGTTAGCAGCGCCGCATCCATCAGGCCTTGTGTGGCGCTTGTTGGGGGCGAGAGCCGCAGCCCCGTGGGATCGCCTGTCAGGCTGAACCCGTTCGGTATGAGTTTCAGTGCAACGCTATCCGAAAGTGCTTCGACAACCACCCCCTGTATCGTCGGACGCAGAATGAATTCGGTGGTGCGGCGGCCGCCGGCCACGCCCTGGCCCGGGCGATGCTGGGTTCCCACCAGAAGTGTCGCCCCCGTATCGGGGTCGGCGAGGCTTATGACGTCGCCAGGTTGTTCCGCTGCCAGGTCCAGATGTCCGTCTGTGTTGGAGACGACGATAGGTTGCTGTTTCGGCGCGACCGTCAGCGCCGCGATGCGCCAGCCTTGCGGCATCTGTGTCAGGGCCAGCCACCGCTCGGGCGGCAGCGGAATGCGAAACAGCGTTCCGCCGGGCAGGAGTTGGACCGAGGCAGCACCCAAAAGCGGGTCGTTCCGCAGCGCGCTCATGTCGACCGCCCGCCGTTCATCGAGGACAACGTATGTGGCGCCGGCGGCGCGGAAGGATGCCGCCGAGGTGGTGCTGTCGAATGGCACCAGAAAGGCGGATCCATCCACTTCTCTGGGTAGCTTCACGCGCCGCGCCATCAGAGCGACCGGGCCTTCGTTCTCCGGCAGCACATCGCGTCCAGGCGGCGTCTGCTGGCTCGCTTCGATCGCGGGCGGCCTGGCGGGGGAGTCGGCTGGCGATGATGACGCGGGCTGTTGCTGGGCCTGCGGAGGAAGCGGTCGCGCCGCCACCGGGACAGTCTCCGCCGTCGTGGCGGCCGGCGGGGCGGTCCAAAGGGCGACGGAACGGCCACCTAATTCGGGCGATGATGCCATGGCGAGCGGCGGATGCGGTCTTCCCACGGTCCGGATATTGCCTTGGTGGGGGCTCGCCGGCTGCGCGGCATCATCCGGGGCATCGAGGATGTCGAGGACCACGCGGCCGGCCAACCGACTCGGATGAAGCTTCACACCGTGTTTCAGAATCAGATCGACGGTGGGGCCGTCGGTCGTTATCGCGATGACGTTCCGGGGTAACGCGGGAGGATTTCCCAGCGTCACGTCATCGGTGAAGCGCACGACCACATGATCGCCGTCCTGATCCAACTGGTAGGCGGTTTTTGCGTTGGTATCGATCACCAGCCGTCCATAGTCGGAATGGTTTCCCGATCGGACGGCGGTTCTGGTCGCTTGTGGTTCCGGAGCCGCCGCGTGGCCGGCGGCGGTCCCCCAGATCGTCAGCGTGACCAGGATCACGCCGGGCGCGAGTGCGGGCGAGATCCTCGGAAAGATCATTCGAAACTTGCCAAAAGCTTGTCGATATCCGATTGATCCATGGCGTTCGCCGGGAGTTGCGGGCCGTTCAGCAGGTCCGCGTCGGTGGCAACCTGTCCCGTGGATCCTCGCGCGGCTGCGGCGGTCGCCCCGAACGCGCCGATGATGTGGGCGATCTTTTGCTCGATCGTTTTGAGCGTAGTGACGACCTTGGTGATCCGCTGACCGGTGATATCCTGAAAGCTGCAGGCTTCGTAGATCTTCGTCGTCGCTGCCTGCAGTTTCGCGGCTGACTCGCCGCTGACGGTCGACGACACTTCGTCGAGCATCTCGCAGCTTTCCAGTATCGCGTCCGTCGCATGCGCGGTGTGCTGGACGATCGCGTCCAGCTCATCCGTGGCGAACGGGATGTGATGGTCGGTGATGTCGTCGACACGAAGGGCGGCGATTTCGGATTTGGTGCTGGCGATCATGCGTCCAAGTTCTTCGACTTCGCGCAGAAGGGACGTCTCCTTTGCAGTCAGTTCATCGCTTATTGTTGTCAGCACAGCACGAACAACCTCCGTGATCATTCCGGTTTCGACCAGGGGCTGCTGTGCCCTTATCTCCGAGAGTTTACGTTTCAGAGCGGTGACGCCACCTGGGTTTGGATGTTCCGAGGCATCAAGCATGGTTCAGGACTTTTTCGATCTTGTCCTTGAGCGTTTCCGCATTGAACGGCTTGACGATGTAGTTGGAGACACCCGCAGCCTTGGCCGCGATGACGTTTTCCGTTTTGCTCTCAGCGGTTATCATGATGAACGGCAATGTCTTCAGGCGATTGTCGGCGCGCACTTCCTGCAGCAACTGCAGGCCGGTCATCGGGGCCATGTTCCAGTCGCTGATCACCAGGCCGAAATTGCCGCCGCGCAGCTTGGAAAGCGCGTCCGATCCGTCCGAGGCTTCCTCCACATTGTTGAACTCGATCTGCTTGAGCAGGTTGCGGATGATTCGCAACATAGTCTTGTAGTCGTCCACTATCAGAACATTCATGGACTTGTCGATTGCCATCTTACACTTTCCTTTGCATGTGAATTCAGCCACCAGAGAGATTGTTTTTCGGTCCTTCGACGGGTGCGCCAAGGGCATCGCGGCCGGTTCGCAACTGTGCCAACTCGCCCGTCACATCGCGTGCCCTGTCGGGGTTCATCGCCGCCATGACGGAAGCGGCCTTCGCATCCTTCATTCGATCCATGATCTGAAGCAGCACGGGCATCGACAGGTCGTTGAAGATGGTCGCCGCATCCTTGGGCTTCATGGACTCGTACAGCTTGACCAGGCCTTGCCAGCCGGCGTCCTCCTTTTGCTTCTGTGCCGCGCTCAGGCCCTCGAGGTTTTTCTGCAGGGCTTGCAGTTCGTCCACCCGCGCCGTGAGTTTCTGCTGCGCCGCGATCAGCACGGATTCGCGGGTGGCGACCGCGTCCGCACGTTTGTCCAGATCCTGCCGGCGCTGCCGCAGTTCCTGGAGGAGCGCCTTCTCACTGTCGCTGACCGGTGGCGGGCCAGCCGGAGCCGGCGGGCCGGTGCGTCCCTGTGGCGGCGGCTTTTCCCCCGCGGCCACGGGCTTGGCAGGCGCCGCGGGCGGGCTGGACGCTGCCGGCTTGTCACTTTCCTTCGTCTGCTCGGTGCTCGCGGCATTGGCCGCGGCGACGATGACGCCATCGGGCTTTTGTCCATCGGTCACGGCAGCCTGCAAAAGGACGCCGCATTTCACCAGCAGGAGTGCGCCCATGACGGCGATCGTGGAGGGCAGCAATCTCGGCGCGAGGATCTTTGCCATCAGCGGGCCAGCCGTAATGCCTGCAGCAGGTTCCGCTCGACCTGGCTGGCGCCGTTTGGCAGGTTTGTTTCCTGCGGGTTCGGGGAACGGTCCTGCGCCAGCGGCCGGGCTGATCGCACGAGGCTGTCGAGCCGGTCAGCAAGCCGTTCGCCCCGTTCGGTCAGGAACGCCAGATCGTCCTTCAGCGACACCGATTTCGCCAGTTGACTCTCGATCTGGCGGCCGGCGCCGTCCGCCGCGGCGCGCAGACGCTCGATGCCGCTTTCCGCCTGGTGCGTGCTCCTGTTGAAGTGCACGACCAGTGCTTCAAGCGAGGCTCGGTCGCGCTTCAGGACACCCAGCGCCCGTTCAAGCTTGATCGCCTGAAACAGGGTTGCGGCCAGCAGCACAACGAGGACGATTTCGAGAGTCCATTCCATGCCGGCCATCGTGCCCATCAATGGTTAACAAATGATTTATCGAACCTAAAATCGATCGGGCGCCGGTGCCCGAACCAGCTCGCGTTCGATCTTGACGGCGACGTTATTGTTTTTCTGGCCCATCCGGCCTTCGAACAGCGCGACCGAACCGCAGCGCACCGAAACCACTCCGCCCGGAGCCGTATTGAGCATAAGCTGCTGGCCTGGTTTCAGGTTGATGACGTCAGACAAACGCATGACATGCTCGTCCAGGACCACCGACAACTCGACCTCGGTATGCCAGAGCTGTTCGGCCAGATGGGTTTCCCAGATCGAGTCCCGGCCGAACTTTTCGCCCATGAACTGTTGCAGCAGCAGTTCGCGCACCGGTTCCAGGGTGGCGTAGGGCAGCAACAGCTCCACGCGTCCGCCGCGGTCCTCCATGTCGATGCGCAGGCGGGCGAGGATGGCGGCGTTCGACAGGCGGCTGATGGTGGCGAAGCGCGGATTGACCTCCAGCCGCTCGAACTTGAACGTGACCGGGCAGAGCGGATCGAAGCTGGTGGACAGGTCGGCCAGCACGACCTGGATCAGACGTTCGACCAGGGTGCGCTCGATCGTGGTGTAGGGCCGCCCTTCGATGCGCATAGCCGCCGTGCCGCGGCGGCCGCCCAGCAGCACGTCGACGATCGAATAGATCATCGCGGAATCGATCACCATCAGGCCTTGGTTGTCCCATTCCTCGGCCTTGAACACGGCGAGCATGGCGGGCAGCGGGATGGAGTTCAGGTAGTCACCGAAACGCAACGACAGGATGTTGTCGATCCCGACCTCGACGTTGTCGGAGGTGAAGTTGCGCAGGCTGGTGGACATGATGCGGACAAGGCGATCGAAGACGATCTCCAGCATCGGCAGACGCTCGTAGGACACGAGGCCGGAGCTGATGATCTTCTGCATGCCCGTGCGGGCTTCACCGGAGGACGGTCCGTCATCGAATCCAAGGAGGTTGTCGATTTCCGCCTGGTTGAGCTCCCTCGCCGGCTGCCCGCTGTCGGCCGGCGGATCAGCCTCGGTCTCCGCGCCCCAAGCCGCCGCGAGTTCCTCTTCAGTCTGCTCTGCCGTGCCGCTCACTGTACCAGCATCTGTGTAAAGAGGACGTCACTGATCTTTGCCGGGGCGACGGCCGCATTGGCGCGCACCAGCAATTCTTCCCGCAGGCGGTAGGTTCCGGCCGACCCGCGCAATTCCTCAGGCCGCATTTCCCGGAGATAGGTCTGCATCATGTCCTGCAGACGTGGCAGGGCCGCTTTCACTTTTTCCGCATCCTCGGGTTTCGGCACCTCGACGCGCGCGTCGAGCTTCACGTAGCTGGGCTTGTGGTTCGCGCTGTTCAGGTTGGCCACCATTTCCGGAACATCGATGTAGGTGGGTGGAACCTGCTTGGCGGGTTCCTCCGCGTGCTCCTCATGTTTGTTCATGCCCAGTGCATGAGGCAGTATTCCGCTGAACCAGAGCCCCGCGCCCGCCAGCAGCAGGACAACCGGCACGGCAATCATGATGATCAGTTTGCCCTTGCCCTTCTTGGGCGCCGCTTCGGCTGCATCGTCGGCCTTTGGCGTAGTCGCGGCGGGAGGCGGATTGGAACTCATGCGTGTCAGGGTGACACACAATCGTTAATGAAAGGTTGATGCGGCGGAGCGGCGCTATTGCCGGGCGGCAGATTATGCCGCGTCGATGCGGCTCAACTTACTCAGGTGTTTGTATTCGAAATCAGATGGTTGGGTGTAAGTTCCTGACGTGCCGGCGGTTGGCACGCCGCTTGCTGTCCGTGTCCCGGGACTTCTCGGATGACGCTTTATGGACATCACGATCGCACTCGCCGCTTCCCGTCTGGTGGCGCAGCAGCGGGCTATGGATATCACCGCGAACAATATCGCCAACGCGAACACGCCTGGTTTCCGCACCGAGCGTGTCCAGTTCAGCGACTGGATCTCTCAGCAGGCGAACACGGCCTCGGTTCCGGGCGGTCGCAGCATCACCTATACCCAGGATCGAGCGACATACCGGGAGCAGCAGCCGGGAACACTCACCCATACCGCCAATCCGTTCGATCTGGCACTTACCGGCGACGGGTATTTCACGGTCAACACCAAGGACGGGCCTCGGTTGACGCGGGACGGGCGTCTGGGTCCGATGCCGGACGGCACGTTGGCGGACAGCAACGGCAACCCGGTGCTGGACACGAATGGCAAGCCGATACAGATCGGAACGACTGACACGCAGGTTACAATCGCGGGGGATGGGTCCGTCACCACGGAAAATGGCCAGGTCGGCAAGATCGGTGTCGTCCGACCGACCGATCCGATGCGGTTGCGGGCCGAAGGTGCGACCAATTTCGTATCAGATTCGCCGACTACGCCGGTGACCTCGCCGGGTCTCGTTCAGGGCGCCGTCGAGGGGTCCAACGTTCAGCCTGTGCTGGAGGTGACGCGAATGATGGACAATGAGCGCCAGTTCCAGTTCGTTACTCAGCTCGTGCAGGCCGAGGGAGACCGCGAGCAGCAGACCATCGACAAGTTGCTGCCGACCGGATCCGGTTCATAACAAGAGTTCAATCCGACACCGTGACAAAACGCCACAGGAGACCATCAGATGCGTTCGCTTGATATCGCTGGCACCGGAATGCAGGCGCAGCAGACCAACGTCGAAGTCATTTCGAACAACATGGCGAACATGACCACGACGGGCTTCAAGCGCCGGCGGGCCGAGTTCCAGGATCTGATTTACCAGAATCTCCGACGGGTCGGCTCCAACAGTTCCGACAGCGGCACGGTGGTGCCTTCGGGGGCGCAGGTCGGCCTTGGCGTCAAGACCGCGGCGATCTACCGGATCAACGAGCAGGGCAACCTGCAGCAGACCTCGAACACGCTGGATCTGGCTATTCAGGGGAGCGGATACTTTCAGGTGACGACGCCGAGCGGTGAGACCGCCTTCACACGTGACGGGACATTTGCCCTGGCGGCGGACGGCACGATTGTTACCGCGGACGGGTATACCGTTTCACCAGGATTGCAGATCCCGGTTGCCGCGACGGGTGTGACCATCAATACCTCCGGCCAGGTCCAGGTGACGCTCGCCAACACGCCGGCGCCGCAGACAGTTGGTCAGCTTCAGCTTGCGACCTTTCCGAACGAAGCGGGCCTTGACGCACAGGGCGGCAACCTGTTTGTGCAGACCGCAGCCTCGGGTGCGCCGGTCACCGGCAACCCCGGCGCCGCCGGGTTCGGTTCGGTCGAGCAAGGCTTCATCGAGACCTCCAACGTCAACGTGGTCACCGAGATCACCAACCTGATCACCGCCCAGCGCGCGTATGAGATGAACAGCAAAGTGATCACGTCCAGCGACGAGATGATGTCCACGCTGACCAACCTGCGATAGTGCCATGCGGAAGCTTGCTTTTGTGTTCGCCGTCCTTGCCTGCACGCAGGCTCAGGCCGCTGCCTTGCGCAGCATGACGACCCTGCATGGGCCGAACGTTCTTCTGCGGGACCTGTTCGACGACGCCGGACCGAACGCCGACCGTGTTCTGGGGCCGGGTCCCGAACCGGGCGGACGCATCGTCGTCGAGGCCGCGCAACTGAACGCCATCGCCCGGCAGTATAACGTTGCCTGGCGGTCTGTTTCGCGCGCGGATCGTGCGGTGCTGGAATGGCCCGGCCGTCCGCTTCGGAAGGAAGAAGCCATCGAAGCCGTTCGGCTCGCCGTCACCGCGGCCGGGCCCACCGACGATATCAACATCGAACTGGATGGGTTCAACGCGCCGCTCGTTCCGGTCGAGGTGACGACGACCTCGACGGTTTCGCAGCTCGAGTTCGACAGCGACACCGGCCGTTTCTCGGCCGCCCTGACGGTCACCGGGGAGGGGATGAACCCCATCGACACCCGGATCGCTGGTCGCGTCGAGGAGATGGTGGAGGCTCCCGTGGCTCTCACGCGGTTGCTGCCGGAGACGGTGCTCCGACCCGACGATGTGCGGATCGCGCGGGTGCGGACGGCTCTGGTGCAAGGCGACGTTGCACGGACGGTTGATGAGATCGTCGGGATGCAACTCCGGCGCCCGGTCGCGGCGGGCCAGCCGCTTCGCCTGGTTGATCTGGTCCGTCCACCTTTGGTGCAACGCGGATCGACGGTCCAGATCGAGCTGTCGACGTCGGGACTGTCCGTCACCGGGCAGGCGATCGCGCTGGATGCCGGTGCCGATGGTGAAAAAATTCGTGTGCAGAACACAACGTCCCATGCCTTCCTGTTCGCCAAGGTGATCGGACCTGGACAGGTGGAAGTGACCCCTGACGCACCGGCGGCGCTGCCGACGCAGCCCGCCCGCTTTGATCGCAGGATCAATGCGCAATGAAGCGGTGGGCAATCGTCTGGCTTTGTATCGCGTCTGCATCCCTGACCGCATGCGGCGCGCTGAGCCGTCTGTCGGACGTCGGGCGGGACCCCGCGATGACCCCGACCGAGGATCCGACGAAGGATCCGAAATGGCGGCCGCTGACGATGCCGATGCCGGCACGTCAGCCGTCGCCGAACGAGGCGAACTCACTCTGGCGTTCGGGTTCGCGGGCATTCTTCAAGGACCAACGCGCCGCCCAGGTTGGTGACATCATTACTGTCGTGGTGAATATCAACGATGCCGCCAACCTGAAGAACGTCACCTCGGCGACCCGCGCCAGCACTGAAACGGCCGGGATTCCAAACTTCTTCGGCCTTGAAACAATGTTGCCGAAGGCTGTTACGGCGGCGACGCTGGTGTCGGCCAGCAGCGGCAACAACAACACCGGCACCGGCCAGATCCAGCGGACCGAAGCGGTGACCCTGAGACTGGCCGGCATCGTTACCCAGGTGCTTCCCAACGGCAATCTTGTCATCGCTGCCCGGCAGGAATTCATGGTCAACAGCGAATTGCGGGACCTGCAGATCACGGGTGTGATCCGCCCGCAGGACATTGCCTCGGACAACACGGTGCAGCACGACCGCATGGCGGAGGCGCGGATCGCCTATGGCGGCAAGGGACAGCTGACCGATATTCAACGCGCCCGCTGGGGCCAGCAGATGATGGATATCCTTATGCCGTTCTAGGCTCCGACCGCCCCGGATGCGGAACCGGGACGGTCTGAGCGTCAGAAGCTCACTTCGGCGGGGCGGTCGCCGCGGGAGCAGCGGCAGCCGGCGCCGCTGTCTTAGGCTTCCTGGCATGGACGGCGACGATCTGGCCGCGGATTTCGCCGCCTGGATTGGCCGCCGTATGCACGTTTACATAAAGCCTGGATGACTGAAGAGCCTTCACCTGATCGTCGGTCAGCGTGACCGAACCGGTAACGGGGCTCGTCGGATTCTTGTCACCGAGCGGCACCACGACGCCGGCGTTTTGCGCGCGGGTCGCCGGTCCGTGGATATGGGCAGCCGTCGCCGGGCCGGTCAGGCCAGTGAAGGTCAGGGTGTAGGCCAATGCCTTAGTTTGCGTGTCGAACGTTGCATCCAGCTTGCCGGTGCCCTTGCTGTCGGTCTTGGGTACCTCGCTGCGGCCGGAAAGCCGAGCGGTGTAAGTCACCGTGGCGGCGGAGGCCGTGGTGACGAACACCACGGACAGGGCGGAAGCGAGAAGAATTCTGCGGAACATTCATGATCCCCCATGAAGGTGTGACACCCCGGCGACCGGCCAGGGCGGTGGCGACTTGTTGTCGGACGCCACTCGGGCCACCGTATTCCATGAAACGAAGGACACTACCATGCCCCCAACTTTTGGGCCCCCAACTGTTGGGCCGGCGGTTGATACGATCCCCCGGCCGTTGCCTGCGCGGGTTCCGATCCGCGGCCAGCACGTGACGCTTGAACCTCTGCACCGCCGGCACGTCGAGGAACTGTGGCAGGCCGCTCAGGGGGCCGACGAGAGCTGGACATACCTTGGCTCCGGCCCTTTCGGCTCGGCCGAGGCAATGGGACGCCAGGTCATGGACTTTGCGGCGATGCACGACCCCATGCTGTGGGCGGTGCGGCCGGTCAGCACCGGCGTCGTGTCCGGCTGGCTTGCATTGATGGATATCCAGCCCAGGTATGCGTCCGTCGAGTTGGGAAATATCTGGTTCAGCCCACGCATGCAGAGAACACGAGCAGCCACCGAATCGATTTTCCTGATGCTGAAGCTGGCCGCAGACGACCTGGGCTATCGGCGGCTGGTGTGGAAGTGTAACGCCCTGAACGCTCCATCGAAGCGGGCGGCGGAGCGACTGGGCTTCACCTATGAAGGCCGGCATCGCATGCACATGATCGTAAAGGGCCGCCAGCGCGACACCGATTGGTACAGCATCGTCGGCGATGAGTGGCCGGCCTGCCGGGACGCGCTGCTGGCGTGGCTTGATCCGGCCAATTTCGCCGCGGACGGCACGGCGCTGCATGGGCTGGCGGAACTGCGCGGCCGTAATGCATGAGTGAAACCAGCCTGCTGCCGTGGCGCCGGCCCCGGTTGAACGTGATCGTTCTGCACGGTGTCATCGCCGCGCG